>CAMDAQ010000121.1 GCA_945888705.1 Singulisphaera sp. GP187
GGTCGCGTCCGGCACGCGCAGGTCGAGTCCCTGCAAGCGCTTCTGGAGCGTGTCGGGCTGCCGACGAGGCTGCAGGACCTGGTTCCGTCGCCGGACTCGGCCGCCACGCTTCGGCGGTGCATGGAGCTCGACAAGAAGCGCGCCGGCAAGGGCTTGGTGCTCGTTCTGCCCGGGGGCTCCGTGGGCGCCGGCTTGGTCGAAGCCCCGCCCGAGGAGGCCGTGATGGCCGGTTGGTCGGCCGTCGGGGCGGCGTGATCGCGCCCTGATTCCCCGGGCGATTGCTGCCTCATCCCGTGCAACCTGCGTTACAGTTCTCCCACCTCGCTCAACGCCGTGCAGGATGCATGGCCGTGCGATGGTGGAGGCCTCTGGAGCAAGGATGCGAGTTTCGGCCATTGTCAATCAGAAGGGCGGCTGTGGAAAGACGACCACGGCCGTGAACCTCGCTGCGGTGCTCGCCGCGCAGGGCGTGCGCGTGCTGCTCGTCGATCTCGATCCGCAGTCGCACTGCGCGGTCTCGCTCGGCGTGCCGGCGGACCGCATCCAGCACTGCGTCGGTGATGTGCTCGAGCAGGGGGCTGGGTCGCCGCTCGTGCAGTCGGGCCTGCTGTGGGAGCCGGTCAAGGGCGTCTGGCTCGCGCCCAGCCACCTGCGCATGTCGCGCCTCGAGTCGAGCGGTCCGCTGCTGCGCGCGAACGATCGCGACCGCCGGCTCTCGAAGCTGCTCGATGTCATGGCCCCACGCTTCGACTGGTGCCTGATCGATTGTCCGCCGACCGCGGGGCTGCTGACGTTCAATGCGGTGCGTGCCTGCGACGAGCTCATCGTGCCGGTCGAGACCGGGTTCCTTGCGCTCAAGGGCGCCGAGAGCCAGGTGGCGCTGCTCGATGCGGCCGTCGCGCGCATGGAGCGCGCGGTCACGCTGCGCATCCTGCCGACGATGCACCGCGACGGCACCAACCTGAGCGCGGACATCCTCGGCGCGCTGCAGCGCAAGTTCCCCGGGCGTGTCGCGCCGCGCGCGATCCGTCATCACGAAGTGCTCCGCGAGGCCGTCTCGTTCGGCCAGCCCATCACCGAGTTCGCGCCCTCAAGCGATGCCGCCGCCGAGTTCAAGGCGCTCGCGGCATGGCTGGTCGAGTCGCCGCCGGCGATGCAGCGCACGCAGGAAGCGTGGGCGCAGCGCGCGGCGCGCGCCATGGACGAGAGCCCCGAGCCCGAGTACGAGGCGATCAGCGAGGCCTTGCCCGCATCGGCGCGCCAGGCCCCGCAGGTGAGTGCGCGCGCGCTCGATGTCGTCGAGCGCATGCGATCGCTGCGGGCGGTCGATGCTGCAGCCGCGGCCCAGGAGGCAAGGCCATGAGCACGCGATCGACCTACCAGGACCTGGCGGCGCACTTCATGGGCGCGACCGAGCCGGCCGGGCCGATCGGCGCCGGCGCCTCGCCACGGCTTCCCGATGCCGCCGTGCTGGTCGCGCTCTGCGGCAACTTGCCGTCGATGTCCGGCATCTGGCTCG
Source organism: Singulisphaera sp. GP187 (assembly GCA_945888705.1). Taxonomy (GTDB): domain Bacteria; phylum Planctomycetota; class Phycisphaerae; order Phycisphaerales; family SM1A02; genus SYIB01. Next base: position 1,520 of record CAMDAQ010000121.1, read on the forward strand.
CGCAGCTCGCCGAGCGACTGGCCCGGACCGATGGCCCGACCGGCCTGGTGCGGTTCGATGACCAGCGCATGCGCGTGGACCTCTTCCACGCCGAAGGTCGCAGCGTGGCGGTGGCGGAGCAGGGGCTGCCCGATGCATGCCGCGTGGTCCGGCGTTGGATCGTGTCCTTGCCCGATGGCTACGCCGCGAGCGATTGCCTGATCCCCTCGACCGAACTGGTCCTGCTCACGGGGTGCGACGAGGCCGCCAAGGCTGCGGCGCGCGTGAAGCTGCAGGAGCTTTCGTCCAAGCTCGAAGCCGTGCCCGTGACCGGACGGCCCGTGCATGTGGTGACGGTCGCCGCATCGCAGGAAGTGGGCGCGGCGGCCGCCGGCGGGCTCAGCCAGTGGGCCGATGGCCAGCTCTACACGCCCGTGCGATGGTGCGGCTCGATCGAGCGCGTCGATCGCCTTGAGGGGGTGGTCACCGTCGAGATTCGATCGCGCACGCGCGCGGACTTCGCCGAGGTCGCCGTGCAGCTCTGCGATGCGCTGCGCGCCGTGGCCTCGCGTTTCGACGCGCCCGCGCCTTTCCAACCAGCCGTCAACCTTCCGGTCGATCCGCCGCCACCTGTCACCCCGCCGTCCAAGGAGCCCGTCATGGCCACTGCACCTGCCTATGTCGATCCCGATCTCGCCGCCCAGCGCAGCGCGCGTGCCGATGCACCGCGCAGCAGCCTGCTCGCCTGGTTCCCCGAGTTCGTCGGCCTGCGCATTCGTCCCGCGAATGCCTCACATGTCGAGCTGGCCATCGACATGCATGGCCGACTCCATCTCCTGAGCACCGATGCCACCACGCGCGACCTGCGCGTCGCTCGCAGTTGGTGCACCTCGAACTGGTCGTTGCTCAGTTCGGCCGTGGTCGACCTGAAGGATGTCTCGGTTCCCGAGATGGTCGATCACCTGGTGCTCGACGAAGCGCGGCTGGCGGTACCGCTCCACGGATCCGGCATCCTGCTGCACGTTGGCGTCGAGGTGGCCGGCCAGCGGCGCCGCATCGACCTGAACGACGAGCAGAGCGCGGGGCTAGGCGGCTGAACGACCTGCGTGCTGCCTGCTGCACTCGTCGGCGCGTCGTTCACGCAAGGCACGTCGCGCGCAGCGTGCGATCCCATGCAGCCCACGCGAAGTTCTCGCGCTCGGCGTTGGTCCAGCCCGCGTCGGCAAGTCCGGCATCTAGGGCATCGAACTGATCGGGGGCGCGCACGCCCGTGGGTACCTGCATCGGCGTGAAGCCACCGTCGAGATCGCTGCCGAGACAGCATCGATCGCGCCCGGCGATCGACGCCGCGTGCTTGACGTTCGCCAGCGCATCACCGAGCGTTGCCTCGCGCCCGTGCGCCAGGAATGAGCCGTAGAGGTTCAGCCCGATCACGCCGCCGCGCGCGGCGATCACGGCGATCTGGTCGTCGCGCAGGTGGCGTTGGCGCTCGTCGGCAAGCGCACGGCAATTGCTGTGGCTGGCCACGACCGTCCGCGGAGTACACGCCAGCAGGTCATCGAACGCTGCATCCGCGAGATGGCTCGCGTCGTGAAGCACCCGGTGCTCATCGAGCGCCGCCACGGTCTCGCGACCGAGCGCGGTGAGCCCACCATGAGCCGCGTTGCCGCCGGCATGGCGCGAGCCGAGCGCCCACGTCAGGCCGACCACGCGCACGCCTCGCGCGTGCCACCACGACACGTCCTCGGGCGAGCGGATCGGATCGGCGCCCTCCATGAGCAGGACCACGCGCAGGGGGGCGTTGGCATCAAGGTCCGCGGCCGTGCGGACGATGCGCAGATGTCCCGCGCGCTCCATCGACTCGTACCACTCGAGCTGGCGCACGCCGGCGTCGAAGGCACTCTGGGCATCGTTCGCGTCGTAGCCCCACGGCGTTCCTTGGCCTTCGGCACCGCGCTCCGTGAAGATCGTGCCCAGCACCGTCGTCACGCGCCCGCGAGCCAAGGCCGGCAGGCTCACGCATCGCGCCGCAGGGTCGGCCACCTCGGCGAGCAGGTCGTGGCCATGCAGGGCGAGGTACGCAAGATCAAGATGGCCATCGCACCAACGGTTCGGTCGCTGCATGGCGCAAGGCTAGCGAGCGCCCGCGCTACAGTCCGTGAATGGAGGCGCTCGCACAGCCCATCCTCGATGCACGGCTCTCGCCTCGCGAGCGGTTCACCTCGCTTGTCATCGGGCTCGTGGCCGCTGCGCCCGTGGTTGTTGCGGCGTTCCTGCGCGCCGATCCGTCGGGCCTTGGCACGCACGTGCAGCTGGGCATGCCCACCTGCACCTGGCCCACGGCCATGGGGATCACGTGTCCATCCTGCGGCATGACGACCGCGTTCGCGCACGCCGCCGCGGGCGATCTCGTCGCGTCGCTGCGCACGCAACCGATGGGGTTCCTGCTGGCGGTCCTCGCGACCGCCACGGCGATCCTTGGGTTGCTTGGAGCAGCCACGGGGAGTCGGCTAGGCTATTGGCTCTGCCGGAGTCCCGGCCGAGCGGGGTGGTGGACCATCGGCTCCATCGCCTTCGCCTCGTGGCTCCTCACGACCGCTCGCCTGAAGGGATGGATCTGAACGTGCTGAGACCCCTGGCCATCGTCACCCTCTGCCTTGCCTGCCTGCCCTTGGGGGGCTGCTGGGTCTTCGGCGTGGCCAGTGCCGTGGGCGACAACATCGAGTCGCTCAAGAAGATCGAGGTCCTCGCCAAGTACGACGGCCTGGAGAACCGCACGGTCGCGGTGCTGCTCCAGGTCGACATGCAGACCGCGTACGAGCACCCGACGGCGATGGCGAACGTCGCGCTCAACCTGGCGTTCACCATCCGCAAGAATGTGCACGGCGTGCGCGTGCTTGACCCGACGGTGGCGCTCGCCTGGCAGCACCAGAACCCCTCGTGGCCCGCGATGCCCCTGGGCAAGATCGCGCAGGAACTCGACGTCGAACGGCTCGTGGTGGTGGATCTCTACGAGTACCGCCTGAATCCGCCGGGTAACCGCTGGCTGTGGGATGGTCTTGCTGCGGCCAACGTGGGCATCGTCGAGCACGATGGCCTTGATCCCGATGCCTACGCCGCCGAGTTCAACATCATGGGCAAGTTCCCCGACCTGGAAAACCTTGGCCGCGAAAGCGCGACCGAGCGCAGCGTCGAACTTGGACTGCAAAAGGTCTTCGTCGAGAAGGCCGGCTGGCTCTTCTACGACCACCTCGAAGACAAGTACCCGGACCGCGTTCGATGATGCGCCGCTGGATCGCCATCCTCGCGCTGGCCATGCCGTGCCTGTCGTCGGCGTGCAACATCATCATCCCGGCAACCTACATCATCGAGGGACCGCCGAAGCAGCCTGCGGTCTTCGAGCTTCCCGAGAAGCGCACGCTCGTCTTCATCGATGATCCGAAGAACCGCATGACGCGCGTGGCCCTTCGTGCCGAAGTCGCGGACCGCACCGAGCGGCTCCTCTTCGACGAGGGCAAGGTGACCGAGCTCGTCAGCTGCGCCGATGCCATCCAGCTCGCGCGGCGCAGCGATGCGCAAGGCAACCGCTCGAGCATCGAGTCGATCGGCCGTGCGATGAACGTGCAGCAGGTGATCTACGTGGTGGTCGACCGGTTCACGCTGAGCGTGGATGGCGCGAGCCCGCGGCCGGGTGCCACGGTGCGTGTGAAGGTGCTCGATCTCGAGGACCAGACCCGCATCTTCCCCGGCGACGACAACGGCCACCTCGTGGAGTCCGAGCTGCGCGAGCCGCCGCAGTCGATGTACGTCTCCACCTCCGGACGGCGCCAGATCGAGGACCAGCTCGCCATGCAGCTGGCCACCGACATCGCCGAGCTCTTCTACGAGCACGAGGATCGGCCGCTCGGCGGCTCGCTCCAGGCGCCCCGCCAGCGTGCGCAGGATCGGTAGTGACGCTGCACCTCGTCGATCTCGGGACTCCCGGCTCGGTCCGCCCCACGCGGTTGCGGTCGATCGTCGAATCGTTGAACGCGCAGTCGGTCGATCCTGAGCGCATCGTGGCGGTGGGCACCGCCACGGAGCACGCACGCGCGGCTGGTCTTGATGCCGGCCGCCTCATCGGGGGCCGTCCAAGCGCGCGGCGCCTGGCCCGCTGGACCCACGGTCATGGCCGCGTGGTGGCTTGGGGCGAGTGGCCTCTCGGCGTTCCTGATGGCGTGGCGTACGCGGAACGAGCGCCGACCGCGTGGCATGCCGTGCCGCCATCATCGTGGAGCCCGGAGCCCGGTGCGCCGCTGGTGCTTTGGTGCGGCGAGCCTGCCTCGTCGACCTGTGCCTTGATGGCGGTCGAGGTGGTTGCTCGGCTTTCGCTGCTTGGCCGCCAAGCGCGCGTCGTGGTTGCGCCGGGTGCAGCCCGCATGGACCGTGCTCGAGCGCTCGCTCGTGACATGCACTTGGGCGATGCACTCATCGTGCTTGAGGACCAAGCCGCGCTCGCGTCGATTGCCGCGCATGCATCCGTCGCCGTGGCAGCACCGACCATCGATGGCTCCTGCACGGCTGCCACGCAGGTCGATGTGCCGGAGTGCCTTGTGCCGTTCGCCGCGGCGGGAACCGCATGTCTTGCGCAACACCCCTCGTCGACAGCATCGTGGATGCTTGCGCCGCCAGAGCCGGGGGTCAACGGCTTGGCGCTGTGCCTTGCTCGGCTGCTGGGTTCGCCTGACGAACTGACCTTGGCCGCAGCGCAGGCGCATGCCGCGGCTGCGATGCTTCGCGGAACGCTGCAGTCGGTGTGATCGCAGCGGGTCAG
>CAMDAQ010000122.1 GCA_945888705.1 Singulisphaera sp. GP187
CCATGTAGGCCGTGGCACGCGCGACTTGCGCGAGCGCGAGCGCACCGCGCGGGCTCACGCCCAGTTGCAGTTCCTCGTGCTCGCGCGTGGCCGACGCGAGCGCGATGATGTAATCGACGAGCGGCTGCGCGAGCCGGATGCGGTCGACCTCGTCCTGCATCGCGAGCACGCCGGCGGCATCCATGACCGGTTCGATCGACGGCAGCGCCGTGCGCCATGGTTGCTGCTGGATCACGCGGCTCTCGTCGTCGGGGCTTGGGTAGCCCAGCGTCACGCGCATGAGGAAGCGATCGAGCTGGTTCTCGGGCAACGTGTAGGTGCCCTCGAATTCATAAGGATTCTGCGTGGCCACCACCATGAAGGGCTGTGGCAGCCGGTGGGTGATCCCCTCGACCGTGACCGAACCCTCGCCCATCGCTTCGAGCAGGGCGCTTTGCGTGCGCGGCGTGGCACGGTTGACCTCGTCGGCGAGCACGATGTTCGCGAAGACCGGGCCCGGCCGGAACTCGAACTGGCCGCGGTCGCGCAGGAAGACGCTCGCGCCCGTGACGTCGCTCGGCAGGAGGTCAGGTGTGCACTGGACGCGCCCGAACGAACACTGCAGGCTGCGGGCGAGCGCACTGGCCAGCGTGGTCTTGCCCACGCCCGGGACATCCTCGATCAAGGCATGGCCGCGCGCGAGCAAGCAGGTCACCAGGCGATCGACGGCCTGGCGATTGCCCAGGTACGCCGTGCCGATCGTGTCGCGCAGCTTCTGCACGGGTGCCATGCTGTGGCGAGTGTAGCTGCGCTAGGCTTCTTCCATGTCCGTGCGCATCGGGATCCACCTGCCCTGTCGATCATGCCGTCATGACCTGAAGGGAGTTGCAGCCTGGGAACGATGCCCCGAGTGCGGCACGCCGATCATGACCACGCTGGTCGAGTGCACGGATGCGGGCGTGCGAGGCTTGCTCCGCCTGCGCCATCCATGGTCGGTGGCGATCGGACTGGCGCTCTGCTGCGTGGCGCTCACGCTCTGGTGGACCTGCCTCAGCGGTCCCTCGGGTGCCGCGCGCGCCCTCACCTTTGTCGCCGAGGGCGCACCGCAAACGCCGCGCATGGCCACGCTCGTGGCCTCGATCACGGGTGTCGTGGGACTGCTCGCGGCATGCATCGGTGCATGGCTCATGTCCGCCCGGCGCGACGATGTGCTGGCGCGCGAGTATGGAGCCGTCGTGCCCCGTGCGCTCTGGTGCCTCCCCGCGTGGCTGGCGATCGATGCCCTGCGCATCGCCGGCGAATTGTCGATCGTCACGCCACCCTTGGTCGGCCGCGGGTGGTCGATCGCGTGCCTCGCCGCCGAGGCGGGCCTGGCATGCATGGTCGCACTGGGCTTGCGCCGCGCCTTCGCCGTGCTCGGTCGGCGCAGCCGGACCTACCGCGAAGCGCACTTGGCCCGTCAGGACCTTGACCTCCTTGGCTTGGCAGGCTTGGTGCTCCTGGCCTTGGCCACCGCCGAGGCGGTCTTCATCCACCGACAGCACTTCGACTGGGTGGAGATGGTGCGGGTCATGATGCTGGTCGTCGGGGGCCTGCAGACCTTGGGCATGCTGTACCTAGCGGCGAACTCGATCTGGGTGGCCCGCAGCCTGATGGCCCTCCAGCTGCCGCTGCACGAAGTCCTGACCGACGACCCGCGGCCCGACTGACCGCTGCCGACTTGGCAGCGGAGCGAGGACAGGAGCCCTTCCTTCGACGCGGCCAATAATAATGACTCTCAGAAGCCAATTTTGTCGACTCAGCCCCATTGACCAACCCGAATTCGTGCCAATTGGCACGCAGATTGCCTGACCCCCGGCGCCGCGGGCGAGCCCGCGCACGGACCACCCAACTGGAGACCCTGAATCATGGCAGCGAAAGAACTGACCTTCGACGTCGACGCCCGCAAGAGCCTTCTCGCCGGCGTCGAGAAACTCGCCTCGGCCGTCAAGAGCACCCTTGGCCCCCGCGGCCGCAACGCGGTCCTCGACAAGAGCTGGGGCGGTCCCACCGTCACCAAGGATGGCGTCAGCGTGGCTGAAGAGATCGAGCTCCGCTGCAAGGTCGAGAACATGGGCGCCAAGCTCGTGAAGGAAGCCGCCAGCAAGACCAGCGATGACGCGGGCGACGGCACCACCACCGCCACGGTCCTCGCCGAAGCTCTCTTCCGCTGCGGCCTGCGCTACGTGGCCGCCGGCGCCGATGCCAACTCCGTCGCGCGCGGCATGCGCAAGGCCGTCAGCAGCGTCACCGAGACGATCCGCGACATGGCCAAGCCGGTCAGCTCGATCAAGGGCGGCATCGCGGCCGTCGCGGCCATCAGCGCGAACAACGACGAAGAGGTCGGCTCCATCATGGCCGATGCCTTCGAGAAGGTCGGCAAGGACGGCGTGATCACCGTCGAGGAAGGCAAGGGTCTCGAGACCTACGTCGACGTCGTCGAAGGCATGCAGTTCGACCGCGGCTACCTCAGCCCGAACTTCGTCACCAACGTCGAGAAGATGACCGCCACGCTCGACAAGGCGCTCGTCCTGGTCTACGAGGACAAGATCGACTCGATCACCAAGCTCGTGCCCTTCCTCGAGAAGGTCGTCGCCGCCAAGCGTCCACTGCTCATCATCGCCGAGGACGTCACGGGCGAAGCGCTGAGCGCGCTGGTCATCAACAAGATGCGCGGCGTCCTGAACGTCTGCGCCGTCAAGGCACCCGGCTACGGCGATCGCCGCAAGGCCATGCTCGAAGACATCGCGATCCTCACCGGCGGCACCGCCATCATGAAGGACCTGGGCATCGAGCTCGACAAGATCGAGATCAAGCAGCTCGGCCAGGCCAAGAAGCTCGAGATCACCAGCGAGAACACAACCATCGTCGAAGGCGCCGGCAGCACCAAGGCCATCGAGGGCCGCTGCACGCAGATCCGCGCCGAGATCGAGCGCACCGACAGCGATTACGACCGCGAGAAGCTCCAGGAGCGCCTGGCCAAGCTCGCCGGCGGTGTCGCGCAGATCAAGGTCGGCGCGCACAGCGAGACCGAGCTCAAGGAGAAGAAGAGCCGCATCGAGGATGCACTGCACGCCACCCGCGCCGCGGTCGCCGAGGGCGTCGTGGCTGGCGGCGGCACGAGCTTCGTGCGTGCCGTCCCAACCCTGAAGAAGCTGCGTGACTCGCTCGAAGGCGACGAGGCGTTCGGCGTCGATGCCGTACGCGAAGCGCTCGTGGTGCCGCTGCGCACCATCGCCGACAACGCCGGCGAGAAGGGCTCCGTCGTCGTCGCCAAGGTCACCGAGATGAAGGGCACCGAAGGCTTCAACGCCCTCACCCGCACCTACGGCTGCCTGCTCAAGGATGGCGTGCTCACGCCGGCCAAGGTCGATCGCACCGCGCTGCAGAACGCAGCAAGCGTCGCGAGCCTCCTGCTCGTGACCGACTGCATCATCGTCGAGGCCCCCAAGCCCAAGGACGAAGGCGCCGGCCACGACCACGGCCATGACCACGATCACGGCGGCGGCATGGGCTTCTGAGCCCCGATCCCGTCACCATCCATCACCAGAACACCTCACGACACCACCGCAAGGAGCACACCATCATGTCCACCGTCCGTCCGCTCGAAGACCGACTCGTCGTCAAGCCCCTCGATGCCGAAACCAAGACCGCCAGTGGCCTCTTCCTTCCCGAGAGCGCCAAGGAGCGCCCCATGCAGGGCAAGGTCGTCTCGATCGGCCCCGGCAAGCTGCTCGACTCCGGCGAGCGCATGCAGCCCGGCGTCAAGAAGGGCGACACCGTCCTCTTCGGCAAGTACGCCGGCACCGAAGTCGAGATCAAGAACGTCAAGCACCTGATCATCCGCGAGAGCGAATTGCTCGGCGTGATCGAAGGCTGAACCAGCCGCAACCCAAAGGAACCCAGACATGGCACAGAAGCAGATGAAGTTCTCCTCGGCCGCGCACGCCGAACTCAAGCAAGGCGTCGATGCGATCGCCCAGGCCGTCGCCGTCACCATGGGCCCCACCGGCCGCAACGTGGTGATCCAGAAGTCCTTCGGCAACCCGCACGTCACCAAGGACGGCGTGAGCGTGGCCAAGGAAGTCGACCTGCCGGGCCCGTTCCAGAACATGGGCGCCAAGCTCGTGCAGCAGGTCGCCAAGAAGACCGCCGACGTCGCCGGTGACGGCACCACCGCCGCCACCGTGCTGACCGCCGCGATCTTCAACGGCGGCCTCAAGTTCATCGCCAGCGGCGCCAACGCCGTGGCCGTCCAGCGTGGCATCAACGCCGCCGCCCGTGCCGCGGCCGATGCGATCACCGCCTCGGCCCAGAAGGTGCGCGGCAAGGCTGACCTGCAGAAGGTCGCCACCGTCAGCGCCAACCACGACACCGAGATCGGCGTGCTGATCGCCGAGGCGATCGACAAGGTCGGCGCCGAAGGCGTGGTCGAGGTCGAGGAAGGTAAGTCCGCCAGCACCACGCTCGACTACGTCGAGGGCATGGCGTTCGACAAGGGCTACCTCTCGCCCTACTTCATGACCGATCCGAAGAAGGCCGAGTGCGTGCTCGAGAACGCCTACGTGCTGGTCTACGAGAAGAAGATCTCGAACCTGCCCGACCTGCTTCCGCTGCTCAACAAGATCGCGACCGACGGCAAGCCCCTGCTGATCATCGCCGAGGAAGTCGAGAACGAGGCCCTCGCGGCGCTCGTCGTCAACCGCCTGCGTGGCGTGCTGCAGGTCTGCGCGGTCAAGGCCCCCGGCTTCGGTGACCGTCGCAAGGCCATGCTCGGCGACATCGCCGTGCTCACCGGCGGACAGTTCATCAGCGAGGACCTCGGCCGCAATCTGGCCGACATCACGCTGTCCGAACTCGGCAAGGCGCGTCGCATCGTGGTGACCAAGGACGACACCACCGTCGTCGAGGGCGCCGGCAAGAAGAAGGAACTCGAGGCCCGCGTCGCGCAGATCGATGCGCTCTTCGAGGCGAGCACCAGCGACTACGACCGCGAGAAGCTGCAGGAACGCAAGGCCAAGCTCACCGGCGGCGTGGCCATCATCTCCGTCGGCGCTCCCACCGAGATCGCCATGAAGGAGAAGAAGGACCGCGTCGACGACGCCCTGCACGCGACCCGTGCAGCCGCCAAGGAGGGCTACGTGCCCGGTGGCGGCGTGGCGTTCCTGCGCGCGATCGCAGCCGTCAAGGCCAGCCGCAAGAAGGCTGACGGCGACGAGGCCTTCGGCTTCGACATCGTGGCCGATGCCCTGCGCGCTCCGAGCTGGCAGATCGCGACCAACGCCGGTCAGGACGGCGACGTCACCATCGAGAAGGTGCTCACCGGCCAGGGCGGCTACGGCTACAACGCCGGCACGGGCGAGTTCACCGACCTCGTCAAGAACGGCATCATCGATCCGTCGCTGGTCGCCACCACGGCGCTGCTCAATGCAGCGAGCGTGGCTGGCCTCATGCTGACGACCGATGTGCTCGTGACCGAGCTCAAGGACGACGCCACCCCGGTCGAGGGCGGCGTCAGCTGATCACGTGTGCGTCTCGGGGGGCCTCGGTCCGCGTGGCCCCGGCCCCCCGTTTCAGTTCCATCGCCGCCGCCGTCGGTGGCTGAAGCGGAGCCAACATGGCCGTCGAACGCTGCTACTACGAGGTCCTCGGCGTCGAACGCGCCGCCAACGGCGACGAGATCAAGCGCTCGTATCGGCGGCTCGCCATGAAGTGGCACCCCGACCGCAACCCTGGCGATGCGCAGGCCGAAGCCGAGTTCAAGGCCTGTGCCGAGGCCTACGAAGTCCTTGGCGATCCCGAGCGGCGCGCGCGCTACGACCAACACGGCCACGCAGGCCTTCGCGGCACACCCGGCCACGACTTCAACCGGATGCGCCCGGACGACATCATGGACATGTTCGCCGAGCTCTTCGGCGGTGGCCGGCAACGCGCTCGACGCGGTCCTGCGCGCGGGTATGACCTTGAAGAGCAGGTCGAGATCGAACTCGCCGACGTGCTCACGGGCAAGGACGTGGAAGTCGCCTTCTCCCGGCTCGACGTCTGCGCCACCTGCGGCGGCGGCGGCGCCAAGCCCGGCACCAAGCCCAAGCAGTGCGTCAGCTGCGGCGGGCGCGGACAGGTCGAGCAGATCGG
>CAMDAQ010000123.1 GCA_945888705.1 Singulisphaera sp. GP187
AAGTCATCCTGCCCGACCTTGCTGCGGATCACGCCCATGGCGTGCTGCGCCACCACGGGCCCGAGCGCATCATCGTTGGAGGCGCGCTGCTGCACGATGCCCGCCGGGAACAGCGCACTCACGCTGATGATCCCGATGCCCAGGATGAACACGGCCAGCAGGACCTCGACCAGCGTGAAGGCGCGACGGCTCATTGGTCCACCGCCCGGGCCACGCCCGTCCAGCGATTGAACCCGATGAAGTCCCCGAACTGCGGGACGTACGCATCGAAGAACACTTTAAAAAGCTGAGGCTCTACAGTCGCGCTCCCACTGGATTGCCACTCGGTCGGATCGCCACGTTCAACCGCGTCCTCGTAATCGTACACCGCCAGCATGGTGCAGTATCCCAGGAGTGGTTCCTCTTGGAAGTCACGATAGGTTGACCATGTCCCCGGAAAGGTCACTGCCCCGACTCCCGCTTCCGCGAGGCCGTCTTGGTCGATATCGAACCACGGCGCAACAAGCGTCACGGAATTCGAGTCGGGTTGTCCCTCCTCGAACGCTGCCTGGACATTGCCCGGGATTCTCGGGTTTCGAGTCAACAGACCGCCATCTGGGCCGAAGCACACACAAAAACCCCTACCAACCTCGGCGTTCGCAAACTCCGGCATCACGTACCACTTCGGAAGCGTCCCGCCGTAGTCGGCTGGACCGGCAACTCTGATGCCCCGAGCTAGCCGGCGAGCGGCCGTTCCCGGTACCGGCACGAACTGCTCACCGAACGTCTCAAAAGACTGAGTGTCAAGTACCACTAGCCGCCCCGTGGCCTTGCCGATCACGACCTCGGTCACCTGCCCCTTCTGCGGATTGCCGGGCGAGATCACGTTGTCTGATGCATCTCGAATAGGCGGGTCTACGAGTACCGGACGAAACGTCACGATGACCGAAGCATTGTCCCGGATCGCGATCGCGCGCGCCGTACCCAACTGGGCGATGACGGCGTTGGTCGCCCCGGCGAGCCGCGCATCCTTGGCGATGCGCTGCACGCTCACGCTCGTGAGCACCGCCAGCACCGCGATGATGCCGATCACGACCAGCAGCTCGGCCAGCGTGAACGCGCGCAAGGATGGGCGGTATCGATGGGTCATTCGTAGCTCACGATGTTGTCACGAGTCTTCTTACGCTCAAGATCGGTCTCAGGCAGCGGCTGACCGGTTTGACTGAACAGTCGGCCAAACTCACCATCGGGACCCGCGCTCACGAAGCGGATGCGGCGATCTCGGCACGAACCAAAGACACGCTCATCCGGCGTCTGCTCCGTACCGTCGGGATCGGGTGCACCTCCTACCGGCGAGTTCGGACCGCGAAGATATAAGCCGGGAGCGAAGAACTGGGCCGCGTTCGTGGTGGACAGCCCAGTGCCGTTGCGCCACGCGCGCCCCGGGAAGCAGACCCCGATGCGGAAGCCCCATGCATCGAGGACCAACGGCACGTTCCCGTTGCCATTCGGCATGCGGTTGGGATTGGTAGCGACCGCCGAGATGTTGCCCCAGACGCCGGGCAGGGCCGGATCGCCCGTGCGCCAGCGCCGCGAGTAGGTCTCGGGAATCTTCGACACGATATCACGCGTGCGCTCGTTCTCGCCGAAGCGCTGCATCAGCACGCACGACATCCACGAGCCGGCGAAGTTCTCCTCGTACACATCCCGCGCTGGCACGCCGGTCAGCCCCGGCTCGGCCTTGGGGCCGTAGTTGATGGGCCGCCCGAGTGCTTGCTCCCACTCCAAGGTCGCTTGTTCAAGCAGGCGCATCACGTTCTCCGTCTCGCGGCGCTCGCTGGCGGCGAGCACCGATCCTGAGACCGCCAGCACAAGGGCCGCAAGCAGCAGGATCACGCCCAGCACGACGACGATCTCGAGCAGGCTGAAGGCACGGACCATGACAGAGCCGGACGGCCGACCACGACGGCCGCTCGACCAATCGGCCGCCGTGCCGATCGCGCACACGTCACGCGACATGCTCATGGCCCAGCCTCCACGATGTTGTCCTTGTTGTAGCCCTGCGCATCCACGCGCACGTTGGGATCCCACGATTTGTCGGGGCCGTAGGAGAGCAGCGCAAACTCGGCCGATTGCAGCGCGCGGCTCGTGCTGGTATCGCCACCACCATCGGCAATGCCATCGACGTCGGTCCCCTGCTCGAAGCTCTGCGGCCGCAGCGCAAAGAAGTCGCCGCAGGTGAACCCCGTGGCAACGGTGGAGCAATCCGGCACGGTGTACGGCCGTCGGTAGTAGCGGATCGGACGCCCCCAGTAATCGACGATGCACTTGGGCAGCGCGTCGAAGTTCGGGTCCTCGGTCGCGCGCACGATGGTCGGCTCGCCGGTCGTCGCGTTGTAGTCCGTGATGCCGCCCATGAAGACGGCATCCTTGAGCTCAAGGTATGGACCGAGCGGCTTTCCAGCGAACCGTTTGCTGTCATCTGGATTGGGGGTACCTGTGAGGTTGAACCCGTTTCGCGCACCGAAGGTCCCACTCGCCGTCCCAGTATTTGGCGTTGCAACCGCTCCCCAAACTCCGTCGCGCCCTGGATGACGGATACCGAGTCGAGGATCTTCGCGCCAACCCATCGGACTATTCGACTGAATCACGGTTCCCGCAGGAGGCCGGTTAACCACCCCATACCCATCCGCCGTGCGCGATCCGTAGCCGAGCAGGTACTCAGGCAGGCTCGTGAACGAGTTCCACTGCTGGAGCGCAAGGTTGCTCGTCGTTCCGCTCAGCGTGAGCGGCGGCACGAGCAGATCGCGACCAAACCCCAACTGCCCCACCGGCTGCGACCCGTTGCCGCTGCCGCGCCCGAGCACCGGCGGGTAGTAGCCCACGTCGGTCTTGAAGCTCACCAGCGCGCGATTGATCGACGACATCAGCGTCTTGGTCTGGGCGACCTGCGCGGCTCGAGCCGCCTGCTGCAGGCCGACCAGCAGCAGGCCAAGCAGCAGGATGATGATCGCCACCGTCACGAGCAACTCGATGATCGTGAAGGCACGCACCCGTGGATGGGATGCAGCGCGGATCGTCACTTGCTGCTCCCGCCCGAGACGCTCTCGATCATGGCCACCAGCGGCAGGAAGAGCGCCAGCACGATCGTGCCGACGATGCCGCCGAGGATGACCACCATGAACGGTTCCAGCAGGCTCAGCAGGCTCGCCACCGCGACGTCGACCTCTTCGTCGTAGTTGTCGGCGATCTTCATCAGCATGAGGTCAAGGTCGCCGGTCTCCTCGCCGACGTCGATCATGTTCACCACGATCGAGTCGCAGACCTTGCTCTCGCGCAGGGGGCCGGCGAAACTCTCGCCTTCCTTGATCGAGTCGTGGACCTTGGTCAGGGCCTTCTCGTAGATGTAGTTGCCGCTCGTGTCGCGGGTGATCAGGATCGCCTCAAGGATCGGCACGCCTGCAGCGACCAGCGTGCCCAGCGTCCGGGTGAAGCGTGCCACGGCCGTCTTCTTGATCAGGGTCCCGATCACCGGCAGTTTCGCCGCGATGATGTCGGTGCCTGCCTTCCCGAACTGGGTCTTCCTGAGCAACTTGAAGAACATGAAGATCAGCACAGGGCTGAAGATGATCCACACGACCCCCGGGACCTGCTGCCCCGGCTCCTGCCCCGCCACCCACTTGCTGGCATTGATCAGGAAGATCGTCAGGCCCGGAAGCTTCACGTCGAAGTCGTTGAAGATCTCCTGGAACTTCGGGATGACGAAGTACATGATCCCGGTCACGATCGCGACGGCGATCGAGATGACGACCGCCGGGTAGATCATCGCGCCCTTGATGCGCCGCTTCAGGCGCTCGCCCTTTTCCATGAACTCCGCCAGACGCTGCAGGATGACGTCGAGCACGCCGCCGACCTCGCCGGCCGCGACCATCTTCACGTAGAGTTTGCTGAACACCTTCTGTTGCTTGCCCATGGCGTTGGAAAGCGTCTCGCCGCTCATCACGTCCTCGCAGACATCCGCGAGCGTGCGCTTGAGCTTGCCCGGCTTCTGCTGCTGCTCGAGGATCTGCAGGCTGCGCAAGAGCGGAAGGCCTGCGTCCTGCAGCGTGCTGAGCTGGCGCGTGAAAAGCGTGAGGTTCTTCGTGCTGACCCCGCCGAGCGACAGGCTGAAGCCCTTCTTCTTCTTCTTGCCCGCGGCCTCGGTGGCCGTGGTCGGGCCCCCCTTGGTCTTCTGCTCGCGGACGCTCGTCGGGAACATGCCCTGCTGTCGCAGCTGGGCGAGCGCGTCGTCGGAAGTCTTCGCCTCTAGCGTGCCCTTGGCCTGCTTGCCTTGGGGGGTCATGGCTTCGTACGCAAAGGTCGGCATGCTCGGTCCTTTCGTGCCCGGCCGCGGTGGCCGGATCGCCCGTCACTCGTCGTTCATCGTTTCGCGGATGACTTCGTCGATCGTCGTCTGGCCTTCGTAGATGCCGAGCAGACCGCTCTCGCGGAGTGTGCGCATGCCGCGCTTGCGGCACTCGGCGCGAAGCACCGCGGTGCTTGCCTGCTGCATGACCAACTCGCGAAGGTCATCATCCATCACCATGATCTCGTAGAGCGCCATGCGGCCCTTGTAGCCGGCCTTGCGGCAGGCATCGCAGCCACGGCCTCGGTAGAAGTTTCGGCCACCGAGGTCGGCTAGGCGCATGCCCAGCTCCATGGCGAGTGCGTCGTTGGGAGCGAACTCCTCCTTGCACGACTGGCAGATGCGACGCACCAGGCGCTGCGCCACGACAGCCTCGAGCGTGGCCGTAAGCAGGAAGCTTTCGACGCCAAGGTCCAAGAGACGCAAGATCGAGCTCGGAGCATCGTTGGTGTGCAGCGTGCTGAACACCAAGTGGCCGGTGAGGCTGGCCTGGATCGCGATCTGCGCCGTTTCGAGGTCGCGGATTTCGCCGACAAGGATCACGTCGGGGTCCTGGCGGAGGAAGCTGCGGAGCAGCTTGGCGAACGTCAGTTCCTGGTCGTGATTGACCCCGCACTGGATCAGGCCGTCGATGTCGTATTCGACCGGGTCCTCGGCCGTCAGGATCTTGATGGACGGATCATTGATCGTCTGCAGGGCCGCGTACAGCGTGGTGGTCTTGCCGGAGCCGGTCGGCCCCGTGACGAGCACGATGCCGTTGGGCTTGTTGATCAGGACATCCATCTTCGCACGGTCGTCATCGCGCAGGCCGACACGGTCAAGCGAGAGCTGCACGTTGCCGCGGTCGAGCACGCGCATCACGACGCTCTCGCCATGCACGGTGGGGAGCACGGCAACACGAAGGTCGATCGGGTTGCCGTCGGGGCTCAACTCGACGCGGCCGTCCTGCGGCAAGCGGCGCTCGGCGATGTTGAGCTTCGCCATCACCTTCACGCGCGACACGATGGCCATGGCCAGCGTCTTGGGCGGCGGCGTGAGTTCGTAGAGGACGCCGTCGATGCGGTAGCGCACCCGGAACTCGTCTTCGAACGGCTCCATGTGGATGTCGCTGGCCTTGTCCTTGATGGCGTCCAAGAGGTAGCCGTTGACCAGACCGATGATCGAGTTGTCGTTGGCAGCGGCTTCGGCGGTCGACAGGTCGAGGCTGTCGCCGCGGCCGGCCGTACGGGCGAGGGCGCCCTTGGAAGCCGCCTCGAGCAGCACGTCACGGTTGCGCTCGGTGCTCGCCCGGCCTGCGAAGTGCTCCTGCACCAGCTTGTCGACCTGGTCCGCCGGGGCCACCACGCCCACGATCCGGATCCCCGCCAGCAGCGTGCGTGCCGTGTCGAGGGCCGCAAAGTTGCTGGCGCTCTTGATGGCCAGGGTCACGGTCTTGCGGCTACGGTCATCAAGCTCAACCCGGATGGGGAGCACGCCGAGGTTCTTGACCGTTTCCGCAGGCAGGGCTGAGAGGAGATCAGACGTGGGTTCGAATCCAGTCAGGTCGACGTAGTTCAGGCCTGCCTTGCCGGCGAGCGCCGCTTCGACGTCGATCTGCGCGATCAGGCCCTGTTCCACCAGCACTTCACCCAGCTTGCGCTTGGTCCCGGCGGCGTTGTCCTTGGCCTGCTTGGCCAGCGCCAGATCGCGCTGTGCCATGGTGATCTTGCCGAGCTTGACGAGGATGCGGCCGATGTTGCGGCCTTTCAGCTCCTTCTCGGC
>CAMDAQ010000124.1 GCA_945888705.1 Singulisphaera sp. GP187
AGCGCCTGCACGCAACCGCGCACGCCCTCGGCGAGTTGCCGGCCATCGAGCTGGTCCTCGATGGCAGCGAACCGCTCGGCCAGGCCCTCGATCCGCACGATCTCGTGCGCATCGTCCATCGCGATGCGGCGACGGCGCGCTTCGCGGCGAACCGAACCCATGACCACCTTGACCGCGATGCCGCGCAGCCACGGCCCGAGCGGGCGCGAGGCATCGAACTCGGCGCGGCGGGTCCAGGCGATGGCGAGGGTGTCCTGCACGAGATCCTCCACGACATCGCTCGAGGCCACGCGGCCACGGCATGCAGCCGCAATGAAACCGACCAGCAGGAACCGCTCCTGCGCGAGCCGACGGTCGAAGGTGTCGGGACTCTCCATGGGTCGAATCAGCCGTTACTGCGGGATGTCCCTTGGGGTTGCCGCGCCCGCGCTCTGCCGGACAGCCCCAAGGCGGAAATCACGAGCCCAACCGGCGTGGATGCCCGGCCGAGAACACCGACGCGTACATGGCGCCCTGGACGGCCGCAAACAGCGGCAATCCCAGGAGCGGCATGCCGACACAGAGCAGGAACACGCTCAGGACCAGCACGATCCCGTACACGAACAGCAGCGCGAACATGGCCGGTGCCTTGCCCGCGGTGAGCGACCACGAACGTCGGAGCGTGGCCTCAAGGCCTTCCTTGGGCAACGAGGGATCGGCAGCGAGCGCGCCCATGAAGATCAGGCGCGGAGCGATCCAGATCGAGACGGCCATGGCTCCAAGCGCTGCCAGCAGCACGCCGAAGGCACCCAGAAAGCCGATCTTTCCGAAGTTACCGCTCACTTCGAAACCAACGGCGAGGCCCAGCGCGAGCAGCCCTGGGATCACCGCTGCGGCGACCGCTACCCCGATCAGCAGGATCGACACGAAGTACGCCAGCACGACCGTCCAGTAGCGCTGGAAGCCGATGAAGAGGTCCGCGACCTGGCCCGCACCACGAGCAGCGCGTGCGCCAGCCACCACGAAGCCCGCAAGCAGCGGGCCGCCGATGAAGACCGAGAGCAGCCATCCAACGAGATCGAGCCCGAGCGCACCGGGCGCCGTGGTGCCGGACTCTTCGGCCGCCGCACGCAGCATCCCAGCGATCATGCCCGGAACGCCGAGCGCGTACGACAACGCCAGATAGATCAGCCCGATCAGCACGAGCGCGCTCCACCGTGCCTTGAAGGCCTTGTGGCCAAGCTGCGACGAACCACCGTAGGTGAAGGCTGGCAACTCCTCTTCAGGAATGGGTGTCGTGGCCAGTGGTGGGTGTGATGCACCGAGCACCGCATCGGCGCGCGCGGTCATGCTGCCGCCTGCGCCCAGCTGCGTGATCAGCGCCCCGATCACGGGATCCTGCGATGCGCTCGTCCACGCGGTGTCCCCCACCAAGCAGACCTTGGTGCCGGCGGTGATGCGGCCCAGCGCAACCAGGCGCTCGATGGCGACGCGATCGTGCGGTCCCGTGGGCTGTCCCGATTCGACGACGTACCAGTGCATGCTCGGCCTCCTGCGCAGGGCGCGCGAGGAGGATAGATCAGCCGCCGTGCTGGTGCGATGGCGCCGACCGCCCCCGCCCGCCGCGCAATCGCAGTGAATACAGCAGGAAGAAGAAGGTCGGCACCACGAGCTGGTCCATGATCGTCGACCCGAGCATGCCGCCGAAGACCGACACGCCGATCGAGCGGCGGCTCTGCGCCCCGGCACCGACCGCGATCACGAGCGGCAGGATCCCCAGAATGAAGCTCAGGCTCGTCATCATGATCGGTCGCAGGCGCAGGCGCGATGCCTCGCTCGCCGCCTGCAGCGGGGTCTCGCCGCCATCAGCGCGAACCTTCGCGAACTCGACGATCAGGATGGCGTTCTTCGCCGCCAGGCCCACGAGCATGACGAGCCCGATCTGCGCGTACACATCGAGCGACCGCCCCGTCCAGTGCAGGGCCAGAAGCGCAAACAGCACGGCGAAGGCCACCGCCAGCAGCACGTTGAACGGCAGCACCCAGCTCTCGTAGAGCGCTGCAAGCAGCAGGAACACGGCGATGATCGCCATCGAGAAGATCACCGGCGCCAGCCCGCTGGCCTCGATCTCCTGGAAGGTCGTGCCGGTCCACTCGTACGAGAAGCCCTCGGGCAGCGTGGCCGCAGCCACCTCGTCGATTGCCTTGATCGCGTCGCCCGAGCCGTAGCCGGCGGCGGTCTGGCCGTTCACCTGCACCGTGTTGTACAAGTTGTAGTGCGCCGCGTTGTCGGTGCCGGCCTTCAGTACGGGCCGTGCGAAGCTCGAGAACGGCACCATCTCGCCCGACGAGTTGCGCACGCGCAGGCCCATGATGTCCGTGACGTCCATGCGGCTGCCGGACTGCGCCTGCACCATGACGTTGTAGACCTGGCCGAACTGGTTGTAATTGTTGATGAACGCCTGGCCCATCGTGGTGCCGAGCGTGTCGAAGACCGTGCCCATCTCCAGGCCCAGTGCGTACACGCGGGTGCGGTCGATCTCGAGCGTGATCATCGGCACCGAGTTGGTGAACGGCGTGTTCAGTCCGCTGAGTTCAGGCCTGGTCGATGCCTCGGCCAGGAACGCATCGGTCACCTCGGCGAGCGCGCTGAAGTCCTGGCCCGCGAGTGCCTCGAGCTGCAGCTGCCAGCCACCCACGGCACCAAGGCCCGGGATCGGCGGCGGCGGCGCGGGCATCACGATCGCCTCGGGCATGGAGCGCAGCTCGGGGGCAGCGCGCATGATGATCGCGCGGACGTTCTCGGTGGCAGGATCCCGCTCGTCCCAGGGCTTCAGCGTGACGATGACCACGCCGGCATTGGTCGACAGCGAACCGGTCAGGAAGTTCAGGCCGTTGATCTGGATCGCGTCGGACACGGCCTCGTCGCGGCGCACGATCTCCTGGATGCGGTTCGAGACCTCCTGCGTGCGGAGCAGGCTGGCGCCCGGCGGCAGCTGGTAGAGCACGAAATACGCGCCCTGGTCCTCGTTGGGCACGAATGCTGTCGGCACCACGCGGAAGTAGTGCCACACGCCCACGCAGCCGACGAGGAACGATGCCACGACCGCGTACCAGTGCTTGCACAGCCACTGCACCAGGCTCGCGTACCGATCGCTCAGCCAGTCGAAGCCACGGTTGAACGCCACGAAGGGCGCGAAGGTGCTCGGTGCGGAGTGACGCAGGAAGACCGCGCAGAGCGCCGGCGAGAGCGTGAGCGAATTGACGGCGCTGAAGGCGATCGAGAAGGCAATCGTGAGCGCGAACTGGTTGTAGAGCTGGCCAGTGATGCCGGGCATCAGCGCGGCAGGGATGAAGACCGCCAGGAGCACCGAGCTGGTGGCAACGATCGGTCCCCCCACTTCCTGCATGGCCTTGACCGCGGCCTCGCGCGGATCGGTCACTCCCGACTCGAGCTGGCGGTACACGTTCTCAACCACGATGATCGAGTCATCGACCACCAGGCCGATCGCGAGCACGAGCCCCAGCAGCGTCAGCGTGTTGATCGAGAAGCCGAAGATCGCCATCATCGCAAAGGTGCCGATGATCGAGACCGGGATCGCGATCATGGGGATCAGCGTGGCGCGGAAGCTCTGCAGGAAGATGAAGATCGTGACCAGCACCAGGATGCCGGCCTCGATCAGGGTCTTCACGAGGTCATCGAGCGATGCCTCGACGAAGAGCGTCGTGTCGTAGGTGACCCGGTATCGCAGGCCCGGCGGGAACTGCTCCGACAGGCGATCGAGCTCCCGGCGCACCGCCTCGATCACATCGAACGCGTTGGCGCTCGGGAGCTGGTAGATGCCGATCGTGGCGGTCGGACCGCCGTTGAGCGCCGAAGTGCTGGTGTATTGGTACGACCCGAGGTCGAGCTCGGCCACGTCACGCACGCGCACGAGGCCGCCGTCGCGCTCGGCGCGCACGACGATGTCCCCGAACTCCTGCGGATCGACGAGCCGGCCCTTCGCCTGGATCGACAGCGTCATCGAAGGCCGGCCGATCGACGGCTCGAGCCCGAGCGAACCGAGCGACGACTGGTCGTTCTGGTCCTTGATCGCCGCGTAGACATCGGTCGGCGAGAGCCCCAGCTGCGTGAGCCGGCCCGGGTCGAGCCAGACGCGCATGGCGTACTGCTGCAGGCCGAAGACGGTCGTGCTGCCCACCCCGTCCACGCGCGCGACCACCGGTTCAACCGTGATGTTGGCGTAGTTGGAGAGGAACGAGCTGTCATAGCGACCGTCAGGCGACTCCAGGCTCACCACCGCGGTGAGGTTGGTCGATTGCTTCGCGATGTTCACGCCCACGCGCTGCACCGACTCCGGCAGCATCGGGATCGCCTGGTTCACGCGCGTGAGCACGTCGACCGCGGCGATGTCAAGGTCGTAGCCCACCTCGAAGGTCACGGTGATCGTGCTGACCCCGGCATTGGTCGAGGTCGACGAGATGTAGAGCATCCCCTCGACACCGTTGATCTGCTGCTCGAGCGGCAGCGTGACGACCTGAGCGACCGTCGCGGCATCGGCGCCGTTGTAGGTCGCGGTCACCTGCACCGTGGGCGGCACGATCGCCGGATACTGCGCGATGGGCAGGATCCAGGCGCAGACCGCGCCGGACAGCGTCATCACGAGGGCGATGACCGTCGAGAAGATCGGTCGCTCGATGAAGAAGCGGTACATGGCGGATCAGCTCCCCGGCTTCGCTTCGGAGGCTGGCGGCTCGGTGACTCCCGACCCAGGCTGTGCGGAGGCGCCGAGGTCGATCACCTTCACGCCCGGCCTGAGCTTCGCGAGCCCCTCGACCACGATGCGATCGCCAGCCGCGAGGCCCGACTGCACGATGACCTCGTTGTTCCAGGCCGCGAGCGGCTCGATGGTCACGCTCTGCACCGTGCCGTCCCCCTTCAGCACCCAGACCAGCAGTTCCGTCTGCCGCGCGAAGGTCGCGCTCTGGGGCACGACGATCGCGGACTTCTGCATGCCGAGGCCCAGCGTGACCTGGGCGTAACCACCCGGGCGGAAATGCCCTGAGGCATTGGGAAACTCAACGCGCAAGAGCAGCGTGTCGGTCGTCTGGCCGACCTGGTTGTCCAGGAACACGAGCTTGCCCTCGGCCCTCGGGGCGCCATCGGTCATGCCGATCGGCATGCCGGGGTGGGCAGTGGTGATCGCGCCCGGCAACTCCACGTGCGCCGTCAGCGTGCCTTGGTCACGGGCACCAACGATCGCCGGCAGCAGGCGCGCACTCGGCTTGAAGCCCGCCCAGAGTGGATCGATCTGCACAATCGTGTTGAGGACCTGCGAGCCGGCCTCGCCGACGAGCGAACCGACGTACGCCTTGCTCGCACCGAGTTGGCCATCCAGTGGGCTCGACACCGTGCACCACGAGAGCTTGAGCTGGGCATTCTCGGCATCGGCACGCGCACTCGCCTCGTTGGCCTGCGCGAGGGCGATGTCGGCAGCAGCCTGGTCCGCAGTCGCGTTGGCTCGCGCCAGATCCGCCGTGATCTGGTCCCAGCGCTCCTTGCTGATCGCGCCGCTGTCGACCAGTCCCTTGTTGCGCTCGAACGTCGATTGGGCGAGCACGAGAGCGGCCTGCGCACCCTCGGCTTGCGCGCGCGCAGCCTGCTCTTGCGCAATCGCCTGCTTCACGCGGGCGTTGGCGGCATCCAGCTGGATCCGGTACTGCGATGGATCGACCTGGTAGAGCACGTCGCCAGGCCTCACGAGCGCACCATCGGCAACTGGCTGCGCCTGCAGCCACCCTGCGGCGCGGGCTGAGACCTCGACGGTGCGCGGGGAGTCGATCGTGGCCGGGAACGTGACCTCGACGGGCACATCCATGGGCTCGATCACCTTGGTTCGTACGGTGATCGGCGGCGGAGCCGGCGGCTGCGGCGCCTGGCCGCACGACACCGCACCGAGAAGGACAAGCACGAGGCTTCCGGCATGCGTCCGATGGTTCATCGTGAATCCTTTGCTGCGCTCGGGTCGCGTGAAGCCGCGCCCGCGGGGCTCGAGCCCGTCGCCTTCGCTGCGTCCTTCATGGCGTCGTCTTGGAGCGGCGCGACATCCTGCCAACCACCGCCGAGCGCTCGATAGAGGGC
>CAMDAQ010000125.1 GCA_945888705.1 Singulisphaera sp. GP187
GGCGTGATGCCCAGCAGCATGTGCTCGAGCGGCAAGGCCGGCAGTGACGCGATGCCTGCGTTCACGCCCTGCACGTATGCCTCGAGGATCGCACGCTTGCGCGGATCGAGCCGATCGACACAGGCGCGCGCCGTTTCGCGGCCACGGAGCGCGCGGCGCTCCAAGTCCGCGCCCACGGCCTTCTCTCCGAGCAGTTCGGCGGTCTCGCCCGCGGAGAAGCGGCGCATCATGTCCATCTGCGCAAATCGATCGGTGGCGTGCGCAAACCCGAGCGCCCGCGCGGCATCGGCCTCGGTCGCCGCTGCAATCGTTGGGACATCGACTGCATCGAACGTGATCGTGACTGGCTGGGAGAGCCCGGGCACGCTCGGTGCGGGGCGCGCCGTGGCACCGGCCGGACCTTCGGTCGCTGTGGCTGCCGGCGCTGGCACGGCAGCGGGGCCGTCGATCGGTTGCGCCAGGAACACGAGCACGGCAGCGACGGCAAGGATCGGCATCGGTGCAGGCTAGCCGCGACTGGTCGTGACACGAACGGCGATCTCGAACTGCGGACCTGCCTGAGCATGGCGGTAGCCTGACGAGATGGGCACCACGCTCCACGTCATCGGCTCGTTGATGATCGATCGCGTGCTGCGCGTGCCAGCGCTTCCAGCGGCGGGCGAGACGGTCATGGCCCGCTCGGCAGCGGTGCATCCCGGCGGCAAGGGCGCGAACCAGGCTGTGGCTGCGGCCCGGTGCGGCGCGCGGGTGCGCATGCTCGGTCGTACGGGAAGCGAAGGTGCGTTCATCGT
Source organism: Singulisphaera sp. GP187 (assembly GCA_945888705.1). Lineage (GTDB taxonomy): Bacteria > Planctomycetota > Phycisphaerae > Phycisphaerales > SM1A02 > SYIB01. The sequence goes on from CAMDAQ010000125.1 coordinate 792, forward strand.
GCGCGAACTCGCAGCCGCCGGCGTGGACACGGCATGCGTCATGACGAGTGATGCGATGTCAGGCTTCGCTGCAGTCATGGTCGCTGATGACGGCATGAACTCGATCGTCATCGCGCCCGAGGCGAACAGCCGGATCGGCGATGTCGACATCGATGCCTTCCTCGCGGGCGCCTCACCCGGCGACCTGCTGCTCATGCAGAACGAGTGCAGTGGGCTCGGGCATGCCGTGACCGCAGCGCGTGCACGCGGCATGCGCATCTGGCTGAACGCCGCTCCGATGGGCGACGCGGTGCGATCGATCGACCTCGGTGCGCTGTCGTGCCTGCTCGTGAACGAGCACGAGCTCGCTGCACTCACTGGCATCGGCGAGGCGGAAGCGGCGTTGCATCAGCTTGCGCACGCGTGGCCGAAGCTCGACCTCGTGGTCACGCTCGGCGCCGAGGGATGGATCGCACGCGTGGACGGCGCGATCGCGCGCGGGCACGCGATCCCGGTCAACGCCATCGATACGGTTGGCTGCGGCGACGCGTTCGTGGGCGCGCTCGCTGCCCTGCGCAGCGAAGGGATGCCCTGGATCGATGCGCTCGCCCGAGCCAACGCCGCAGGCGCGCTGGCCGCCACCGTCGCCGGCGCGATCCCGTCGATGCCCATGCGGGAGGCCATCGAGACGCTGGCGCAGCCCCATTGAGCGCCACGGGCGCAGGTCAGGGCTTTGTAGTCCGGGAACCGCCGATGTTCGGCCAATTCATGACCCAGCGCATCCAGCGAGCATGAACGCGCGATAGGTTCAAGTCAAAGGCACTCCCATGCGAATCACCTCCGCCATCATCGTTCTCACCGCTGCCACCCCCGCCCTCGCCGTCGAAGTCGTGGTGCAGCAGGTCAACCTCACCTTCTCACCCTCTGTCGTAACCGTCAATCCGGGCGACACCATCAGGTGGAGATGGACTGGCGGCAGCCACTCCGTGACCAGCGGCTCAGGGTGCACCAACGGCACCCTCTTCAACGCTCCGCTGACCAGCTCAGCGCAGAACTTCGTCTGGACCGTTCCCGCGAGTGCCGCAGGAACCTCGATCCCCTACTTCTGCATTCCACACTGTTTCGTCCAGACGGGCACCATCATCGTGAATGCGCCAGCCATCCCGGGTGATCTGGACAGCAATGGTCGTGTCGACGGCGCGGACCTTGGCATCCTGCTGGGAGCGTGGGGATCATCTGGCCTGGCTGACTTGGACCAGAACGGCTCCGTTGACGGTGGTGACCTCGGCATCCTGCTCGCCAACTGGACGGGTTGATCGAACCGAACCATCCGGATGGAAACGATCGCGGCCTCGATCTTGGTCGCCCTCGGCGTCGGAGCAGCCGAGTCATCGCTCAGTGCACTCTGGTCCCGCACCTGCGTGGCCTGTCACGCCGCCAGAGGCCCCACCATCATTGACCTTTCGACACCGGCGGGCGTCCTGAGGCATCGCGGACTCTCGCGAGCCTTGCTTCTTGATGGCACCATGCCGCCATCGATCTCGCACTCCCACGTCGGACCGTTGTCCGGTGAGCACGGCCTGACACCGGACGAGAGGGCACTGCTTGTCCGGGCTCTCTCCACGCGCGAGGAAACCGCCAAGTCATTCGCCGAGCTCACGCCACTGCCGCAGACCGCAGTGCAGGCCGAGCATCGCCTTGTGGGTCGGGGCTCCTGGACCGTGCCGGAACGCGGCGGCATGCAAGTCCGGACGATGCTGATCCCGATCGAAGTCGGAGCGCCGAACCGTATCCGTGGGATCTCCTGGCAGCCCGAACCGGGTACGCCGATCCGAATGCTCTCCTTCGCCGCGGATCCTGCACGCCTGCTTCGCATGATCGAGACCGCTCCCGATGAACCGCTGCAGTGCATGGGCAATGCGGGAGCCGTGCCCAGTGGCGCCCTTGGCGCCGTGACGCGGACCATGCCATCGTTCATGCTGCCGGATGGTTGGGCCATGGACCTGCCCCTCGGCGACCTTGCCATCGAGGTGGCGGCGGAGCCGGCAGGCCGCGCGATGCCGGTACGACCATCGATCCAGCTGCTTCCAGCAAGGGCGAGCGACTCACGCACGATCCATGCGGTCGCCTTGATGCCCTCTGGGCTCGAACTCGCTCCCGGTGCTTGCGAGGAGAGGGTGCTGGATCATGCCACCCATGGTTCGCCTCACTTGGTGGGAGCGATCGTCAAGGGAGGCGCGTTCCTTCGATCGGTCGCCATCGATGCGGTCGGTCCGACCGGGGCCGTGCGCCCCCTGCTGTCCGTGCCGGACCTGCGCATGGCGTTCATCCAACCGCTCCTGTTGAAGACGCCGCTCCAACTTGGCGACGGTGACATCGTCCGTGCAACCTTCGGTTTCGACAACTCGATCGCCAACCCCCAGCAGCCCCACGACCCTCCAAGACCAGTGGTCACCGGCATGCCTCCCGAGGGGGAAGATGCAACCGTCGTGCTGCTGCTGGGCACATGACTCTCAGGCCGGCGCTGCCGTACCCGGTGTCCAGCCGAGCATCGAGACGACCACGCCCGCAAGGATGAGTGCGAACGCGAGGTAGTCGTTGGCGCGCGGCTTCTCCTTCAGCACGACGATCGAGAAGCCCACGAAGACGACGAGCGTGATCGCTTCCTGCAGGATCTTCAACTGCGGTGCGGTGAATGGACCGCCCTGCGAGACGTGCCCCAGCCGGTTGGCCGGCACTTGGAGCGCATACTCAGGCAGCGCGATCAGCCACGACAACCCGATCGCGACCGGCAGCGTCCACGCTACCTTCTTCAGGTGTCCGTACCACGCCCACGTCATGAAGATGTTGGAGCAGACGAGGAGCAGGACCGTGCTGAGTGCGCGCATGGGGCGCAGCCTACGGCGGTCACCGCTCCCGACGGGTGCTCCCTGATCGCGGCTTGCGCGCAGGCCGTGCAGCGCGATCGCGCGATGCACCGGTGGCGGACGTCGATGGGCTCGCAGGCGCTGCACCGCTGACGCGCGCACGCCGCGCACCGCGCTTGCGCACGACCGGCAGGAGCATGGACGCGATGACGTAGAGCCGCGCATCGGGGCGTCGGCGGCCAGCACCCAGGAGCGCCTGCAGCTCCATGAGCAGCTCGCGGGCCCGAGCGAACTCCGATGGCGTGAGCCAACCATGGTGCACGAGCGCGGCCAGCGTGCGCGCCTCGGCACTGAACTTGAGCTGGCCGCTCTGCGCCGCATCGCGGCTTGCACGACCGGCGATCTTGCAGATCACCTTCACGGTGTGGTCGTACGCCTGGTTCGCCGCCTTGCTGCCGCCGTCGCGGAAACCGGGATGGATGTGGTCGGCGACCACGTCATAGGTGCGCTCGAGCCGCCGGCCGACCTTGCGCTGCTCGAGCTCGCGCACGGCGCCGAGCCGAACGAGCTTCTCCATGTGCCGATAGAGCGCATCGGCAGGGCGATCGAGCATGGTGGCGATGTCGGCGATTGCGCAAGGCCCCAGCAAGCGCAGCGCTTCAAGCATCTCGAGCCGGACCGGGGCCGTCATCGTCACCCAGGCCTTGGGGCTCGTGACGGCCATCGTCTTCAGGCGGCTCATCCCGGCAGTAGACGCGTGCCCGGCGCGCGCGTCAACAGCAGCGATCGGCGTACAGTGCGCTTCCATCACCATGACGATTTCCACGCTGCTCGACAATGTCAAGGCCGGCACCCCCGCCTCGGTCCCCGCCATCGATGCCCTCGCGATCAACACGATCCGCACCCTTTCGATGGACGGCGTGCAAAGGGCCAAGTCGGGCCATCCCGGCGCGCCGATGGGGCTCGCTTCGGTCGGCTGGGCGCTCTTCCAGGACGAGCTGACCTTCGACCCGGACCGACCTGACTGGATCAATCGAGATCGGTTCGCTCTTTCGAATGGACACGCATCGATGCTGCTCTACTCGCTGCTGCACCTGGCTGGCGTGAAGCAGCTCGACCGCCACGGCAACCCGACCGGCGAGGACGCAGTCTCGCTCGATCAGATCAAGGCCTTCCGCCAACTCGGCAGCCGGACGCCCGGCCACCCTGAGTTTGGCATGACGAGCGGCGTCGAAGTCACGACGGGGCCGCTCGGACAGGGCATCGCGACGAGCGTGGGCATGGCGATGGCCGAGCGCTGGATGGCGAGCCGATACAACCGTCCCGAGTTCGAGCTCATCGCGCACCGCGTGTGGGCGATCTGCGGCGACGGCTGCCTGATGGAGGGCGTGAGCGCCGAGGCGGCATCGCTCGCTGGCCACCTCAAGCTCGGCAACCTCTGCTGGATCTACGACAGCAATCGCATCACGATCGAGGGCCACACCGACCTGGCCTTCAGCGAGGACGTGCGGCAGCGCTTCGAGGGCCACGGCTGGAACGTGCTGCACGTGGCCGATGCGAACGACCTCCCGGCGCTGCGCGAGGCCTTCACGGCTGCACGTGCATGCACCGATCGGCCCACGCTGATCATCGTGAACACGCACATCGGCTGGGGAAGCCCGAAGAAGCAGGACTCGCACGCCGCACACGGCGAACCGCTCGGCGATGACGAGATCAAGGCAACCAAGCGCGTGTACGGCTGGCCTGAGGATGCGCAGTTCCTCGTGCCGGGCGAGGTACGTGAGCGCATGGATGGCGTCTTCGGCGCACGCGGCCGCTCGGCGCATGCTGCCTGGCAAGCGCGCTACGAGGCGTACCGCCTCAAGCATCCCGCGCTTGCCGCGGAACTCGACGGCATCACGCATCGCACGCTGCCGGCAGGCTGGGATGCGGCGCTGCCGAACTTCCCCGCCGATGTCAAGGGCATGGCCACGCGCGCCAGCGGCGGGAAGGTGCTCAACGCGGTCGCGAAGAGCGTGCCGTGGCTTGTCGGTGGATCGGCTGACCTGGCGCCGAGCACGAAGACCCTGATCGATGGCGAATCGGGCATGCAGGCCGCCAGCCCCGGCGGACGCAACATCCACTTCGGCGTGCGCGAGTTCGGCATGGCTGCTGCATGCAATGGCATGGCGCTGTCGGGACTGCGGTCCTTTGGGGCGAGCTTCTTCTGCTTCACCGACTACGCACGCCCCGCGATCCGTCTCGGTGCGCTGATGGAGCTGCCGGTCATCTGGGTCTTCACCCACGACTCGATCGGGCTGGGCGAGGACGGCCCCACTCACCAGCCGATCGAGCAGTTGGCGAGCCTGCGCGCGATGCCGCACCTGAACGTGTGGCGACCGGGCGATGCCAACGAAGTCACCGAGTGCTGGCGCCAGGCCATGCTGAACACCCACGGCCCGTCGATGCTCGTGCTGTCGCG
>CAMDAQ010000126.1 GCA_945888705.1 Singulisphaera sp. GP187
CTGAAGGAGTTCAAGCGCGGTGTCTCGATCATGATCCGCAAGGCCGCCGTGCCGATCGTCCCGATGGCCATCGACGGCACGTTCAAGGCCTGGCCGAAAGGGCAGCTCCTGCCGCGGCCCTTCCGCCGGATCGGCTGCCTCGCAGGGCCCGTGATTCCCGCTGCGGAGGTGGCTGAACTCTTCAAGGATCCGTCGGCGGGCATGCTCGAGCTGCAGCGCCGCATCGCCGCGCTCCAGCAGGAGCTGCGTGCCCGCATGGGGCGCGTTGGATCATGAGCCACGCGCACCTGTCTCCGCACGATGCCGCCCGCTCGATCGCGTTGCGCCTGCGCGACGCCGGGCATGTCGCGTACTTCGCCGGCGGCTGCGTGCGCGACCAGCTGCTGGGCCTCGAGCCTGCAGACTTCGATGTCGCCACGAGTGCAAAGCCCGATGAGATCACCGCGATCTTCAAGGGCGCCAAGGGCGTGGGCGAGTCGTTCGGCGTCATGCTCGTGCGAACGGGGGGTGTGGTCGTCGAAGTCGCGACCTTCCGCGCCGATGGTCCCTACACCGACAGCCGCCGCCCCGATTCGGTGCGGTTCGCCACGCCCGAGGAAGATGCGCATCGTCGTGACTTCACGGTCAACGGCCTGTTCATGGACCCCGCGAGCGGCGAGGTGATCGACTTCGTCGGCGGTCGCGCGGATGTCGCGGGGCGCGTCCTTCGCGCCATCGGCTCGCCGCACGAACGCATCCGCGAGGATCGGCTGCGCATGCTGCGTGCGGCGCGCTTTGCCGCGCGCTTCGCTCTTGAGATCGAGCCACAGACGGTCGACGCCATCCGCGCTCACGCGTCGGAACTCGCGGGCGTGAGCCGCGAGCGCATCGGCATCGAGATCCGCAAGATCGTCGAGCATCCTCGCCGCGTGCACGGCGCGGAGCTGGTCGAGTCGCTTGGGCTCGATGCTGCAGTCTTCGCCGAGCCGCACACGACGGGGCCGTTGGCTCGACTCTCGGCCATCGAGCATGGCCGTCCGGTGGGCGCGCTGCTTGCGGCCTGGCTGCGCGACCGCGGCGAGCGCGGCGGCGGCACGGGGCGCTGGACCGAGGCGCTCATGCTCAGCAACCGCGAGTCGAGCGACCTCGAGACCACGCTTGGCTTGGCCGCCTGGATGCTCGACGACTTCGACGGCGCCGCCACTGCCGACCGACGGTTGACCCTGGCCTCGCCACTCACTCCATCGGCGCTGGACGTCGTGGGGGTCGAAGCGGCGGCGCGCGCGCAGGCCATCCGCGCGTGGATGTCGCCCTACGCGGCGGCACCCGGCGGGCTCGCGCCCGCCCGGTGGGTCAACGGTGGCGACCTGATTGCGGCCGGTCTGCGGCCGGGCCCGAGCATGGGGGCCATCCTCGACCGCGTCTACCGAGCGCAGCTGGAGGGTCAGGTCGGCGATGCCCCGGCGGCGCTGGCCCAAGCGGTTGAATGGAGTCGAACCGGGTCCTGAATTGACCTTCACCGAGTTGAACAGCGGGGGAGCATCGCTAGTATTCGGTGCATGCGCCGAATCGCCCTGACGCTCGCCGTGCTCGCCCTGCCGCTCTTCGCCTTCCAGGCTCCACCCAAGAAGGATCCCACGAAGCCGGCGACCAAGCCCGCCGCCACCAAGCCGGCAGCGACCAAGGGCAGCACGCCCGCCAAGGCGGCGCCCAAGCCTGCCGATGCCACCACGGCCGAAGCGCCGGCCGGTCCGCGCGTCTACGTCGCTCCGTTCAAGGGAATCTGGGGGCTGGACATCCATCCCGAGCTCTGCCAGAGGTTTGTCGATGACATCAAGGCGAAGAAGCCCGACCTCATCGTGTTCACGCTCGACAGCCAGGACCTGAAGGAGGGCTTCTACACCGCCGAGCGCAACGAGGATGGCACCGGCTTCTTCGACGACGACGCGCAACGCCGCATGCTGAAACTGCTCGACGAAGAGCTCCGTGGCACGCCCACGATGATGTGGGTGCAGGACTCGTGGGGCTTCAGCACGCTGCTTGCCTTCGCCTTCAAGGACATGTACATGAAGCCCGGCGCGCGGCTCGACGGCCTGGGCCGGATTGCCGAGCGCTACGGCGTCGAGGACCCTCAGGTGCTGGCCAAGTTCCGTGAGGCGGTTGTGGCGATCGCCAATGGGTTCTTCGAAGTTGGCGGCTACGACATCATGATCGGCCGCGCCATGATGCGGCCCGAGCTCAAGCTGAGTGCGTCGTGGAAGGGCCGAGATTTGGTCTGGTCCCCGAACGCAGACGGAACCTGGCTCGTCGATGGCAGCGAGAAGGCCTTCGCGGGATTCAAGGCCGACGTTGCAGTGGACCTCGGCCTTGCCAAGGCAGAAGCGAGCGATTTGGATGAACTGATGTTCTTGCAGGGCTTTCGGGAGTACCAGCTTGTCAAGAGTGACGGGGATCCCAATCTGGGCGCTGGCGAGGCGATTGGCGACGCTTGGATCAAGGAGTGGAACCGTGCCTTCAAGGATGCTGAGGACAAATGGAACGAGGCCCAAACGAAACTCCAGTTGAACGCGGGCAAGTATGCTGACCTTGCTAAGCGCAAGTACGAGGAGATCGTCGACATCCTCGAGAAGAATGATGCGGCCTACACCAAGTGGCGCATGACCCGTCACCCTGACCTGAACCAGCTCAAGGACCAAATCGAGGAGTGGAAGCAGGAGCAGATTGCCAGGAACAAGGCGAAGAAGGACCAAGGTGGGTCCGGAGCTGGGGGCGGCGGCGGACGCGGCTTCGGCACCCCGGGTGGCTGAAACGGCGGCTGATGGACCTCTTCGGCGCACAGTGCAATTGATGTCAACGGATCACAACCATGAATAACCCAACCAAAATTCCTCTGCTTGCCCTAGTCCTTGGGCTTTCTTCCGTGAGTTCTTCTGCGACATCGCCCATGGCGCCGACGCAGGCCCCGCCGCGCGAGGCCGAATCAAGCGTGGCGGAGACTGGCGCATCGCCGAAGGAAGCGAAGTCATCCGGCAAGAAACAGGTTTTTGTCCTGCCTCTTGAGGGAATGGTCGGTGTTCAACTCCGCGCCAAGGAAATGCAAGCGTTGCGGGAGATTGCCGACGAGCATGGCAATGGGCAGATCATCATTCTCAAGATCAATTCGAACGGCGGCTTGGTGCTTGAGACGGAAGCCATCCAGAAGGCTCTCCTTGGGATCCGAGAGAACCATCGTCTGGTCGCATGGATTGAAAAGGCGATCTCGGGCGGGGCCTTCACGGCCTTTTACGCCCAAGAGATCTATTTCATGAAGACGGGGGCGCTCGGCTCGATCACCAGAATCAGTGGAGGAAGTCCCTCGAAATGGATCGAAGAGGGGGCGCAGGACTGGGAAGACGGCGTCGCACGGACATGTGAGATCGGCGGGTATAGCCCTTATCTCGGGCGCGCCATGGTTCACTACGAGGACCTCTTGTCGTATGACCGCGATCCCGAGACGGGAAAGGTGACGTTCTATCCCACGCTCGAGGGCGAATTCGTCTTGAGCGACGCGAACGAGAATTTGTGTCTGAATGCCTCCAATGCCTTGGCGTGTGGCTTCAGCAAGGGAACTGCGGACACCTTGGATGAGTTGCTCGAGGAGATGGGTTTGCAAAAGGGTCAGTACGAGATTTCCTCGAAAGGTGTTGAACTGTTCAAGAAGTGGAAGCAGACCGGCGAAAGGGCTGACGCGGAAGTCTCAAAGCTCATCCGGCAGTATCGGTTAGGTGGCACTGGGACAGGCGACGGCATCGTGGTGCTGAGAAAGCGTATTGATGCCATCCAGAAGTTGATCGATCTGTGGAAAAGGGCTCCCGAGATACTCCAGTGGGAGCGCGGTGTTCCTCCTGTAGAGCAGCTCGAGCGAGAACTCTTGTCGCTTCAGGAACAGCTGAAGCAGGCACAAGACGCGCGCAAGAACGGCTCTTGACGAGCCGGTTGCCCACAGAGTCCCTGACCGTGCTCGATTCGCCCACGCCCCCGCGCGCGGATCGGCCGCTCGCGGCCGAGGACCTGCCGCCGCCCATCGCGCGATGGGCCATGCCCGTCGGCATCACGCTTCTGGCCTATGCGGCGCTTGGCTCGCTGCTCATGCTGCTCAGCGTCGGCGCGGCCCTCGCCGCCCCCATGCTCATGAAGATGGCCGCGCCAGGCGGCGAGCCGCCGCGCATGCCGATGGTGCTGCTCGTGTTCGTCGTCACCGGGGGCGCGCTCTCGGTCGGGCTTGGTGTGTTGCTCGGTGTCGGCGGGCTCGGTGTGGTCGCGCAGCGACGCGTCGGCATCGCTCGCGTGCAGCGTTGGGCCGTCCTTCGCCTGATCATCGCCGCCGTCAGCCTGGTGCTCTCGTGGCTGCTCCTGCCCACGCAGGTCGAGTACAACCGCTTGGCGCACGAATGGCAGATCGCGGCCTCGAACGACCCGCGCATGCGCGAGTTGCTTGGCGAGTTCGACCCCGCCGCTAACCGACGCATGACCATGATCACGCATGCAGGCGGCACGATCGCCGTGGCCATCGTGCCGTTCGCCACGCTGATCTTCCTGTCGCGTGCCAAGGTGCAGCGGCAGGTCGAGCGTTGGGATTGAGCGGGCCTCAGCGCGCTTGAGCGCTGGGCTTGGTCGCACTTCAGCCCACTTCGCGGCGCTGGAACAGCGCCACGCCGAGCGCGAGCGCTGCGGCCACGAAGCACGTCGCATAGAGCGCCGTCAGGGCCAGGTAGTTCGCAGGAATCGCCACGCCCTGGTTCACCGCATCAGTGACCCAGAACACCTGGAAGTTGGGCACGATTCCCCAGGCGGTCTTGCTCGCCCAGTACGCGGCTTCGCCTGCCTTCTCAGCACCGGCCGCCACCGTGCGGCCGAAGAACCAGTCGCTCAGCAGGCCGACGAGCAAGGTGCCCACGGTCACGGTCACGGTGAGCACCTGACCGAGCCTCGTGCTCACGGCGACCGCCACGGCGCAGAGCACGGCCACGCCGAGCGCCATGAGCAGGCCGGCCTTCCAGACCTCGGGCCGGAAGTCCTTCGCGATCGATTGCGGCGCGAAGCCGGTATCGAAGAGCAGTGCCAGCACGTAGGCCACGAGCAGCAGCGGCGAGACCGACATGATGAAGACCGCAGCGAAGCTCGACGCGTAGAAGTAGTTGCACCACGTCGCCACGCCGAAGGCCAGGATCACGGCCGCGCTGCCGAAGGCGATCACCGGCAGGTGATAGGGGGTGCGCACGGTCTGCTGCACGCCATGCAGTTCGACGAGCGCCAGCACCAGCATGAGCGCCAGCATGCACGCCAGGAGCGCCGCCGCCGCGCCGAGGTACTTGCCCAGGACCACGCTCGCGCGCGCCACCGGCTTCGAGATCACCGTCAACGCGGTGCGGTTCTCGATCTCGCGCGAGACAACGTTGGTCGCGAGCATGGCCGCCAGGAGCGCGCCCGACAGGAAGACCGTCGACAGGCTCATGTCGAGGAACATCCGGTCGTCATCCATCATGGTGTAGGCCGAGAACGGATTGGCCATGACCACGAGCAGGCCCGCGATCACGGTCACCACGAGCGCCACCGGCTGGCGGATCGACTCGAGGAAGGTGTTGCGGGCGATGGCGAGAAGCTGCTCGAGGAGGCCCATGCCGGAAGCATCGGCGGGCAAGGGGGCCGCGTCAAGCGAACCCCGGGATGGTTCGGTTCGTCCCTCGTCCTGCCCGGCACGGTGCCGAGGCCTTGCGTACACTCCTGCCACACCGAATCAGGTCCCTCCCTTCACTTCTCGGGGGCCTCCCGGTGCATGCCATGCGGATCGACCACTTCGCCTACCAACAGGCCACTCGCGTATCCGGTTTCGGGCTCATCCTGCAGCTCGTCGTCGGGCTGCTGGTGCTCATCTTCGCCCGCGTCCAGTCGGACACCACGCTGACCTGGGTCAGCCTGATGGTGCT
>CAMDAQ010000127.1 GCA_945888705.1 Singulisphaera sp. GP187
TGGACGGACCAAGGTGGTCGCAGTGCGGCGTGGTCGGCGCAGGATGGACTCCTGCGGATCGAAGCCTGGCCGAGCCTGCAGCGCATGATCGACAGTGCCCTGCGCACGCGACGATCGGCGATGGGCGCAACCGGCGGCATCGATCGTGACCTCGTGCCAGCCGAAGCGGCTGCGGCGATTACTTCCACGCGTGCGCGTGTTGCGCGCCCGCTCACGACCGCTGAGCTCGATCGCGCATGGGACCTGTTGGGTGCGGAGCTCTTCCGCGCGGCGCTCCTTGGTGCACGGCCGTCAACATCGTCGAGCACGATGCCCGATGGCTCGGTCTGGGTCTCGATCGCGGTGACCGAGAACTCCCCACTCGGCGCACTCGCAGCGCGGCTCTCGGAGCCGGGCATCAACGAGGCGGCGCGCGTGGTGGTTGGTCGAGCACTCCCGGCCCGACTCGCTGAGCTCGTGCAGGATCCCGCGATCACGGCGGTCAACGTGATTCCTGCGCCATGATTCCAAGGACCCCGTCGCTGTGGACAACCTTGCAGCACGCCCCTGCGTGCGCATGGGCCTCGTACCCTCGTTCCATGGCCGCTGCCTTCACGTCACGGATCGCGTGGGGCGCTGCACAGCGGGCCTGGGGAACGGTGCGCGAGGCCTTGATGGTCGCGCTTCCGCCGTCCCTGGCCATCGGTGCAGTGGGCTTCGTCGTGGCGGTCGTCGGCGCGCCAAGTGGCGCAGCGGTGCTGGACGCATCGCACCCTGCAGGGACTGCAGGGCCGGCTGACCCCGCCACGTTCGGCGTGCAGGGCGTACCTACCCTGTCGCAGGTTCCCATCGTGCCGTCCAAGGCCGGTGTGCTCATCTTCTCGAAGACCGCGGGCTTCCGGCACGACAGCATCGAGACCGGCGTCGCCGCGATGAAGGAACTGCTCGCGCCCACCTGCGTCGTCGAGGCCACCGAGGATTCCGCTGCGTTCACGCCAGCGAACCTCGAGCGATTCCGCGTGGTCGTCTTCCTGAACACGACAGGCGATGTCCTGGACGATGCACAGCAGAAGGCCTTCGAGCGCTTCATCGAGGATGGCGGCGGCTATGTCGGCGTGCATTCGGCCAGCGACACCGAGTACGACTGGCCGTGGTACGGTCGGCTCGTCGGTGCGTACTTCAAGACCCATCCTGCGATCCAGGAAGCGGTCGTGCGCAACGAGTCGAAGGACCATCCGAGCATGGCGGGCTGGCCGGCCGAGCTCAAGCGCACCGACGAGTGGTACGTCTACCGGACGAATCCGCGCTCGGTGAAGGGCATGATGATCCTCGCGAGCCTCGATGAGTCGAGTTACACCGGCGGCGGCATGGATGGGGACCACCCGACCACCTGGTGCCACGAGGTCGGCAAGGGTCGCGCTTGGTACACCGGCGGTGGCCACACCAAGGAATCGTTCGCCGAGCCGCTCTTCCGCAGTCACCTCAAGGGTGGCGTGGAGTGGGCGGGCCGTCGCGCTGGTGCATCGGATGCCGCGCCACCCGCCGCGCAGCCCGCACCCGCTCGCTGAGTCGGATGCATCCGCGCTGCATGGGCTGCGAAGTGCGTGCTCCACAGGAGCACACCGATGAAGATCGCGATCGTCTACCACAGCAAGTTCGGCCACACGAAGGTCGTCGCCGAGTGCATCCATGCGGGCGCAGCCGGCGTCGAGGGCATCGATGCCGTGCTCGTGCCGACCAGCGACCTGCCGGCGCACGGCGATCACGAGAAGGATGCCGGCTGGAAGCACCTCCACGAGGCCACGGCGATCATCTTCGGCTGCCCGACCTTCATGGGCACCGTGACTGCGGACTTCAAGCAGTTCATGGATCACACCGGCGGCATCTGGCACCGCCAAGGCTGGCGCGACAAGCTTGCCGCTGGCTTCACCAACAGTGCGAGCCTCTCGGGCGACAAGCTGCATTGCCTCGATGCGATCATGACCTTTGCGTGCCAGCACAGCATGGTGTGGGTCAGCCAAGGGATCTTCCCCAGCGGCAGCGGCGACACGCGCATCAATCGCATTGGTTCCTGGACCGGGATGATGGCGCAGTCCGATGGCGACAAGGGGCCTGATCTCACGCCACCGGTTGGCGACCGCGACACGGCACGCCTTTTCGGTGCACGCGTGGCCAAGGCCGCGCTGCGTTGGGGCGCCACTCAGGGCTGAGTGCATCGAGCCAGGGCCGTGCGCGCCGCCGCCAGCGCTGCGTCGACCGTTGGACCAGTGCCTGCCAACCGCTCGCCACGCTCGATCGCCTCGAGCAGGGTCGGCCGCGCGGCGTCGCACGCCCCATCCTGCGCAAGCCAGTCACCCAGCGTGGCCGTGCAGACCATCGTCGATGCATCGCCGATCGGGTTCGCGGCTCGGCGTACATCGAGCGCACCGCGCTGCAGCGCGATGGACTGCGCTCGATCGCCGCGTGCGCGCTCGATGCGTGCCCCGAGCTCGAGGCTGGCTGCCAGGTCGAGCGGCCTGCGGCCATCGAGCCTTCGACCATCGATCGCCAGCACGGCGTGATCACGAGCACGGTCGAGTGCGACGCCCTGTTGCAGCACGAGCTCGGCGATCCGGTGATGGATGCTCGTCACGAGCTGGTGCGAAGCGCCGAACCGCCGGGCGCTGATCTCAAGCGAACGCTCGTAGTTGGGCAGAGCACCCATCGGGTCGCCCGACTTCGCCTGCAGCAGCGCGAGCTGGCTCAGTGCGCGGCCGGCGCGCCAATCATCCGGTCGCCCCGCCGTCGCAAGCACGCGGGCGACCTCGGCGAAGCGGTCCATCGACTCGCCCGTGCGGCCCGAGCGCAGCAGCGTGTTGGCGCGCGTCATCAGCACGGCCACATGCGCATCACTCCCCTGCCGACCTGCATCCTTGAGCATCGCGATGGATCGGTCACCCAGGTCATCGCTTCGTGCCAGGTTGCCCGCGCGCTCCTCGACGGCGCTCACCATCTGCATCGTGTCGGCGATCGCCTCGATCGCAGTGGGATCGGCCGCTTCGCGCAACGCAAGGCTCTCGACGAAAGCCTCGCGCGAACCAGCGACATCCTGCAGGAGCCAGCGCGCCCTGCCGAGGTGGTGCAGCGACTCCGCAAGCTCGAGGTTGGCACGGATGCGTGCGGCCTCATCGGGAGCTGCCGCCACCATCTGCCGATGGGTCGCGATCGCCGCATCAAGGTTGCGCCGTGCGGCCTGGAAATCCTGGTTCGCCAGGTAGACGACCGCCACCGTGTCGCGAACGCTCGTCAGCGCTGTGGGGTCTTCGGCCAGGTCGGCCTGCGCATTCCACTCGATGCGCTCGAGCAGCGCCGGGATCGTGACCGCCGCATCGTTCGAGGCAGCAAGTGCATCCGCTGCCCGCAGGCTCGAGAGGAAGGTGTCGAGGGTGCGCTGGGCTCGATCACGGCTGACGACCGCCGTCGCCTCGGCGCGGCGAGCCTGTTGCCAGAGCACGCCCAGTGCGACAGCCGCAGCGACAGTGCTGGCGGCAGCCACACCGAGCCCGAAGGCCGTCCGCGGATGCTTGCGCACCATGCAGCGCATGCGATAGCGCAAGCTCTGTTGCATCGCCGCGACAGGATCCCGCTGCAGCCATGCGCGCAGGTCGGCGGCGAGCGCAGCGGCGCTGGCGTAGCGGAGCTCGGGATCCCGAGCCAGGCACATGGCGCAGATGGCTTCGAGATCGCCGCCGATCGCGGCCGCATGGGTGCGGTCGGTCGTTGCACGACGCGTGGCCTCCATCGACTGGAGCATCGGCTGCTCGGAGCCGAGGGTTTCCCACTGCGCACTCGCAAGGGGCAGTGCTGCAGCCGAGACACGCTCCGCATCGAGCGCACGTTCGCCGCTGGGCAGCCATGGCAGCACGCCGGTCAATTGCTGGAAGAGCATCACGCCGAGAGCCCAAACGTCGGCACGCGTGTCGATGTCGCCGGACGCCGCGAGCTGCTCCGGGCTCATGAAGGCCGGCGTGCCGTGGGCCTCGTCGGTGGACGGGACGTCATGATCGATGAGTGCCGCGACGCCGAAGTCGATGACCTTGGCACGCACGCCACGGTCACTCACCTCGAGCAGCACGTTGGCGGGCTTGAGGTCGCGGTGCACGATGCCCTTGGTGTGCGCATGCTGCACCGCATCGCACACGCTCGCCAGCAGCGCGATGCGCTGGTCGAGCGGCAGGCGCAGGTCGTTGGCCGCGTCGTCGAACGGCCGGCCTTCCACGAACTCCATCGCCATGAACGGCAGACCACCAGCCAGCACACCTGCATCGAGCACGGTGGCGATGCCCGGGTGGCGCATCGACGCAAGCGACTGGGCCTCGTCCTGGAATCGCGCATCGAGAGCAGGCGATCGCACGGAAGGATTCGGGATCTTCAGCGCCACGCGCCGCCGCACCGGTGCGAGCTGCTCGGCCTCGAACACAGCACTGAATCCGCCGATGCCGCACAGCGACACGATGCGGTAACGACCACGTTCCGAGCCCACCAGGGCATGCGCCCAGGCAAGTGCGTCGTGCGCCGCAGTCGCGCCGAGCGTGGTCATGCCGCCGGTCGGGGCATCGTCATGCATGGGCGCCATGGTAGGTCCGCCCGATCGGCGGTCAGGTGCCCCACGCCGAGAGGAGCAGCGCGAGATCGTTGCCATCCACGTTGCCGTCACCGTTGATGTCGGGGCTCGGTGCCGTCTCGATGCAGACGCTCATGGCACCCGTGACGCAGGTGTCGTCCCACATGACGGCGCAGCAGTAGGGATCCAGTGCGCAGACGGCGCTGCAGCAGTCACCAGCATTGCAGAACGGCGTGTCGTGCGGACTGAAGCATGAGCCGGCCCGCTCGTCACCGCAGGCCGAGGTCGTGGCGCATTCGATGAAGAGGTCGCCGGTCACTGCCGGCGGCAGCGTGCTGGAGGTCATCCGCACACCGATCGCGACGAGCACGCTGTCGCCAGCACGGACCGGGAAGACAGTCATGGCTTGACCGGCATTCGTGGGAGCGACATCGCAGCCGACTGGGATTCGCTGGTCGCAGCAGCCCAGCCACGCCACGATCGCCAGCGGACTCTGCGTCGGGCTGGTTGGCTGAACGCCGATCGTCAGCTCGCCATCGCATGTGGCTGTGTGCCGCACCCAGATGGTGCGGGTCATGCCAGCGACGCCGGGTTCACAGCCCATCGGCAACGTCTCGGGCGAGGTGCTGCCACCAGTGAGATCGAACGCACTCACGCCATCGAGCGCGCGGCCGGCGTCGGAGCAGAGTGCTGCGACCTTCGGCGTGATGCCGTTGACGGTCATGCTGTAGGAACCCGTGGCCGTTCCCACGGGTGTGGTCCATTCAGCCAGTGATGCGCCCGCCACCAACGGGAACTGCGTGCCGAGCCCATCCGCAGGGAATGCAAAGAGATCGACGAGCGAATAGCCCCCGCTGCCCGCACTCACCCAACCGCGCGGGATCGCCGGGGCCCCGGAGATCGCCAGGTAGTAGGTGCCCGCAGCAAGGCCGGGAATGGCCTTCAGTTCCGAGCCGTTCGAACCAGGCAGTCGTCGATGGTTGGCGGCAACCGGAATCGCCAGCGGGCTGCACGACGATCCCTCCTTGCGGAAGAGGAAGATCCGCGAATCGAACTCGGGCCCCGTGACGACGGTGAAGGTCGCTGGGCTCGTGATGTCGATCTCGTACAGATCGACTGGGTCCATCCCTGCAAGTCCCTCGGTGAAGGGCGATGTGGCGGAGGTCGATCCGTTGACCCGGTTGACCGTGCCCAC
>CAMDAQ010000128.1 GCA_945888705.1 Singulisphaera sp. GP187
TGCACGCGGCGGAGGATACGCCGCCATCAGACCGGAAGATCGTCGATCGGCCGCGGTTCGAACACGCGCACCGGAACGCCGGGCGGCGCGGCCGGGCTCCAGGGGCGGAACGCGGTCGACTTGCTGTCCCACACCAGGTTCACCGTCCCGGTGGGCCCGTTGCGCTGCTTGGCAATGATCAGTTCCGCGATGCCGACTCGATCGGGATTGGACGCCGCCCAGTCGGGATCCTGCAGGTGGTAATACTCCTCGCGGTGCAGCATCATGATGACGTCGGCATCCTGCTCGATGCTGCCTGACTCGCGAAGGTCGCTCATGCGCGGGCGGTGGCCCTCGCGCTGCTCGGCTGCGCGATTGAGCTGCGAGAGACAGAAGACCGGCACGTTGAGTTCGCGCGCCGTGGCCTTGAGCCCGCGGCTGATCTCGCTCACTTCGGTCTGCCGGCTCTCCACGCGCGTGCCCGAGGACATGAGCTGGAGGTAGTCGACGAAGATCGCCTGGATGCCGAAGCGCTCGGCCATACGGCGCGCCTTGCTGCGCAAGGCCATGAGCGAGAGGCCGGGCGAGTCATCGATGTAGACCTGCGCGCTGCGCAGCTCATCGCAGGCAGCGAGCACCCGGTCGTAATCCTCCGCCCGCAGCGTGCCGCGGCGCAGCCGCTGGCTGTCGATACCCGCCTGCGCGCACAGCATGCGCTGCACGAGCTGCTGACGGCTCATTTCGAGGCTGAAGAAGGCCACCGGCTGGCCGGCAAGAGCAACGTTCTGCATCACGTTGAGCGCGAAGGCCGTCTTGCCCATCGATGGACGCGCAGCCAGGATCACCATCTCGCCGCGCTGGAGGCCGCTGGTCATCTGGTCGAGATCGTCGTAACCGCTGGGCACGCCGGTGGTGGCGCTGCCATCGTGCGACTGGATGCGCTCGATCGCCTCATTGAGCAGCGTGGCCAGATCGCTGGCGTGCGTCGACTCGCGGCGCTGGCTGATCGCGAAGATGCGCGCCTCGGCCTGCTCGAGCACGCCCTGTGCATCCTCGGCGTTCGTATGCGCCTCGTGCAGCGTGGTACCCGACGCATCGATGAGTTCGCGCAAGGTCGCCTTGTCGCGGATCTCGCGCGCGAACTCCATCGCGTTGGTCGCGCTGGGCACGCTTTCCGCGAGCGACACGAGGTAGTCGAGCCCGCCGACCTCATCGAACACGCCACGGTCCCGCAGCAGCTGCTGCAACTGCACAATGTCAAACGCCGCGGAGCGCTCGTAGAGCTCGCACATGTGCGAGTAGATCGTGCGGTGCGCCGGCCGGACGAACTCCTCGGCGCTGCGCACGACCTGCAGCACGTCGCCAGTCAGGCGCGGATCGTGGAGCAGCGCGCCGAGCAGCGCAGCCTCGACCTCGGGGGCCTGCGGCGGCAGCGCATCGGCAAGACGTGCCAGGGCGCCACGATCAAGTTCGACCCGTTCGCGCGGGGCGCGTGAACGCCGTTCCTTGGCTCCTTGGGGCATCGCGATCGGCCGATCAGGCGTTGGTGGCCAGGACGGCGGCGGCCTCTGCATCGACTCGGTCACGCATCACGCGGCCGACCTTGAAGCGGACTGAGCGCTTGGCGGGGACCTGGACCTGCTCGAGGGTCTTTGGGTTCTGTGCCATGCGCGCGGCACGCGCCTTGACCTCGAAGACGCCGAAGTCGCGGAACTCAAGTCGATTGCCATGGCCGAGCTCATCGATCACCGCGTCGAGAAACAACTGGACCACATCACGCACATCGTTCCGCTTCATGCCGGTTCGCTCGGCGATGCGGTCCACGATCTCCTTCTTCGTCGTCGTTGCCATGGAGGTGCCTCGTTCTGTCTGCTGGATCTCACCCGGGCCCCGCTCCACGCGCGGGACTCCCCACGAGGGTGAGTATGGCGGTGACGAGCGTCCCGAGTCAAGGCTCGAACGCTTGTCCACGGCCACTCAACTTCCGCGGAGATTTGGCTTTACAACTCGCAGAATGGTGCTATGCAGCGCGGCTTCCCCGGCCGCAAACCGCCATCCTGCGCGCAGAACCGCGATCGGCGGCGCGAACGGCGGGATCCGGCCGGCGAGCTTCGGCCAGTCCTTTCCCGTGACGACGATCGCGTCCACGCCCTTGGCCTGCTCCAGCAACTGCCGGAGCAAGGCCTGGTCGTACGGCTGGTGGTCGCGCAACCTCGGCGCAGCCCGGATGCTCGCTCCTTGCGCTCGCACCGCGCTCACCACGCGCTCGGGATTCGCGAGCCCGGCCCAGACCACCACGCTGCGACCCTTGAGCCAGGCAAAGGGCTGCTCGGCTACCGTCGTTCCTCGGTGCATGTCCAGCGTGCGGGGCTCGAGGCGGCACCAGGCGATCGGCGCTCGCCCCGCGATCGACTCGATCCGGGCCGACAGCGCGTCATCGACATCATCCGCCTGCGTCACGACGATGGCGCCCGCGCGCCGCAGCGCCGACACCGGCTCGCGCAGCCAACCTGCCGGCAGAAGCCAGTCATCAAGGCAGGGCCGCTGGGCATCGATCAGGACGACATCGAGATCGCGCGCGAGCGCCCGATGCTGGAAGCCATCATCCAGGAGCACCGCGTCGAAACGCTCACCACTCGCCGCTGCCGAGGCAACACCGCGACGGCGCGATGGATCGACAGCCACCGCCGCCCCGGGAACCAGCGCCTTGAACTCCTCGACCTCGTCGGCGATCCCCTGCACCGCGCCGTAGCCGCGCGTGGCCAAGAGCGGCCGAACCCCCGCATCGAGCATCCACTGCGCCACCAAGCGCGACATCGGGCTCTTGCCCGTGCCGCCAGCAACGATGTTGCCGATGCTGACGACGGGCTTGGACGCGCGACCCACGCCGAGGCCCATCGACCACATGGCGTTGCGGGCCCGAACGACAGTGCCATACGCAAGGCTCGCAGGGACGGCGAGCGGCATCGCCCACGCGGCCACGGGGCGGGTCGTGCTCATGGCTTGGTCCTTCGGCCGGAGAGGGCGCGCAAGGCTGCATCGCGCTCGGCCCGCAGCTGTGCGAGTTCGCGCTGGTGCATGGACCAGCTCAATCGCATGTCGATCGCCGTCAGCACCACGATGACGAAGAGCAGGAAGCCGCTGGCCAGCCACACCAACGCGTACGGCCGGGGCGTGACGTCCGGGTCGATGAGCGAGAACCCCTCGACGAGCAGGGGCAGCATCAGCAGGCCGAGCACCATCGATGATTGACGGAGCGCGCGACGCCAGCGTGGGACGTCGGCCGCAGCGAGACGCCGCAGGTACACGATCATCGCGGCAGCAAGCGCGGCAGCCACCGGGATCGTGATGGTGGGCGCCATGTGGATCGCTCCGAAGGTCAGCACGTCGATCTCCCGGGGCCAGACAGACGCATGAGGATCGGCACGAGCCGCTTCATCGGCAGTCCCATCACCGTGCATGGATCGCCCTCGCACGCGAGCGGCCATCCGGCATCGACACGATCGGCGTAGTTGTAGGCACCCGCCTTGCCCTGCCATGCATCCGATTCGAGATACGCATCAAGAGCGTCATCGGCGAGGTCACCCAGGGTCACTCGGGCACGATCCGCGAAGATCCACCTTCGTCCAGTAGATGGCTGCAGCAGCGCAACGCCGGTCCAGACATCGTGGGCTCCGCCACGCCACCGCGAGAGCATCTCACACGCGTGGGCGCGGTCGCGCGGCTTGCCGATCAACGCATCGCCGTCGTGAGCCATGGTGTCGGCGGCGAGCACCCAGCCATCCGCACCGATTGGCTGGACCTGCGCAGCCTTGAACAGCGCCATCGCCATCGTGAACCCCGCGGGATCGCCGAGCCGCTCGGGCAGCACGGCGTCATCGATGGGCGGCGGCGCGATCACATGGTCGATGCCTGCCTCCCGCAGCATGCGCTGGCGCCGGGGCGAGGAACTGGCGAGGCAGAGGGCCATGGATCGGGGCGACGAGATCGTCGCTGCGATCGAATATAGTCCCGCGCTCACCGCACGCACCATGACCGACCCGGGACCACAGCAACCTCGACCATCGACCAGTCCCGGCGCCTCCGCCGCGGGGGCCTCGGGCTCATCCGCCGGCAACGCGGACACGATGTGGGCCCGCGCGGTCATCGAGCGTGGCCTGGCCACCCGCGAGGAGGTCGCCGAGTGCGTGAAGGTCGCTCGTGCAGATCCGGCCAAGCCGCTGGCCCTCGTCCAGGTGCTGATGGCCAAGCAGCTCGTGACCATGAGCCAGTTGCGCCGGATCAAGGCGGACACCGAGGGCGAGCGGGCTGCCGCAGCCAATCGAGGCGTGCCCGGCTATCAGCTCGTGCGCAAGCTCGGCGCCGGCGCCATGGCCGTGGTCTACCTCGCGCGGCAAGTGAGCCTCGATCGCATGGTCGCGATCAAGTTCATCGCCAAGAAGCACCTTTCCGATCCCATCTTCGTGGAGCGCTTCTACAAGGAAGGCCGGGCTGCCGCGAAGCTCAACCATCCGCACATCGTCGGGGCCTACGACGTGGGCCAGGCCGGCGAGCAGCACTACTTCATCATGGAGTACGTGGATGGCGACACGGTCTTCGATCGCATGCAGGCGAAGAAGCGCCTGCCTGAGAAGGAGGCCCTGGCGATCATCCGCCAGGTGGCGCTTGCGCTTGAGCACGCGCACGAGCGTGGCTTCGTGCACCGTGACATCAAGCCGAAGAACCTGATGATCACCTCGACCGGCGTGGTCAAGCTTGCCGACCTCGGGCTTGCGCGCGCCATGGGCGACCAGGAAGCCGCCGCAGCCGAGACGGGCAAGGCCTTCGGCACGCCCTACTACATCAGCCCCGAACAGATCCGCGGTCTTGCCGAGATCGGGCCGCCGGCCGACATTTACGGTCTTGGTGCCACGCTCTACCACATGCTGACCGGGAAAGTTCCCTTCGAGGGCAAGAACCCCAACGAGGTCATGCAGCGTCACCTCAAGGATGCGCTCGTGCCGCCGGACCATCTGGTGCCCAGCATCTCCAACGGATGCGCCGAGGTGGTCGAGATGATGATGGCCAAGCCCGCCCGCGACCGCTACCAGGCCGCGAAGGAACTCATCGAGGACATCGACCTCGTCATGAAGGGCGAGGCCCCGCACCACGCGCGCAAGCCCCTCGACGTTGGGTCGCTCGCTGCAGCGGCCGACACCGCCCCTGCACCCGCGGAGTTGCGCCAAGCAGGACCGCCGAGCGCGTTCGCCAATCCTGTCACGCTCGGCATCGCGATCGGCCTGGGCGCCAGCGTGCTCGTGAACGGACTGCTGCTGTACCTGCTCCTGTCGAAGTGAGTGCGCGGACGCGCGCGGCGAACCCACGCTGGTCGACCTCGCGATCTCGCGCTCGTCCTCCCGCGACCTCGGGTCGCGAGCTGCGCGGACGCGCGCGCTGCACCCGGCTCCGCGCGCGCTCCTCCTGCGTCGCTCGGCGGAGCTGGCACCCGCATCCGATGGTCGCACACCGTGCCGCCTTCGCGACTCCGCAGGCCGCGCAGCTCGGAACCGCTCGGTCGCTCCGGACGAGCGCGGCAC
>CAMDAQ010000129.1 GCA_945888705.1 Singulisphaera sp. GP187
ACGTCTTCCTCGAGCTTCACGATCAGCTCGCCGTCGGGGAAGACGGTGGTCGTCGCCTGGCCGAGCGGCAGCTCGAGGTGCGCGCACATCGACTGCGCGAGCGCCCGGCCGGTGCTGCCGGCGAAGATCTTCAGGCCGTCGCGGTCGGTCGTGCTCATGCTCGGGCTCCCGCCGCCGTGCGGCCTTCGAGGATCGCGCTCACGTCGGCGAGCTGCGCCGGGGTGTTCACGCTGAGGACGTCGGATGCAGGCACGGCGTCCACCACCGCGACGGTGCGGCCCTCATCGCGGAGGAGGCCGAACGTGTCGGTGATGTAGTACTCGCCGTTGGCGTTCTTGTTGTCGACTCGCGCGAGCGTGCGGAACAGATCGCCGGCCGTGAAGCAGTAGTAGCTCGGGTTCACCTCGCGGATCGCGAGCTGGGCCGGGGTTGCGTCCTTCTGCTCGACGATGCGCAGGAACCGCCCGTTCGCATCTCGCTCGATGCGACCGTAGCCGGTTGGCTCATCGATCACGCTCGTGGCGAGCGTGGCCGAGGCGGCGGCCGATCGATGTGCGGCCAGGAGCGCGCGCAGCGTTGAGGCCCGGATCAGCGGCCCGTCGCCGCAGAGGACCAGCAGTTCACGCGAAGGTTCGGCCGAGAGCAGCGGGCGCGACTGGTCGACGGCGTGGCCCGTGCCCAGCTGCGGCGACTGCACCACGAACTCGATGTCTTGCTGACCCGCGAAGTGCGCGCGCACCACGTCGGCACCATGGCCGACCACGAGCACGATCCGGCCCACGCCGGCCTCGCGGCACGCAAGCACGACCCACTCGACCAGCGGGCGGCCGAATGCCGGGTGCATGACCTTCGGAAGGTCGCTGTTCATGCGCGTTCCCTTGCCTGCGGCAAGGATGACGGCGGCGGGTGCGTTCGTGGTCATGGCGCGTTCCTTTTCGGTCCGGCCATCAGGTTGGGAGGGGTAACTGGCCCGCCTAGATTCGAACTAGGACAAGGAGAATCAAAATCTCCTGTGCTACCGTTACACCACGGGCCAATGGGCCTGGTTCAGGCCGACCTGATGGTATGGACGAGTCGTGTCAGGGGCGATGCCCTGCGCGTGCAACGAGCGAACTGCTGACGCGGCAGGCACCAGGCCGATCCGCGGCATCCTCAAGGCTGGAGTTCCGCAAGCCGCGTTGGAACCCCATGTGGCGCCAGAACCAGATCGGTTGCTGTCACCAACGGCCCTCGAATGAGGAGGGGAGATGCTAGCGAGGCGATGGGGTCAAGGGAAGCCCTGACGGGAGCAAGGCTCGGCTGCAGCCGTTTCGTCCACGGTGGGCGATGCCCAAGCGCCGCCGACGATGAACTATCCGATAAAACCATGATCCTCATCGCTATGACCTCGCTGATGGCACGGCAGGCCACCCGAGCGCGTGATCCCGTCCCCCCCGGCGTCGTGGCATGGCAGGGCTCGGGTCGACCGACGGCGCATGATGGCGCTTCTACGATCGACCGCATGCTGCGCATCACCAATCCTGCGACGGGCGACTTGGTCGGCGAACTCGAATCCACGTCCCTTGAGGGGATCGGGCTGATGGTGCACCGCGCACGCCAGGCGCAGCGCAGTTGGGCCGCCATCCCGCTCGAGGAACGCGCGCGACTCGTGGCGAGTGCCGGGCCGGCGATGAAGGAACGCAGCGGCGCGATCGGCGAACTCATCACGCGCGAGATGGGCAAGCCGATCGCTGAAGCCAAGGGCGAAGCGAACTACGCAGCGAGCGGACTCGAGGATGCCTGCGCGGAGATCGTCGCGGCACTTCGACCACAGACGCTTGAGGACGAGCGCACCGTGACGACGATGCTCTACGCACCGCTCGGCGTCGCGGTCTGCATCACGCCGTGGAACTTCCCGGTGCTCATGTGCAGTGACACGGTGGTGCCCGCGCTGCTTGCCGGCAACACCGTCATCCTCAAGCCGAGCGAGCTCAGCACGCTCTGCGCGCTCGAGTGGGCCAAGTGCCTGATGGCCGTCTTGCCGCCCGATGTGCTCCAAGTCGCGATCGGTGACGAGGTGCAGGGCAAGGCGCTCGTGGCGGCACCGATCGACCTGATCGCGTTCACCGGCAGCCGCTCGGCGGGTCGGCACATCATGCAGGCTGCGGCAGGGGGATTGAAGCGGTTGATCCTCGAACTTGGCGGCAAGGATCCGCTCGTCGTCCTGCCCGATGCGGATGTCGATGCCGCCGCCGCCTTCGCCGCGCGCAACAGCTTTCGCAACGCGGGCCAAGTCTGCGTGAGCACCGAGCGGATCTACGTGCATGACTCGATCGCGCCCGCCTTCACGAAGGCCGTGATCGACCGTGCGCAGCAGCTCGTGGTCGGCGACGGCATGCAGGCGGGAACGCAGATCGGCCCGATGGTCAACGCGCGCCAGAAGGAGCATGTCCTGGCGCAGGTTTCGCTGGCTAAGGCCACCGGTGCGACGGTCGAGTGCGGTGGTGACGGCGGCGGCAACTTCGTCAAGCCCGTCGTGCTCACCGGCGTCACCCACGAGATGCCGATCATGCAGGAAGAGACGTTCGGTCCTGTGGCGTGCATCATGACCTACCGCGAAATCGACGAGGCCGTGCGGCTGGCGAACGATTCACCGTACGGCCTCGGCGGTGCGGTCTTCGGTCGCGACGAGGAGCGCGCTCGCGAGGTCGCCGAGCGCCTGCACATCGGCATGGTCGGCGTGAACCAGGGCTGCGGCGGAGCGAGCGGCTCGCCGTGGGTCGGCGCGCGCCAGTCCGGCTACGGACACCACAGCGGCACGAGCGGGCACCGGCAGTTCGCCCAAGTGCGCGTGATCAGCCGGCCGAAGCCCAAGCCTGCGTCAGCAGTGTGAGGTGAATGCCCTGCGGCCCAAGCCTGTGTCGGCGGGTTGAGGCAGGCGCCGGAATGCTGGACCGAGCGATCGTCCAAGACGTGCGGCACGATGCTGGCGCGCCACCGCACCGCGCGCGATGATGCCCTCGTGAACCGATCGCGACCGGAAGCGGATCTCTCGCCGCAGATGCTGCTCTCGGCGTATGCGCAAGGCGCGTTCCCGATGGCCGATCCGGAGACCGGTCGCGTGGACTACTTCACGTGCGATCCGCGCGCGATCTTCGAGCCCGCAACGTGGCAGCCCGGTGAGCGCCTCGCGCGGACGATCCGAAACGGTCCGTTCGAGGTGCGCATCGACTCCGCCTTCGAGGCCGTGGTGACCGCGTGCGCGACCGATCGCTCCAACGAGAACCGCAGTTGGATCGCCGAGCGGATCCGCTCGGCGTTCCATGATCTCCACGAGCTCGGCCTGGCGCACTCGGTCGAGGCGTGGGTGGGCGATCGGCTCGCGGGGGGCCTCTATGGCGTGGCGCTCGGCGGTGCGTTCGTCGGCGAGAGCATGTTCACGGTCCGCGAGCCGTGGGCGCGCGACGCGAGCAAGGTGGCGTTCGCCGCACTGATGCGGCGGCTGGGCCGCCGTGGATTCACGCTCGTCGATTCGCAGTACGCCAATCCGCACGTGCTCGCGCTCGGTGCGGTCGAGATTCCCTTCGATCGCTACCTCGAGCGGCTGCACGCGGCGATCGCGCTCGACGTCGACTTCGACTGAGCGGCGCGCCGGCCGATGGGCATCGGCAGGGCGTCGGCCACGTCGCGGTGCGGGTTCCGGTGGATCAGACGTTGAACAGGAAGTGGCAGACGTCGCCGTCCTGCATGACGTACGACTTGCCCTCGGCACGCATGCGACCGGCCTCGCGGATGGACTTCTCGTTCTTCAGCTCCTGGAGGTCCTTCACCGTGTAGACCTCGGCGCGAATGAAGCCACGCTCGAAGTCGGTGTGGATCACGCCTGCGGCCTGCGGAGCGGTGAAGCCCTTGTGGATCGTCCAGGCCCGGACTTCCTTCTCGCCCGCGGTGAAGTAGCTCTGCAGGCCCAGGAGCTGGTAGGCCGCGCGCGCGACGTTGGCCAGCGCCGGTTCATCCATCCCCAGGCCTGACAGCATCTCCTTCTTGTCGGCTTCGGGGAGTTCGGCGAGTTCGCTCTCGATCTTGGCGCAGACCACGACGACCGATCCGCCGTTGTCCTTGGCGTAGGCGCGGACCTTCTGCACGAGCGGACCGTTCCCCTTGGGGTCGCCTTCGTCGACATTGGCCACGAAGAGCACGCGCTTCGCGGTGATCATGCCAAGCGAGCGCAGCATGGCGGTCTCCTCGGCGGTGGGATCAAGGCTGCGGATCGGGCGCCCGTCATCGAGGCAGGCCCGGCAGCGGTCGAGGAGCTCGACCTTGGCGATCGCTTCCTTGTCGCCGCTCTTGGCCGTGCGGCGCGCCTTCTCGAGCATGCCGTCGATCGACTGCAGGTCGGCCAGCATGAGCTCGGTCTCGATCGTGCCGATGTCGCGGACCGGGTCGACCCCGCCATCCACGTGGAGCACGTCACCGTCCTCGAAGCAGCGGACCACGTGCAGGATCGCGTCGACCTCGCGGATGTGGCTGAGGAACTTGTTGCCCAGGCCGGCGCCCTCGCTGGCACCCTTCACGATGCCGGCGATGTCGACCAGCCGCATGGCGGCCGCGATGACCTTCTGGGTCTTGATGAACCCCTGGATCACGTCGAGCCGGTGGTCGGGGATGCTCACCACGCCCACGTTGGGCTCGATGGTGCAGAAGGGGTAGTTCGCGGCCTCGATCCCCGCCGCCGTGAGGGCGTTGAAGAGGGTGCTCTTGCCGACGTTGGGGAGTCCGACGATGCCGCATTCCATGGTGGGTGCCCTTTGGGGAAAGCGGCGAATGGTAGCGATTCCCGTTGAACGGCCCGGCGAGCGGCTCGTACACTCCGTGCGTCGGTCGCACGGCAAGGAGGCCAGCGAGAGATGACGATGCTCCAATCGGGCCAGTTCGGCATGTTCCAGCGCAGGCTGGTCCTGCTGTCGATCGCGTTGCTGGTGGTCTTCGCGGGTCTCTTGGCGCAGCTCTGGCGACTGTCGGTCGTCGAGCACGCTGACCGACTCGAGCGTGCGATGGGCCGCGTCAAGCAGAATGAGTTCCTGCCCACGCTGCGCGGCACGATCGTCGATCGGCATGGCCGCGTGCTCGCCGAGGATGCAGCGAGCTACGACGTGGCGCTGCACTGGAGCGCGATCAACGGCGACTGGGCCATGCAGCAGGCCACAGCGGAAGCGGTCAAGGCGGCGGGAGGCCGTCGTGCCTGGCTCAAGCTCCCGCTCGAGGAACGTGATCGCCGCAAGCAGGCTGCACTCGTGACGTGGAAGGCCGTGTGGGCCGACGTGCTCGGTGCCATCGTCACCGTCGGTGGCATGCCGGCCGTTGAGCGCGACGAAGCGATCGTGGCCATCAAGGACCGCGTCAACCTGATCCAGAAGCAGAAGGACGAGCGCGACCAGGCACGGCGCGTCGACCTCTACGGCGAAGAAGCCCGTGCCGACTTCCGCAGCGAGACCGTGCAGGAGAAGACGCAGTACCACGCGGTGCTGCGCGGTGTGGATGATGCGACCGCGTTCGCCTTCGGCAAGCT
>CAMDAQ010000130.1 GCA_945888705.1 Singulisphaera sp. GP187
ATGGTCGTCACGCCGCCAGCCGCGAAGCTCGAAAGACCCGAGCCGCTGTTGCGCGCGTAGGTGACATCCACGCTGTTGTCGCACGAGTCGGATCCGGTCGGAGCCGTGATCGAGACGGCCGCGGCGTTCGAGCCGTCGGCATCAGCCCAGTACGACACGCCGGCCGGAACATTCACGAGCGACGGAGCGACCGTGTCGCGGGTCACGGAACCAAGATTGGTGGCGCTGTCGAGCGTGATGAAGGCCGCCGCAGCGTTCGAGAGGCCCGACGACGATCCGCCAGCGCTGGTGAAGGACACCAGTCCCGACGAAGCGCAGAAGTCCTGCGAGCACGTGAAGGTCAACGTGACGAAACCGCCGGAAAGGCTGGCGTTGCCAGTGCCCGAGAGAGTGCCGAGCGCCAGCGAGTAGATGCCCGCGCCCGCGTTGTTGTTCTCGTACAGCTCGAGGTCGAGCGGCGAACCGCTGACCAGCGAATAGTGGTCACCGCCCGACGAGTCGAGCGACAGCTTGCTGGTGTCGTAGCTCAGGATGAACTGGCCTGCGACGCCGTCGACGGCAGCGCCGTTCAGGCCGACCGTGACGACCAGCTTCTGGCCGACGCCGATGGTGGCATCCGAGGCGGTGAGCGAGAGGTTCGACCCGGCAAACGTTGCCGAGGTCACGAAAAGCGTCGCGGCGGCGATAGTCGGGCGACCGACGAACTTCTGGGGCTTCATGAGGGGAATCCTGGTTGAGGTGCAAAACCGATCAGTACGGCCGAATGGCACACACGTACGAGGAGGCAGGATCCTGTCGCCAAACCGGGTGAAGGCAAGGAGCTTCAGAAGATTCTGCCGTCAATGGGTCTTTGTTAAGGGAGCGCAAGGGTGCATTCATTGCGGACGGATTGTCGCTTTGTCACTCCTTCTGAGCGACAGATCCTTGGTCGGACAACCTTGCGTGCTATAGATGTCACCTCCGCGAGTGAGTGTTTTCCCGACGGTTATTAGCGCTCAGGAGTTGTTGCTGGGTCGTTCCATGCCAAGTCGTCCATCCCACCTTGCGCCATGCCGATGGCATGCGGTGATCGTTCACCGCGCCTCGGGGGTCGCACGTGCCTGGATGGTCGCCGTGATGCTGCTCCTGTTGGCGCACTCGGCAAACGCCGCGAACGATGTCCGCATCAGCCAGATCTACGGCGGCGGTGGCAACAGTGGCGCGCAGTTCAACGCTGACTTCGTCGAACTCTTCAACAACGGCAGTGCGGATGTCGATGTCGGCGGATGGACGCTGAGCTACGCCTCGACGACCGGAACATTCGGCGGGAATCAGGTCTCGCTGCCGACTGGCACCGTGATCCGCGCGAAGGGGTACCTGCTGGTGCGCGTCGGCGCGCGCGGCGTAAACGGGAGCGAATACGACGCCGATGCGGCAGGCACGTTGGTCGATCTAGCCGCTACGGCCGGCAACATCGCGCTGCTGACCGCGGCGCAGACCGGGACCTCGAACAACTGTGCCAGCCTGAGCGCGACGCTGGTCGACAAGGTCGGCTACGGCAGTAACGCAAACTGCCCGGAAGGCACGGTGGCTGCAGCGCCGTCAAGCACGACCTCGATTCGCCGCCGCGATGACGGAGCTGTCGACGCTGACTCGAACTCCGGTGACTTCTACGCCGGGGTGCCGTTCCCTAGGTCCTCGCGCACTCGGTTCAGCGCGATGGCGGACCTGGGCTCGAACCCGAGCTCCGATGGTTGGTCGATCACGAGCACCGGCTCGGTCGCCAGTGGCGTGACCACCTCATCGACGGCCACCGTCGCCATCGGCAACCCGGCGTGGAGCCTTGCCGCCAACGCCACCAGCAACACCTCGATCGCGGCGGCCAGGACCTTTACGACCGCGGCTGTCCCCGGCGAGGTGATCAGCCTTCGGCTCGAGCATGGCGCCATCAACTCGGGCGCGTCGCTCAAGGTCGAGTACCTGAACGGTACGGCGACCGCCCTGACCTTCCAGTACGTGGGCGGCCAGTCCAGCTACCAGGTGATCGACTCGTCAGGCACGGTGTCGAGCGGCGTCTCGACCACCAACGATGCGCTTCTGCTTTCGCTTTCGCTCAGGGGCGGTTCGAGCTACGGGTTCGACCTGAATGCGGCGGGCACTCCCTACGCTCGAACTGGAACGCTCGCAGGATCTGCGGCGTCGATCTCGGGCGTACGGATCACGGTGGCCAACGCTGGCAGCGCGAACACGGTCTACATGAACGACCTGCGCGTCGAGCGCATGCGGTTCTCCTCGACGCTCTCGAGCTGGAGCATCCCCAACAACAGTTCGACGGGACAGGCCAAGACCTTCTCGATCGCGTCGAGCGCCGTACCGACCGGGTCCCGTGTGGAGTGGGTGGGCGTGACGCTGACGGGCCTCGTCAACGACAACGTCGGTGACGTGGAGGTCTTCCTAGCCGCTCCGGATGGGACGCAAGCCACCGTCTTGAGCCGAGTCGGTGCAACCGGCAGCACGGGCACTGGTGACAGTTCCAACGTCAATGGAACCTACTGGTTCATCGATGGCAGCAGCCGAAGTCTGTGGACCGCTGCAACTGCTGCCGGGCCCACCGCGACCCTCACTTCTGCCGACTACTTCCCGAGCGCCGCCTTGACCGGGAACCGCTCGACCTTTGCCTCTGCGTTCGCCAGCAGTCTTGCCGCGGGCACATGGACGCTGACCGTCAAGGACCGCAACAGCGGCAACAACACGACGCTGACGAGCGCCACCGTGACGATTGGCATTCGCTCTGACCTGGACAGTGACGGCGATGGCACATCAGACTCCCAAGATGGCTGCCCGAACGATCCGAATAAGACAGCTGCAGGAGCGTGCGGCTGCGGTGTGGCGGACACCGACAGCGACGGCGATGGCACCGCTGACTGCGTCGATGGCTGCCCATCCAATGCGGCCCTGACCTCTCCTGCGACCTACTACCTCGATGCCGATGGCGATGGCTTCGGCGGCAGCACGACGACCACGGCCTGCACATCGACTCCGCCTTCGGGCTACGTGGCCACCAGCACGGACTGCAACGACAGCGCAGCCTCGGTCTTCCCCGGTGCCACCGAGCTCTGCGACGGCATCGACCAGGACTGCGATGGCACGGCCGATGAAGGCTTCACAGACACCGACGGCGACGGTGTCGCTGACTGCGTGGACACGGCCGTCAGCTACACGATGTCGGGTGGATCGATCCCCGATGCGACGAATGCAACGCCGCCCGTCATCACCCCGCTCGATCGCACGTTCACCGTGCCGGCCAATACAGTGACTGCTGGGATCCAGGATCTCTCGGTCACCATCACCGGGCTCACGCACACCTGGTGCGGCGATGTCAGCATCAGCGTGATCACGCCTGGTGGGATCACGGTGCCTCTGGTCGCGCGCGCGGGATTCACGGGTGGAACCTCGCAGGGGGACAGCAGCGACTACAACGGCACCTACGTCTTCAATGACGCAGCAACGGGCAACATCTGGACGGCGGCGAGCGCTGCTGGTGCCACGGTCGCCATTGCAGGCGGCAACTACTTCCCAAGCGTTTCACTCACCGGGGCACGCCAGCAGCTCGACTCAGCGATCAACGGCGGTGCCGTCGCTGGCACCTGGACGATCCGCTTCGCGGATGCGCTCAACCTCGACACCGGCTCCTTCACGAGCGTATCGGTTGATGTGGTGCCGGTGCCCGATGCCGATGGCGATGGCACGGCGGACGCGACCGACGGTTGCCCGAACGATCCCAACAAGATCGCGGCGGGGGCGTGCGGCTGCGGCGTGGCGGATACCGACAGCGACGGCGACGGCACGCCCAACTGCAACGACGGCTGCCCGAATGACCCGAACAAGACCAACCCGGGCACATGCGGCTGCGGCGTGGCGGATACCGACAGCGACGGCGACGGCACACCCAACTGCAACGATGGCTGCCCGAACGATCCCAAGAAGACCGCAGCGGGTGCCTGCGGCTGCGGTGTCTCGGAGACCGACAGCGACGGCGATGGCACCCCGAACTGCAACGACGGCTGCCCCAACGACCCGAACAAGACCGCCGCGGGCTCGTGCGGCTGCGGCACGCCTGACACCGACGCCAATGGCAACGGCATCGCCGATTGCAATGACACCCCGCCGGGCCTGGCGCTGCAGGTGGTTGGCGGGGGATCCTCGTTCGGTGGGGCGTCCACGCTGACCGTCCGCGTCAGCTGCACGGCGCCAATCCAGCCCGCCAACCAAGTCAGGCTCTCGCTGGCGTTCGATCCGGCTGTGGTCCAGGTGAGCCAGCTCCGCATTCCCAATGGCTCGCCCTTCCAAACCATCGTCAACCAGACCGTGAATCCGGTCCTGGGCACGATCCGCCACGTGGCCAGCAGCGAGTCGGCGATCGGTTCGTCCTTCAACGCGCTCGAGATCGACTTCGCGGTCGTCTCAGGCGGCGAGGCGTGCAACCAAGCCTCGATCGTGTCGTTCACGACGATCGGTGGGCTGGCGAGCTCGCTCGGGACGGCAGCTGGGCAGTCGACCTCGGTGACCGGCGCCGCACTGGGCGCGCTACGGGTCGATGGTGCCGGACCGGCGATCGAGGGACTGCCCGCGACCCAGACCTTGTCCTGCGACGCGGGCTCCATCGTGGGTGCCGTGATCGCGGCGCCCACGCTCACGGCGACCGATGGTTGCGACGGCGCTCGCTCGATCAGCCTGCTGATCGACCTGCCCGATGGCAGCATGCTCACGGCGTGGCCTGCCGGCGGCCTGTTCCCGATCGGCGTCACGGAGATCACAGCGACCAGCACCGACACGCTCGGCAATGGAACGGTCGTGACTCGCGAGATCACCGTGCTGGATCAGCAGTTGATCGACCTGGGCATCTCACTCGGCGGGTCGTTTGCCGGGGCGAGCACGCGCTCGATCCGCGTGACGGTCGGCAACGACACGCAGATCGTGCAGGTTGCCTGCTCGGGGCCGAACGGCACGATCGAGGGCGTGGCGATTCCTGCGTCGGTGCAGCCCCCGTGCATCGTGGTGAAGGACGTGGCCCACTCGCTGGCCGAAGCCGGCTTGGCCACGCAGGATGGCAACCGGTGGACGGCAGATGCCGAGCTCCGGCAGGGCGATTCGAACGATGACGGCAAGGTCGACATCCTCGATTTCGCGCTGTTCGTCTCGGTGCGCGGCTCGGTGGTCGATGCTGCTGCCGTGTCGAACTTCAACGCCGATGCCACCATCAGCAACGCCGACCTCGCCTTCATCAGCCTGCACTTCTTCCAGGTCAGCGAGACGTGCGGCAGCCTCTGGAACGATCCACCGGCGGAGCGCGTGAAGGTCAAGGACCTGCGTCGAGCCGGCATGGGTCACCTTGCTGTGGGCGACCTCAACGGCGATGGCTGGTTGGACCAGCAGGATGTGGTGCACTACCTGCAGTTCGGCGCACCCGCGCCGGTCGTGCAGGATCTGTCACGCGCGGCGCCTACGGCCCCGCCAGGATGAACCG
>CAMDAQ010000131.1 GCA_945888705.1 Singulisphaera sp. GP187
TTCACCCGGCAGCGGCGGCTCGTTCACGGTCGGCACGGAGATCACGTTCACCGGCACGGCCAACGACACCCAGGACGGCAGTCTGAGCGCGAGCATGACCTGGTCGTCGAGCCTGCAGGGGACGATCGGCACTGGTGCCACGTTCACGCGCACGGACCTCGTCGCGGGCACGCACACCATCACGGCGCGTGCAACCGACTCGGGATCGCTGCAGGGATCCGCCACGGTCACGATCACGATCACGACCGGCGGAACGTTGCCGTCGGCTCCGACCAGTCCCTTGGCCACTCTCGCCGGCACGACGGTGACCGTGCGGTGGACGGACACGTCGACCAACGAGACTGGCTTCCGCATCAAGCGGCAGCAGCGGGTCGGTGGCTCATGGATCAACGAGACCGTGATCGCCACCACGAGCGCCAACGTGACCCAGATCACCAACGCCCCCGGCTCCGGCCGCTGGCGTTACGCGATCCAGTCGTTCAACGCGACGGGTTCTTCGGCGTGGACCGCGTGGGTTCAGGTCACCATCAACTGACCCGAGCGATCGTCAAGTCTTCTGTGCAGCGAGGCGCCGATGGGCGCCTCGCTGTGTTGTCGGATCGTGCGGAGCCTGGTCCCGAACCTGGCCAGGACCAGGTCCGATGATGCACGAGATGCCGGGACTTCAGTTCCTGCCGCGTTCGGGTGCGCGATAGCTCTCTCGTGGCGTCGTGACCTGTGTCGATCGCGCGGTTGGCTTCAGTCCTTGATCCTGCGCAGCCGCGCGGAAGATCTCGAAGGTCGTCGTGTGCAGGAACCGCGTGATGTCCTTCTGCATGCCGACGAGGCTGTCATGCAGCGCGCACGGATCGCCGACGCCGCACACGCCGCCGCCGAACGGGCAGATGTGACTGTGGTTCTCGCGTTCGAAGAGCGCGTGGACCTGCTTGAGCGTGATCTCGGCAGGGGGGCGTGCGAGGGCGTAGCCGCCGCCGGGCCCTGGCGCCCCGGCGACGATGCCGGCCTGCGAGAGCGTCGAGAGGATCTTGGCCACCATCGGCGCGGGCAGGCCGCGTTGCTCGGCGATCTGCATCGCGGACAGGCGGGTCGTGCCGCCGTCCCATACTTCAGCGAGTCGACTCAGGGCCCCAATGGCGCGTTCAGTCTGCTTTCCGTACATGGATTCTCCAACTCGGAGTGCTGTTCCGCGGTTCGGCGGGTATTCGCCGATTCGCTGTGTGGAAACAAGGATATAGGTTTCGAAAATAAAAGCCAAGGAGAAGCCGCCGCGCATGTTGGTCTGCGCGACGGCAACGAGTGCAAGCAACCCCTGGACGATCAGCCGCGACGACGTCGCGCGCTCATGCCCGCAGCAGCGAGCAGCAGCGCCATCGCACCGGGTGCCGGCACGTAGCTGAAGGTCATGTTGATGGTCCCGCCGCCGCTGGCAAACGTGTTGCCGTTCATGCGGACGAGCAGGGTTCGCCCCTCGAACTGCAGATCGTCCTGCGAGAAGCCGGCCACCGACGTGACGCCGACGAGTGTGAACGACTCGATCACGACGTCCACAGGCAGGATCACACGGACCGTCTGCGTGCCACCCAGCGTGATCTGCGGGATGCCCGAGATGTCGGACATGATGGAGAGGGAGTTCTCGCCCAGGTCGACGCTGAAGGCCGCATAGCCGCCGGCTTCAGGCGTGAACGCTCGGTAGAACTCCGGGAGCAACGCGCTGCAGATGGCATTCCGCTCATCGAGCGCGACGCCGTTGCGAATCCATGCGAAGTTTGAGACTGAGCCGACGATCTCGGCTTGCGCGCTGGCGGTGGCAACGAGGGAAGTCGCCACCACGAGCAACGCTCGTGGATATGAAACCATGCTTTTCCTCTCTCGAAACGGGATGGATGGAGGTCCCGGGAACTACTCGCGGGACGCGTGACCCTGCCATGGGTGTGGCCAAGAGCAAGGACAAGTCCCGCGCAATGGCGGACTTGCAAGAAGTCAAGCCGTATGATCCCGGGGCGGCCCTTCCTCGCGGAAGCATCGAGGCGCGCCGTGCTGCCACCCGTCCGAATCTGCCGCTGTTCCGAACCTGAAGCACCCGCCGTTCGTTGCCCCGCGTCACAGGCCGAACTTGGACCGCTCCACCATGATCCACGCCTCCCACGCCGCAACCCACGCCTTGATGGGTGAGTTGAGGCGTCAGCTCGGCGGTACGGGCGTCCATCACGATGCCCTCGTGACGCCGCCGTTGGTCCCCGATCGGGCGCAGCCGCCTGTGGGACCCCTGGAGCACTTGGAGTCGATCGCGCGCGGCCAGGGCCTTGCCTGCTGGTTGCGGCGGATGCGCGTGGCCGACGCGGTCTGGCTGGCAGCGACCGAGACACCCATCGTGGCGTGGGATGCGCGGCGCGTCGCTCAGTTCCTCGCCGGCCCCTGCGGTTCGAAGATGAATCTCTCGGTGTTCCAGTCGCCGTCGGGCGTGAGCGGATCGCGGCTGCCCTGTGCGTTGGTGGTGACGTCGCGATTCAGCGCCCACTCCGCGTGTCCATCGGAAAAGAGCAGGTGACCGCCCTCGAAATGCCGCGCGGCCAGCCGCTTCCAGCTGCACTGCGATCGATCGAGGTTGCGGGTGAAGTGCGGGTCGTTCGGTGGCAGCTCCTGCGGACGGCCGCGGAGCTCGAGCATGAGCACCGTCCGATCGGCCTTGCTGATGTGGGCGTGGCTCATGAGCGTGCGATTCGTGTCCGGCAGGCCGAGTTTCTGCAGGAAGACGTTGTTCAGCCGGATGTTCATGACGTAGCCGAACCAGAACTGGCGCTTCACGCCCTCGGGTCCCGCTTCGCCGAACTCCCATGGCGTCCCCGACTCGCTCGTCGCGGACGGATCGGCCCACACCGTGTTCGCGCCCGCCCAGCTGGCGACATCACGCTGTTCACGGAACGCATCCTCGACGAGTGCCGCGTAGCGATCCGAGTCCATCAACGGCCCCAGCGCATTGGCCCAGAAGTTCGGCTCGGCGAGGTTGTTCGCGATCCCGGCGATGTTCTTCTCGCCCTCCCAAGGAATGCGATCCTTGCGCTGCGCGGCGAAGGTCCCGAACGCCGTGCCGAAGCTGCGCAGGTTGGACACGCTTCGCGTGGCGCGCGCCGAGGCTGTGATCATGCCGATGGCAGGGATCAGCAGGCCGAGCAAGATGACGACGATCCCGATCACGACCAGGATCTCGATCAGCGTGAAGGCTCGAGGATGCGTTGTCGGTCGGATCATGCTCCCGCCTCAGGGTATTCGAGTACGGCCGAACCGCGGAATCATGCCCGGAACGTGCTTGGATCCGATGTGATCCGCGTTAGATTCCCTCCCATGAAGATCACCACCCTCGCGGCCGTCCTGACGGGTTCCGGACTGGCCTTGGTGCTCGGCCAGATGCACTCCGAAGCTGTGCCCATGTTCGTGCTGCCGCCGTCGTTCACATGCGGTACGGCCACCACGCTCGCGCTGGGCGACAACGCCTTCAACACGACGAGCGCCACCGTCAACCTGAGCGTTCCCAGCAGCAGCTGCTCGGGCGCGCACACCGTCTACAAGTCGGCCTACTGGAGCTTCACGCCCCCGACCACCGGCAACTACGACTTCTCGACCTGCACTGGCACGACGTGGGACACGCGTCTGGTGATCCTCAACTCCTGCAACACCGCCAACGGCGTGGTGGCGTGCAACGACGACGCCTGCAACTACCAGAGCACGCTCACGGCCTCGCTCACGGCAGGTACGAGCTACATCGTGGTCATCGGCGGTTACGGCAGCGGCGATGGTGGTGCGGGCAGCTTGAACGTCGCGGCCAGCAGCACCGGCGGCGGTGGTGGCGGCGGTGGTGGGTCGGGCAGTCCCGACGTGATCGTGGGCGCGATCCCCGACATCTCGAAGTACGGCGCCGGCATGATCAACGGCGTCAGCCACATGGCATACGCCATCGGTACGACCAGCTGCAACATCGGCAACGCGCAGCTCGAGTGGTTCGCCAGCCCCGACAGCCGCCATCCATTCATCCCCATGAACATGTATCGCCTCAAGGGCGGCAAGATCGAGCAGATCGGCATGAGCTGGGGCAAGCACGGCTTCACCGCGCTGCAGGGCACGCTCTGCGGCAGCTGCCAGGCCTCGAGCACCGGCAACTACCTGGGCATCGGCTGCTCGGATCCCTACTCGTCGGGCCTCAACGGTGGCCAGTCGGGCCTGGGAACGCGCAGCGAGATCAACGCGCACACCGGCACATTCCCCGGCAACTACAACGTCGGCATGCCGCCGGCGCCGTCGACCTACGGCCGTCGCCTGGCGGTGAGGGCGTCCGACCTCGACCCGGCCCAGAACGCCGGTGCCGTGTACTTCGTCGAAGGTCACTACATCCACCCGCAGGATGCTGCAGCCAACAACGACAACAACAACGCGTCGTACCGGCAGGTCACGGTGGGTGCGATCTCAAGCGGTGCGTACACGCTCACGCTCACCGGCGCCACGATCCAGCAGAAGGCCGCGATCGAGGCCTGGAAGACCAGCGACCCGACCGTGACCCAGTCGTTCGCCGATGCGCAGGGCGATGGGCGGTTCATCGTCTCGAGCAAGGCGCGCGACCTCGGCAACGGCCAGTGGCGCTACGAGTACGCGGTCCACAACCTCAATTCCCACCGTTCGGGCCGTTCGTTCTCGGTGCCGGTGCCGGCAGGTGCGACCATCACCAACGTCGGCTTCAAGGACATCGACTACCACTCGGGCGACCCGTATGCGGCGGCCGACTGGACCAACTCGGTGTCGGGCGGCAGCGTCACCTGGACCGGTGGCGACTTCGCGGTGAGCGCCAACGGCAACGCCCTGCGCTTCGCCACGCTCTACAACTTCTGGTTCGACGCCAACGTCGCCCCGGCCAGCGCGAATGCGACGATCGGGCTCTTCCGTCCGGGTGCCGCTGGCGATCCGAACTCGGTCACGGCGTCGATCCAGGCGCCAAGCGCACCGTCGAACCCGTCCGACCTGAACGACGACGGCGTGGTCGACGGCGCCGACCTGGGCATCCTTCTGGGTGCGTGGGGCACGGCTGCCGGCGACATCAACGGTGATGGCACGACCGATGGTGCTGACCTGGGCATCCTGCTCGGTGGCTGGGGCTGATCCCCGACGATTCCTGGAGCAACCTCCAGCGGGCGTGCCTCAGGGTGCGCCCGCTGTCGTGTTGGATGGTGTGCAGACAGCACTCTTCATGCGTCCTCAACCGTGAGCGAACGAGATCTTGGTGGTGCTCGACCATGCTAGCCGCATGTTCAGCACGTTCATTCCCGTCACGACCCTGCTCGCCATCGCCACCACAGCCATCGCCCACGACGGCATCGAGGAGCACGGTCGCCGCCATCGGCTGCCGTGGTTCCATGCGCAGTCGCAGCAGGAGCGCGTCTACGGCCAGGGCGGCGAGGGCGGCCGGATGGA
>CAMDAQ010000132.1 GCA_945888705.1 Singulisphaera sp. GP187
CGCGCCAGGATCCGACGCCGGAGAACCGCGCCGCGTACGACAGCATCTGGGGCGGCATCGCACCACTGGCGCAAAAGGTGACCGAGTACATGGCGCAGTCCCGCTTCAGCGAGGAGGACCGCGCCGTCATGTCCATGATCGTCGACGAGATCCAGTCGAAGGCGATGGCCCAAGTGGAGGCAGCGCCGTGAAGTGCAACATCGACCAGCGCGGGCGCAAGGCGCGCATCATCGCCGGTGCGCTCATCGAGGCTCCGGGTCTCTTCCTCGTCGCCATGCGCTTCACGGGCATGGTCGATGGCACCTGGCCGTGGATCGTCGGGGTCTCGCTCATTCTCGCCGGGCAATTCATGGTGCTCGAGGGCGTGCTCGGCTGGTGCGCCCTGCGTGCCTGCGGCGTGAAGACGCCTCTGTGAGCGGCGCCCCCTGCTGCGGACAGCCGCGGCCGCGTGCCATGAGGCACGCCTCGTTCCTGCGTGCCATGATCGCGGACCGCGACGTTCGACTTTCGCTCATCGCGGGGCTGCTGCTCATCGCACACTGGTCCATCGGGCTCGCCGTGGATCCCGAGCCATCGTGGAGCTGGCTGCTGGCGGCGGCATCGTGCGCGATCGCGGGCTGGCATCCCCTGAAGACCTCTGTCCGCCAGGTCGTGGCACGCACGCTCGACATCGACGCGCTCATGGTGGTTGCCGCCATCGGGGCGTGCGCCATCGGCCAGTGGACCGAGGCAGGCGTCCTGCTGTTCCTCTTCTCCTTGAGCCATGGGCTCGAGGGCCTGGCCACCGAGCGAGCATCGAGCGCCATCTCCGCACTGGCCGAACTCGCTCCGACCGAGGCCACACGGGCGCTTGACGGCACGGAAGAACGCGTGGCCGTGAGCGCACTTGCGGTCGGCGACATCGTCATCGTGCGGCCGGGCGAACGATTTCCCATTGATGGCGTGGTCACGGAAGGCACCAGCAGCGTGGACCAGAGCCCGATGACCGGCGAGAGCGTGCCGGTCCGCAAAGACCCGGGCGACGAGTGCTTCGCCGGCACGCTCAACGGCGAGGGGCTGCTTCGGGTGCGCGCAGCCCGGGCCGCGGGCGAGACGATGATGGCGCGCATGGCGCGACTCGTCGAGGAAGGCCAGGCCAACCGCGGCGTGGCGCAGCGTCTCACGGCGCGCTTCACGCGCATCTACACGCCGGTCGTGCTGCTGGCCGTGCCGGCCGTGATCGGCGGCATGATGCTCGCAGGCCATGGCTTCGACGACGCCTTCCTGCGCGGCATGGCCGTGCTCATCGGTGCCAGCCCCTGTGCGCTCGCGATCAGCACGCCGAGCGCGGTGCTGGCGGGCATCGCACGTGCCGCCCGCGGTGGCGTGCTGGTGAAGGGCGGCGCGCACTTGGAAACGCTGGGCTCGCTGCGTTGCATGGCCTTTGACAAGACCGGCACGCTCACGACCGGCCGCGCGACGGTTCGATCGATCGAGTGCTTCGATGCCACGGCCCATGAGCGTGCACTCGCCATCGCCGAGGCGCTCGATCGACACAGTTCGCACCCGTACGCCCACGCTGTCCGCGATGCTGCGCGCACGGCCAGCGCCCCGCGCCTGGAGCCGGCGCAGGTCGTTGACGTGCCGGGCATGGGTGTGCGTGCGGTGATCGATGGTCGTGCGTGTGCGCTCGGGTCGCCACGGATCATGGATGGCACCCCACTGCCAGCACGCGTGCAGGATCGCATCGATGCGCTTCGCGCCGGGGGCCAAGCCGTGGCACTCGTCGTGGAGGATGGCCACGTGCTCGCCGTGCTTGCCTTCGAGGATCTCCCACGCGAGGGTGCCGCAACGGTGATGGCCGAGCTCGGTGGTGCAGGCATCGTGCGCATCACGATGCTCACAGGCGATGCCCAGGCCGTCGCCGACCGGATCGGCGCCGCGGTGGGGATCAGCGAGATCGCAGCCGGCCTGATGCCTGAGCAGAAGATCGAGCGCGTTCGCGAGCTGCGCACGATCGGTCCGACGGCGATGGTCGGCGACGGGATCAACGATGCACCCGCGCTTGCCTCGGCAGACCTGGGCATCGCGATGGGCGCGCGCGGCAGCGACGTGGCGCTCGAGGCGGCTGACGTGGCGCTGATGGGCGATGACCTGGCCCGCTTGCCATGGGCCATCGGCCTGGCGCGGGCGGCGCGGCGCACGATCACGCAGAACGTGGTGATCGCCATGGGTGTGATCGCCGTGCTGGTGCCGCTCGCAGCCTTCGGCGGCATCGGGCTCGGCGGCGCGGTCGTGCTGCACGAGGGCAGCACCGTGGTGGTCGCCTTCAACGCCCTGCGGCTGCTTGCCTGGGATCGCCGCGCGGCTTGATGCGCGCGTGTTCCCGCGGGTGGATGATGATCAGCGCACGAAGCGCTGCATGAAGCGTCGCACGCGACGTGCGGCCTCATGCACGCGAGCAGGCTCGAGCGCTCCGCCTTCGGCCGCACGCACGAGCGACTCATGGACCTCGACCTGCCGCGCGTGCTCGTGGCACACCAGCGCCACATCCACGCCCGCGCCGAGCGCCAGCACCGCTGCCTCGCCAAGCGGCCAACGATCGGCGACGGCCTTCATCTCGAGGTCATCGGTGAAGACCATGCCGTCGTAACCGAGCTCGTCGCGGAGCATGCCCTGCACCACCCGGCGGCTCAGCGTGGCCGGCACGCCCGGATCGAGTGCCTCGAAGAGGACATGCGCCGTCATGATGCTGGCGACGCCGGCCTCGATCGATGCCGCGAAGGGCGGCAGTTCGGTCAGGCCGAGCCGTTCCATGGTGTGCGGCAGGACGGGCAGATCATGATGGCTGTCCTTGTTGGTGTCGCCGTGGCCAGGGAAGTGCTTCGCGCACGCACCCACGCCCATGAGCTGCATCATCTGGATGAACTCGACCGCGCATGCGGAGACGGTGCCGGGATCGGTCCCGAACGATCGCTCGCCGATCAC
The DNA here is from genome assembly GCA_945888705.1 of Singulisphaera sp. GP187. GTDB lineage: Bacteria > Planctomycetota > Phycisphaerae > Phycisphaerales > SM1A02 > SYIB01. The sequence continues at coordinate 2,968 of CAMDAQ010000132.1, forward strand.
GGGGTTCGCGGGATTGCTGTCGACATCCACGACCGGCGCGAAGTCAAGATCGATGTGCACGCTGCGCAGCTCGCGAGCGATGGCGCGCCCCCAGCGACCCGCGGCTGCAGGGCCCTCGCGACCGACGTCTCGCATGGAGGGGATGGCCGTGAAGCCGTCCACGAGCCGCTGCACGCGCCCGCCTTCCTGGTCGACGCCGATGTAGACGAGCCCGCGCGCACGGCGCTTGATGTCGAGGCACAGCTCGCGGACCTGTTCGCGCGACTCGACGTTGCGTGCGAACAGGATCACGCCGCCCACGCCGCGATCGAGCATGTCGGCCAAGGCATCGTCGACGTGGTGCCCGTGGAACCCCACGCACATGCATCGTGCACAGGCCAGGCGCAGGTCCGTTGCGTCCATGTTCACAATGCTAACCTTCGGACAGGCGCCGTGGCCGTAGGCTCGCCGACCACCCATGCCGCACGATGCGTTCCAGGCCCTGCAGCACGCCAACTACAGGCGCTTCGCGGCAGGGTTCATGCTCAACAGCCTTGGGCTGCACGTGCTCACGACGGCGGTGCTGTGGGATGTGTGGGAACGCACCCACGATCCACTCGCCCTCGGCATCACGGGGCTCTGCCGGGCATTGCCGGTCGTGCTGCTGGCGCTGGTGGCCGGGCACGCCGCCGACCGGTTCGAACGCACGCGGATCATCATGGTCTGCCAGGCATGCTTCGCAGCGCTCTGCGCGGCGTTCGCCTGGCTGGACCTTCACGATGCGCCGGTGTGGCAGTTCTACCTGCTGCTGGTCCTGAGCGGCTGCGTCCGCGCCTTCGCCGGGCCGGCGCGCGGCTCGCTGCTTCCCTTGCTCGTGCCGCGCCGCAATCTCGAGAACGCCGTCAACTGGAACAGCGGCTTCTTCCAGGCTGCGGCGATCAGCGGGCCGATCGCCACGGGCCTGGCGATCGATTCGATGGGATCGACCTGGCAGCTCTATCTGGTTGCGGCGGGACTCACCGCTTCGCTTGCGATCGTGGCACCATTCCTGCGACCCGAGCCGGCGCCGCGGGCGACCGAGGGGCTCACGCTGCGGTCGCTCGTCGCTGGTGCGCGGTTCATCATCGGCGAGCGCGTGGTGTTCGGCGCGCTCCTGCTTGATCTGCTCGCCGTGCTCTTCGGCGGCGCGACCGCCCTGCTGCCCATGTATGCCGACGAGATCCTGCACATCGGACAGAAGGGCTTCGCGTTCGGTGTGCTCAAGGCATCGCCGTACGTGGGCGCCCTGATCATGGCGGCGTTCCTGGCCTCGCGGCCGCCGATCCGCCGCGCAGGGCCCGCACTGCTCTGGAGCGTTGCCGGCTTCGGCGCCTGCATGGTCGCCTTCGGGCTGTCCACCAGCTTCTGGGTCGCCGCGCTCGCGCTGGTCACCAGCGGTGCGCTCGATGCGATCAGCGTCACGATCCGGCACATGCTGGTGCAGACGCGCACGCCCAACGAACTGCGCGGCCGCGTGAGCGCCGTGAACACCATGTTCATCGAGTGCAGCAACGAGCTCGGCAGCTTCGAGAGCGGACTCGTCGCACGATGGATGGGCCCGGTCTTCAGCGTGGTCTCCGGCGGAGTCGGCACCCTGGTGGTGGTCGGCATGATCGCCGCGCGCTTCCCCACGCTGCGCGGCCTGCGCGGCTTGAGCGACGACGACCCGCATGCGGGCCAGGCCGAAGGCACGCGCGAGACGAGCGAAGCCGCCGGCGATACCGCCGTCCCCTGACGATCGACGCTCGTTTCCGTTGGTCCAGCGGTTTCTGTGCGGAGCAGGCCTCGTCGTCATCGGGTTCGTCCGCCGAGTCGCGCACAGCCGGACGCGTCATGCGAATAGCCTGTGCACCATGCACACGCTTCTCCTCATCGCGGCGCTCGGCGGCATTGAACTTCCTGCTGTGTTCACGGACCACATGGTGCTGCAGCGCGATCGGCCGATCGTGGTGTGGGGACGAGCCACTCCGGGCGCGCAGGTCACCGTGCGCCTGGGTGAAGGCGATCCCCAGCAGGGCTCGGCAGGGAGCGATGGCTCGTGGCGCGTGATGCTGCCAGCCGAGACCGCGAACGCCGCGCCTCGATCCTTGCACGTGACCGGCGATGGAAGCGACCTGTCGATCCTGGACGTCCTGGTTGGCGAGGTCTGGCTCTGCGGCGGACAGAGCAACATGGAATGGACCGTGAACGGGAGCGGCGATCCCGATGCCGAGCGCGCACGCGCGGCCAAGTGCACCACGATCCGTGCGATCAAGGTGCCGCACACGCTCGCGTCGGCGCCGGCCTTCACCGCACAGGCTGCGTGGCGCACCTGCACGCCTGAGACTGTCGGTGACGTCACGGCCGTGGGCTGGACCATGGCCACCGAACTTCAGCAGGCCCTCGATGGCGTGCCGATCGGCCTGCTCGACATCAACTGGGGTGGCACGCGCATCGAACCATGGATCGATTCGGGCACGCTCTCGAG
>CAMDAQ010000133.1 GCA_945888705.1 Singulisphaera sp. GP187
GCGATGTACATGCTGCTGCTCGTGGGCCGCTATGTCTTCGGACCGCTGCGCGAACCCAAGGATGACGGTCACGGCAAGCATGATGGCTCGCACGGCCATGACAGCCATGGCGCGGGCCACGGCCATGATGATGGGCACGGTGACCTCACCGGCCGCGAAGTCGGCCTGCTGGTGCCGCTCGCGCTGGTGTGCCTGTTCATCGGCGTCTATCCCAAGCCGATGCTGCAAGCGATCGGTCCGGTGGTCGAGCGCACGCTTGCTCCGTACCCGGCCGCCGTCGAGCGAACGCTGAAGTCGCAGCCGCAGGCTGCCGAAGCCGCGAAGGCCGAGCGCAAGCAGGCCGAGCCCAAGGAGGATGACCGTGGTTGACATGAGCCAGACGGTGGCACTGCTTGCCCCGGAGATCGTGCTGTTCGTGGCGGCGATGCTCGTGGCCGTGCTTGGGCTGTCGCGCTCGACCGGCGTCCGGTCGCTCGTGCCCTGGGTCTGTGTCGCGGCGCTGGTCGGATCGATCCTCGCGCTCGACGCCGTCTGGACGCCCGAGCGCATCCAGGGTGCTCGCCTGCTCTTCCCCATGCTGGGCAAGTACGGCAAGGCGCTGATCGCGCTGATCGGCATCGGCCTGGTGGCGGTGTCGGCGGGATCGATCGATCGTCGGTACGAAGAGGCCGTCGCGCGCGGCCGAGCATCGTTCGACGCGCTGCGCGTGGTGCGCGGCGAGTACTACGCCTTCCTGCTCCTCAGCCTCACGGGTGCCATGCTCGTGATGAGCGCGCCGGATCTCATCTGGCTCTTCCTGGGCCTCGAACTGGTCAGCCTGCCCACGTACATCATGGTGGCGGTCGCGCGCACCGGTCGTCGCAGCATGGAAGCGGCGATGAAGTACTTCTTCCTCGGCGCGCTGGCGACCGCGGTGACGCTCTACGGCTTCGCCATGCTCTATGGCGCCACCGGAACCATGCAGCTCGTGCCGATGCGCGATGCACTTGCCGAGCAGGCTGCCGGCGCCGGCCTGAGCACGACGGCCCTTCTCGGCACGATCCTCACCGTGCTCGGGCTCTGCTTCAAGCTTGCCGCAGTGCCGATGCACTTCTACGCGCCTGATGTGTACGAGGGCGCCCCGCTGCCGGTCACCGCGTTCCTCTCGTTCACGCCCAAGATCGCAGGCTTCTCCGCGCTGATCACGGTGCTCGGTGCCGTGGGCTGGTCGGGCCACGCCATGGTGGATCATGACGGCGTGCGCATCGCCTACGAAGGCCTGCCGCAGCCGATCACGGCCGTGCTCTGGATGGTGGCTGCGCTCACGATGCTCCTGGGCAACATCGGCGGCATCCTCCAGACGAGCCTCAAGCGCACGCTCGCCTACTCGTCGATCGCCAACAGCGGCTACATGCTGGTCGGTGTGATCGTCGGCCCCAAGGGCGGCATCGGAGCGATGTACCTCTTCATGCTCGGCTACGGCGTCATGACCGTGGCGACCTTCGGCGTGCTCGCGGCGCTGGAACGCAAGGGCGAGGAAGTCGACAGCTTCGAGTCGCTGGCGGGCCTGCGAGCCTCGCACCCGGGCCTGGCCTTCCTGCTCACGCTGAGCGCGCTGAGCCTGCTCGGTGTGCCGCCGCTCTTCGGCGCGCTGGCCAAGATCGTGCTGGTCTTCGTCGCGTTCGAAGGTGGCCAGGCGTCCTTGGCCGCCGTGCTGCTCCTGAACACGGCCATCGGCGCGGTGTACTACCTGCGCTTCGTGGGCGCGGCCGTGGTGAACCCGACCAATGCCAAGAGCCAAGAGGTCGTCGCGGTGCCGCACTGGTGGCCCAAGACCGCGGCCGTCGTGGCCGGGCTCGGCCTGATCGTGCTGCCAGCGTTCCTCAGCCGGCTCGTCGACGCAAGCGCCACCACGGTGGACGGCTACGTCGATCTCGGCGAGGCCGTCGCGAGCGATGCAGAGCGCTGAGCATCCCGCATCGCCCCGCTCGAGGTCCATGGTTATGTGGGTCTGCGTGCGCCGCGTCGACTCGCTATACTCTCCGCCCCGCTGCGACTGTAGCTCAATTGGATAGAGCATCGGTCTACGAAACCGAAGGTTGATGGTTCGAGCCCATCCAGTCGCGTTCGACGCCCCCGCCGCCGGGGGCGTTGTCGTTCAAGGAGGCCCCATGGGCAACGCCGACATCGTGCGACTGTTCGAGGAACTCGCGGTGCTGCTCGAGCTCACCGGCGCCAACTCGTTCCGCGTGCTTGCGCACACCAAGGTCGCGCGCGCTGCCGAGTCGTCGACCGTCGATCTCGTCAATCTTGCGCGGACCGACCCGAAGGCGCTCTCATCGATCGACGGCATTGGTTCTGGCAGCGCCGCGAAGATCATCGAGCTCGTCACGACCGGCGCCGTCAAGGACCTTGCCGAGTTGCGTTCGCAGGTTCCCGCGGGCCTACCGGCCCTGCTCGCGCTGCCGGGGGTCGGCCCCAAGTCGGTTCGATTGCTCTGGCAGGAGCGCGGGATCGTCGACCTGGCGTCCCTCGAGTCGGCCCTTGCGGAGGACCGTCTGCAAGGCCTGGCCGGCTTCGGCCCCAAGAAGATCCAGAATCTGCGCGACGGCATCGAGTTCCTGAAGACCGCCGTGGGGCGGGTGCGCATCGATCATGCGTTGGCCGTCGCCGAGTCGGCCATTGCGCACCTGCGTGTGACGGGCGTGGTGAGCGCGATCGAGTTCGCGGGCAGCCTTCGACGCGGCAAGGAGACCATCGGCGACATCGACCTCGTGGCCGTCGCGCCGGATGCGGCCAAAGCGATGGAGGCGTTCTGCTCGATGCCAGGCGTCAGCAAGGTGCTGGTGACCGGGCCGACCAAGTCCAGCATCCGCATGCAGGATGGCCTCCAGGTCGACCTGCGCATCGTGCCCGAGCAGGCCTATGGCGCCGCACTGCTGTACTTCACGGGAAGCAAGGAACACAATGTCCTCATGCGAGGCCGTGCGCAGCAGCGTGGCCTGCGGCTGAATGAGTACGGGCTTTTCACGGACGACGGCCAGGATGCGCCGCAGGATCGTCACGCGCCGATCGCCTCGCGGACCGAGGCCGAGCTCTACCAGGCGCTCGGACTTGCCTGGGCCGAACCCGAGCTGCGCGAGACGCGACCGCTTGATGATATCTGTGGCCACGCCTCGCTCGTGACCGTCGATGACATCCGCGCAGAGCTCCATGCGCATACCACCGAGAGCGACGGCGCCATGCCGCTCCTTGAGCTCGTGCAGCGCGCGAAGGACCGCGGGTTCCACACGCTGGCCGTCACCGATCACTCGCGATCGAGCGTGCAGGCCGGCGGGCTTTCCATCGAGAGGCTGTTGCGGCAGATCGACGCCGTGCGCGAGGCCGAGGCCCGCGTGGGCGGCATCCGCGTCCTCGCGGGCTCGGAAGTCGACATTCTCGTCGACGGCAGCCTCGATTATCCCGATGACGTGCTCGCGCAACTCGATCTCGTCGTCGCCAGCCCGCACGCGAGCCTGAAGCAGGCCCCTGACGTGGCCACTGCGCGGCTCGTGCGCGCCGTGCGCCACCCGCTCGTGCACATCCTCGGCCACCCGACGGGGCGGCTCGTCAATGGCCGCCCTGGGCTTGAGCCCGACATGCACGCCGTGATCGCGGCAGCGCGCGACTCCGGCGTGGCGCTTGAGATCAACGCCCACCCCGCACGCCTGGACCTTCGCGACCTGCATGCCCGCATGGCGATCGAGGCCGGCGTGCCGCTGGCGATCGACTGCGACGTCCACGGGCGCGATGGATTCGATGTGCTTCGGTTCGGCGTGCAGGTCGCCCGCCGCGCGGGCGCCGGTCCGGAGCAGGTCATCAACGCCTGGGATGCCGCGCGGCTCCATGCGTGGATCGCTGCCCGTCGCGGCCGCTGAGCGAAGCCGGGCTACCATCAGCCGACCATGTTCGAAAGCCTCACCGATCGCCTTGGGTCTGCCCTGCGCAACCTTTCCGGCCGCGGCCGCATCAGCGAGTCCAACGTGCGCGAGGTCATGGGCGAGGTGCGCACGGCGCTGCTCGAGGCCGACGTGCAGCAGACGCTCGTGGACGAGTTCTGCGCCGAGGTTGTGCAGGACGCGCTCGGCGCCGAGGTCACGAAGAGTCTGCAGCCCGCGCAGCAGATGGTCGGGATCGTGCACAAGCGCCTGGTGGCGCTCATGGGCCCCGCCGAGGCGGGCATCCCGCTGGTCGAGCCCGGGCCCACGGTGATCCTGATGTGCGGCCTGCAGGGATCAGGCAAGACGACGACCTGCGGCAAGCTCGCCGCGTGGCTCAAGCGCCGAGGCAAGAACGTCATGCTCGCGGCGTGTGACCTCCAGCGCCCTGCCGCCGTTGAGCAGCTCCGCGTGGTGGCCGAGGGCGTGCAGGCCGCGTCGGGCGGAGCGCGATGCGCCTACTACGGCGAGCCCGAGCGGTGCGCGGAGTATGGCAAGGCCGTGGGCGTGGCTGTGCAGGTCGCGCAGCGCGCACTCAAGGCTGCGCGGGATGGCGGCTTCGACGTCCTTATCATCGACACCGCAGGTCGCCTGCACGTGAACGATGAGCTCATGCGCGAGCTCGAATCGGTGGACCGCGCGGTGGGTGCACATGAAAAGCTCCTCGTCATCGATGCGATGACCGGCCAGGATGCGCTCGCGAGCGCCAAGGCGTTCCACGCGCGCCTCGCGGTCGATGGCCTCATCCTGACCAAGTTCGACTCCGACACGCGTGGAGGCGCTGCGCTCACCGCTCGCAAGGTCACCGGCGCGCCGATCAAGTTCATCGGCACGGGCGAGAAGCTCGATGCGCTCGATGAGTTCAATCCCGAACGCATCGCCGGCCGCATCCTCGGCATGGGCGACGTCGTCTCGCTCGTCGAGAAGGCGCAGCAGGAAGTCAGCGAGGAGGAAGCCCAGCGCCTGAGCGACCGCATGGCCAAGGGTGAGTTCTCGCTCGATGACTTCCTTTCGCAGCTCAGGACCATCCGCCGCATGGGCCCGCTCAAGCAGATCCTCGGCCTGCTCCCGGGCGTCGGCAGCGCGCTCAAGGGCATCGACATCGACGACACGCAGCTCAATCGTCTTGAGGGCATGGTCAACAGCATGACCCGCCGCGAGCGCGACGATCTCGCCGTGCTCAATCCGAGCCGGACCCGGCGCATCGCCAAGGGCAGCGGTTCGAAGCCCGAGGACGTCTCGCGACTGGCCAAGCAGTTCGAGGGCATGCAGAAGATGATGAAGCAGATGGCTGGCATGGGAGCGCTCGGGCGCATGCAGGCGATGAAGCAGATGGGATCGATGCAGCCTGGCATGGGTGGCATGCCCGGCTTCAATCCGCTCGCCCGCGGCTCGACAAAGACTGTCAGCCCGAAGGA
>CAMDAQ010000134.1 GCA_945888705.1 Singulisphaera sp. GP187
GCGCATGCGTGCTGCCGGTCCATCCGCCAGTTGCGCCATCCTTCGTGAGTTCGATCGCACAGCCTTCGCGCGGCGTGAGGGCGTCGGGACCGATCGCCTCGATCGCGGCGCACCCATCCTTCCAGCAGTTCACGAAGCGCTCGGGGCCAGCCTTGAACTCGAACACTTCACTGCGCACGGTGCCGGCATGGACGCCGCCGAGCTCCGAGATGCGATAGACGCGCTGGCGGTACGGCTTGTCCTGCGCCTCGGCCATGGCCTGCTCGACGTAGAGCCAGACCGCGTCGCCCGTTCCCTTGGGGTGGTCGGGTCCGGCCCAGATCCGCCGAGCGTGCAGCACGACCTCGCGGAACTCCGGATCCAGGCGCGCTTGCTCGGCACTCGTGAAGTCGCCGATGAGCAGTTCGTAGAGCAGCACGCCCAACGAATAGACGTCCGTGCGGCTGTCGATGTCGGAGCTGCTCGGGTCGGCCTGCTCGGGGCTCATGTAGGCCGGGGTGCCGACGATCCTGTTGGTGCCCGTGTGGACGCTCTGCTCACCGATGCCAGCACCCATCGCCTTGGCCAAGCCGAAGTCGATCACCTTGACCCGGGGCCCTTCGCCCTCGACTTGATAAGCGAGGATGTTCCGCGGCGTGATGTCGCGGTGGACGATGCTCTTGAGGTGCGCGTGCAGGATCGCCTCGCAAGCCTGCTCGAAGAGCCTCAGCCTGTCCTCGATGCCCAGCTTCGCTCGGTCGCAGAAGGTCGTGATGGGCTCACCCTTCACGTACTCCATCGCGAAGTAGGGGCGACCTGCAGGAGTGAGACCGCCGTCGTAGACCTTGGCGATGTTGGGGTGGCTCATGGCGGCCATCGCTTGGCGCTCCTGGCGGAAGCGCGCGATCACCGCCTTCGAGTCCATGCCTGCCTTGATGAGCTTGAGCGCGACCCGTTGCACGTAGGGCTCGCGGCGCTCGGCCAGCCAGACCGTGCCGAAGCCGCCCTCGCCAAGCTGCTCGATCAGTTTGTACGGACCGATCTGGTCACCCGCACGCTCGGTGGCGACTGGCTCGAAGGCAGGGCCGCCGGTCGATTCGTCATCCCCCGGCAGATCGCCCACGTAGGTCGGGTCATCCGTCGACATGCCGCGAAGCCTAGCGCGGCGTGTTCAAAAACTGGCCAACGCCCGTAGTGCGGTCAGTTGACGGGTTGCAGTCGGCGCTCACGTGGGCTAGCAGCCTTTGGATCGACTGAACGATGGCGGCACGCAGACACGGACCCTGGCCCGTGGTGTCACGGATCGGTGATCGGGGCGCGTTGAGGCTCCGGCGCTGGTCCTGCCACAGGTGGCGCCGACGGCTCCTCGCGCTCGTACTTCTCGAGCGTGGCTTGAAGTTCGGCGAGCATGGTCTGTCGCTGCTGAATGGTCTCGGCGGGAGTATCGGCTGCCGCCGCGGCGATCTGCGCAGTGAGCGCTGCAATCGCTTCGCGCTGCACCCCGATCGCCTTGGCCTTGTCGCCGAGCTCCCAATGAGCGCGGGCGAGGGTGTCGAGGATCGTGCCATCCTTGCGCTCGGAGAGCGCGACAGCGCGTTCGGCGTAGGCGAGCAGCTGCTTCAGGTCCCTTGCGGGCGAGTCGGCAGGGAGTTCGGTCAGGCCGCGCCAGGCGAGTACGTTCCAGAAGGAGGCGGGCATCGTGGCCAAATCATCAGGGTTGGCGGCAGCCACGAGTTGAAGCACACTTGCCAAGTCCTTCCTCCTCAGAGCATCCTCCAGGGGCTTCAGCCGCTCGCGGCGAGCGGCCTCAAGTTCCGCGCGCTTGCGCCTTGCCTCCGCGGCCTTGCGGGCGCGATCCTCCTGCCGCGCCGAGTCGACCTCGCCCACCACGATCAGCGCAGCGGTGCGTAGGTCGCCGGAGAAGCTGGGGTCGGTTCGGATGTCGTCGGCGAACGCCTGAAGCGCCGAGATTGAGTCGTCGACCTTGGCGATGCGGCTTTCGATTTGAGAGCGCACACGTTCGACCTTGGCCATCGCCGCGCGGTACAGCGCGACGCGTTCGCGGATGGGCACGCCACTCCACAGGCGGATGGTGCTGTCCCAGCTCCCGCTGGCGAGCGTCTTCCCGTCGGGGCTGAAGGCAACGCTATCGACACCGTTCTCATGCCCGCGGAGTGGTTCGCCGAGCGGCTTGCCCGTCGCCGCGTCCCACAGGCGGATCGTGTTGTCCCCGCTCCCGCTGGCGATCGTCTTGCCGTCGGGGCTGAAGGCGACGCTGGAGACATTTCTCTCATGCCCGCCGAGTGGTTCGCCGAGCGGCCTGCCCGTCGCCGCGTCCCACAGGCGGATGGTCTTGTCCCCGCTCCCGCTGGCGATCGTCTTCCCGTCGGGGCTGAAGGCGACGCTGAGGACAAGGCCCTGATGCCCGCGAAGTGGTTCGCCGAGCGGCTTGCCGGTGGCCGCGTCCCACATGGTCGTGTCCGCGCCCCCGCTGGCGATCGTCTTCCCGTCGGGGCTGAAGGCGACGCTGGTGACCTGGCCTTCATGCCCGCGGAGGGGTTCGCCGAGCGGCTTGCCCGTCGCCGCGTCCCACAGGCGGATGGTGCTGTCCCAGCTCCCGCTGGCGAGCGTCTTGCCGTCGGGGCTGAAGGCGACGCTGGTGACAGAGCGCTCATGCCCGCGTAGGGGTTCGCCGAGCGGCTTGCCGGTGGCCGCGTCCCACAGGCGGATGGTGCTGTCCCAGCTCCCGCTGGCGAGCGTCGTGCCGTCGGGGCTGAAGGCGACGCTGAGGACAGGGACCTGATGCCCGCGGAGTGGTTCGCCGAGCGGCTTGCCGGTGGCCGCGTCCCACAGGCGGATCGTGCTGTCATCGCTCCCGCTGGCGATCGTCTTGCCGTCGGGGCTGAAGGCGACGCTGTGGACAGAGCGCTCATGCCCGCGTAGGGGTTCGCCGAGCGGCTTGCCGGTGGCCGCGTCCCACAGGCGGATGGTGCTGTCCCAGCTCCCGCTGGCGAGCGTCTTGCCGTCGGGGCTGAAGGCGACGCGGGTGACCGAGACCTCATGCCCGCGGAGTGGTTCGCCGAGCGGCTTGCCGGTCGCCGCGTCCCACAGGCGGATGGTCTCGTCATTGCTCCCGCTGGCGATCGTCTTCCCATCGGGGCTGAAGGCGACACTGTGGACAATGTTCTCCTGTCCCCGCAGCGGTTCGCCGAGCGGCTTGCCGGTGGCCGCGTCCCACAGGCGGATGGTGTTGTCCCAGCTCCCGCTGGCGAGCGTCTTGCCGTCCGGGCTGAAGGCGACGCTGCCTACAAAGTTCTCATGCCCGCGTAGGGGTTCGCCGAGCGGCTTGCCGGTCGCCGCGTCCCACAGGCGGATCGTCTCGTCATTGCTCCCGCTGGCGAGCGTCTTGCCGTCGGGGCTGAAGGCGACGCTGGAGACCGATTCCTCATGCCCGCGGAGTGGTTCGCCGAGCGGCTTGCCCGTCGCCGCGTCCCACAGGCGGATCGTGCTGTCATCGCTCCCGCTGGCGAGCGTCTTCCCGTCAGGGCTGAAGGCGACGCTGGAGACACTTCCCTCATGCCCGCGGATAGGTTCGCCGAGCGGCTTGCCGGTCGCCGCGTCCCACAGGCGGATGGTCTTGTCCCAGCTCCCGCTTACGAGCGTCTTCCCGTCGGGGCTGAAGGCGACGCTAGTGACCAGGCTCCAATTCCTGCGCAGGGGTTCGCCGAGCGATTGGTCGCTCCAAGCTGCGGCCAATCGCGCAGGGAATGTATCGACGCGGCCGAGCTCCTTGAGCAGGGCAAGTTCGCGGCGCGTTGCCGTGATGTCATTGCGACGCACAGCATCAAGCGCCGTGCTGGTGGTGAGGACGCCGAGCAGGTCATTGCTGCGCTCCAACTGTGCGGCGGCTTCCCTTTCACTGGCCACGGCCACATCCTTCGCTGCGACCGCCTCTCGCCACTGCCAGGCCGCAAGGCCAAGGCCCACCACCAACGCGGCGGCCACCGCGCCCACACCCGCCACCAGCGCTCGGTTGCGCCGCGCATACTTGCGCAGGCGATACGTCGCCGATTCGGGCGCCGCCGCGATGGGCCGGCCGTCGATGTACGCACGGATGTCGTTCGCCAGTTCCAGGGCGGTTTGGTAGCGATGCTGTCGTTCCTTGCGCATCGCCTTGAGCGGGATCCACTCCAGTTCCGTGCGCAGTTGGCGAACCATCTCATCGATCGACGCATGCCGGGCCGTACCGATCCGCTCACCCAGCTGCGGATCCTTCGAGGCCATCGTCGACAGCCTGCCGCTCGGCGACGGGGGATCGACCTCTCGGATGATGCGCTGGATCTCGCCGTAGGCCCGCTTGCGCAAGTCCTGGGGATCGAACGGTGGTGCGCCGGTCAGGATCTCGTACAGCAGAACGCCCAGCGAATAGATGTCGCTGCGCGTATCGATGTCCTGCGAGGCCGCATCAGTCTGCTCCGGGCTCATGTACTCCAGCGTGCCCACCATGACGCCGGAATCCGTGAAGATCGTCTGCGCAGCCATGGTGTGGCTCATCGCCTTGGCCACCCCGAAGTCGATCACCCTCATGGTCGGACGGCCGTCATCGGTCTGGAACGCGAGGATGTTCCCCGGCTTGATGTCACGATGCACGATGCCCTTGAGGTGCGCGTGCTGGATGGCCTCGCACACCTGTTCGAAGAGTGCCAGCCGTTCCCGGATCCCCAACTTCTTGCTGTCACAGAAGTCCGTGATGGGCTCCCCACGGACGTACTCCATCGCAAAGTACGGGCGGCCCGCCGGAGTCAATCCGCCGTCAAGCACTCTGGCGATCCCCGGGTGATTCATCACGGCCAGCGCTTGCCGCTCCTGTTCGAAGCGCGCGAGCACAGCCTTGGAATCCATGCCCGGCTTGATGAGCTTGAGTGCCACGCGCTGCACGAAGGGTTCGCGGCGCTCGGCGAGCCAGACCGTGCCGAAGCCGCCTTCACCAAGCAACGAGAGCAGCTTGAACGGACCAATCTGATCGCCCGGCCGCTCAAGCGGAGGCTGGGCTGCTGGGGCCGGCGGAACCACGCCGCCGGTCTCTGCATCGCTGCCAGGTCGCGGCTTGAATGGACCGCTTCCGTACTCGCTGCTTGGTCCGCCCGGTGCCATGCCGCGAAGCCTAGCGCGGGATGGTCAGGATTCGATCCGCACCTTGAGCAGGGCCGCGTGACCGATTCACGTCCCCTCGCCCATCCGCACGAATCGGTACGGCCCCCTGACGGCGCCCCAGACCTGCTGGCCTGCGGCGTCGAAGCCTCGGTCCCACGTCTCAAGCAAGCCCGGCAGCAGCACGACCTCGCTCGATGCCCAGCTCGCGCCACGCAGCGTGCTCACGCA
>CAMDAQ010000135.1:0-5285 GCA_945888705.1 Singulisphaera sp. GP187
ATCGCCAAGGTGCTCGACGGCGGCGTCACGCCGGCAGGTCGGCCTTGGTTTGCGATGGAGTTCGTGAAGGGCGAGCCGATCTCGGGCTTCTGCGACCGGCATCACCTGGGGCTGCACGAGCGGCTCGAGCTCTTCCTCCAGGTCTGCGACGCGGTCCAGCACGCGCACATGCGCGGGATCATCCACCGCGACCTCAAGCCGGGCAACATCCTGGTGAGCAAGGTCGAGGGCGCAGGTGCCGTGGCCAAGGTCATCGACTTCGGCATCGCCAAGGCGCTGTCGACCCGGCTCGCTGACCAGTCGGCGCACACCGGCATCGGCCAGATGATCGGCACGCCCGAGTACATGAGCCCCGAGCAGGCGGAGCCGGATGCAACCGACATCGACACGCGCGCCGATGTCTTCGCGCTCGGCGTGGTGCTCTACGAGCTCCTCGCCGGGACCACGCCGTTTGATCCCAAGGCGCTGCGTGCGCAGGGATTCCAGCACATCCAGCGCACGATCCGCGAGGTCGATCCGCCATCGCCGAGCGCGCGGCTGACGACGCTGGCGCGGCAGGACCCCGCGGCGCGCGAGCGCATGGAGCGCGCGATGCGCCGACGCATCGATGAACTCGCCCGCCAGCTGCGCTCCGAACTCGAGCTCATCCCGCTCAAGGCGATGCGCAAGGACCGCGAGGATCGCTACGCGAGCGCGAGCGACCTGGCGCTGGATGTGCGCAACTATCTGGGCGGGCGACCCCTCCTGGCGGTGCCCGTGAGCCGCGCGTACCGCGTGCGCAAGTGGGCGCGGCGCAATCGTGGCTTCGTAGCCGCTGCCAGCGCCGTGCTGGTGGCGCTCGTGGCCGGGCTGGTCGTCTCGCTCGTGGGCTGGCGCGAGGCCGCGCTGCAGCGCGCGCAGGCCGAACGTCGTGAGCGCGATGCCACGCGCGTGATGGAGTTCATGACGCAGACGCTCGCCGGCGCGAACCCGATGGATGGCGGCGACGCCGATGTCTTGCTCACCGATGCGCTCGATGATGCGGTCCGGCGGCTCGATGCGGGTGAACTGTCGGGTCACGCCGAGAGCGAGGCCGCGCTGCGGCTCGAGGTGGCGCGCGTGCTGCGCGGGCAGGGGGATCCGCAGCGGGCGGGGGCGCTCGCGCGGCAGTCGGCCGATCTCTTCCTTGAACTCGAGGGCCCGTCGCCGAGCGTGGCGGCGGCGCTGACGGAGCAAGGGTTGGCACTCCTCGACCAGGACGCCGCGGCCGCCGCACTGCCCGTGCTCGAGTCGGCGCTTGAGATCAACGAGCAGGCGCTGGGCACCGACGATCCCGGCATCGTCGGCAATCTCTCCAACGTCGCGCTGGTGCAGGCCGCGCTCGGCGAGGTCGAGCGCGCCATCGCGCTCCACGAACGCGCGCTGGCGATCGCTGTTGCGGCGCATCCAGGTCCACATGATGTCGTGGCGGCATGCATGGGCAACCTTGGCGACCTGCTCGCGGCCCAGAAGCGGCTCGACGAGGCCGAGGACCTGCTCGCGCGTTCGCTCGCCATGCGCGAGTCGCTCTTGGGGGGTGCGCACCCCGAGGTCGCCGAGGCGCAGAACAACCTGGCGATGGTGCGGTGGGAGCGCGGCCAGCGCGGCGAGGCCGATCGTCTCTTCAACCGCGCGTTGGCGATCTATGAGCGCTCGTACGGACCAGCCCACGCGTACACGCTGACGGTGCTCGAGTCGCTGCGCGACCTGCACCGCGAATGGGAAGCCGCCGAGCCCGGCAAGGGCCACGCGGCAGCAGCGGAGTCGTTTGAGCGGCGGATGGACGCGCCGAACCGCTCCGCCCCCTGATCACACGCCAGCGGCGCGCTGGCAGAGGTCGCAGAGCTCGTTGGCGCGGGCCTCGGTCGCTGCTTCGGCGATCACGCGCACGATCGGCTCGGTGTTGCTTGCGCGCAGGTGGACCCACCCGTCGGCGAAGTCCACGCGCACGCCGTCGACATCGCTGACGCGCTCACTGGCAAAGGCCGCCTTGACCTTGGCGAGCGCTGGCCCGACCGCAGCCATGCCACCGACCGAGGCCAGCTCCATCTTGCGCTTGATCATCGCGTAGCGGGGGAGCGTCGCGACGATCGCCGAGAGCGGCTTGCCATCGTGCGCCAGCAGTTCGAGCACGAGCGCCATCGCGCTCAGCGAGTCGCGCACCCAGCACACGGGCGGGAAGATCACGCCTCCGTTGCCCTCGCCGCCGAAGATGCCGCCGCTCGATCGAAGGCCCGCCACGACGTTCGCCTCGCCCACGGCCGTGCGCACCACGCGCGAGCCCGGGAACCGTGCCGCGACGTCATCGATCATGCGGCTCGTCGAGAGGTTCGCAGCCAGTGCGCCGCCGCCCGTGCGCTGCAGGATGCGCAGCGCGGCCAGCACCAGCGTGCACTCCTCGCCGATGAATCGGCCGGTCTCGTCCACGATCGCCAGGCGATCCGCGTCGGGATCCTGCGCGAAGCCGCATGCTGCACCGGGGGTGCTGCCCGTGGTCCGCGCCAGCTCGACCAGGTTCTGCACGAGCGGTTCCGGCGTGTGCCCGAAGACCCCGGTCGGCTCGCCGAAGAGATGCGTCACCCGGCAGCCAAGCGCCTCGAGCAGCATGCGGCCGCCCTCGCATCCGCTGCCGTTCACGCTGTCGAGCACGACGGCGAACTGCCTCGACCGGATCGCGTCGGCGTCGACCTGCGCGAGCACGCGGTCGCAGTGCACCCGCGCCGACGTGTGATCCTGCGTCACGCGACCGGTCTCGAGTGGTCCGCACCAATCGATGCGACGCTGCTTGAACCGATCGACGATCTCCTTCGCGATCGCCGGCGGGGGGGCAAGGCCGTCACCGTCCAGGCACTTGATGCCGTTCCATTCGATGGGGTTGTGGCTCGCCGTGATGGCGAGCCCGCCATCGGCGCGGTGGTGGCTGATCATCACGCCGACCGACGGCGTCATGGCCACGCCGAGCTCGATCACGTCGCAGCCCGTGGACGTCAGGCCGCCGATCGCCGCGGCCGCAAGCGGTGGTCCGCTGATGCGTCCATCAAGCCCCACGGCCACGCGAGGTCGCGCCTTGCCGGTGGTCGCGCGGAGGAAGGACCCGAACGCGCCCGCATAGGCGGCGGCGACCTCGGGCGTCATGGTCGTGCCGACGATGCCTCGGGCACCGCTCACGCTCAGCATCAAGGGGGCTTCGTGCGCTGTCATGGTGACGGACTCTAGCGAACGCAGCACGGCACGGGCGCCGCAGGTGCACCGGGAGCCGCACGGAATGCGAAGGCCGCATCGCTATACTCGCTCGGTTCCATGTTCGAACTGAGTGTCCAGCGGGTCTTCTCGGCAGCGCACGCGATCGTGATGCGCGGCGAACGTGAACCGCTGCACGGCCACGACTGGAACCTCGAACTCGTCGTCACCGCCGATCGCCTCGATGATGACGGCCTGCTGTGCGACTTCCACGCCGTGCAGGCCGTCGTCGATGATGTCATCCGCCCGTTCCAGAGTCGCAACCTGAACGAGACGCCGCCCTTCGACCGCGTCAACCCGACGGCCGAGCTCGTGGCCAGGCACATCGCCGATGCAACCGCTGCGCGGCTGCCAGCAGGCGTGCGCGTGGTGCGCGTGCGCCTGACCGAGGCGACCGGCTGCGCCGCCCACTACCACCCAAGGCACGACTGAACATGCCCACCACCCGCAAGAAGACCGCCCCTTCGGGACCGCAGATCCTCACGAGCCCCGAACGGTTCCTTTGCCGCGACCTCGCGTGGCTCGAGTTCAACCGGCGCGTGCTGCATATGGCGCTCGATGCCCGCACGCCGCTGCTTGAGCGCGTGCGTTTCCTCACGATCTATTCCAACAACCTCGACGAGTTCTTCATGAAGCGCGTGGGCGGGATACGCCACGCCGTCGAGACTGGCGAGACGCAGCCTGCGTACGAGCCGCTCACGCCCGCGACCCTGCTCCATGCCGTGCGCCAGAAGGTGCACGAACTCTCGCGCCAGCAGAGCTCGTGCTGGCGTGACATGGTCCGCCCCGCGCTGCGCGAGTCCGGCATTCGCGTGATGTCGTGGGAGGAGCTCGATGCCATGGAGCGGGCCCAGGCCGAGGCGTGGTTCCGTCGCACCGTCTTCCCGATCCTCACGCCCCTGGCGATCGACTCCGGCCACCGCTTCCCGTTCATCTCGAACATGAGCGTGTCACTTGGACTCGTGCTCCGCCGGCCAGGCGAGAACGAGGCCCTCTTCGCGCGCGTGAAGGTGCCGGACGTTCCCACGCGCCTCTACGAACTCGAGCCGGGCCGCCGCTACGTGCCGGTGCTCGACATCATCCGGCACAACCTCGATGACCTCTTCCCGGGCATGGAGATCCTGCAGGTGATGCCGTTCCGCGTCACGCGCGACGCCGAGCTCGAGACCGACCAGACCGATCCCGAGGACCTCTTGCAGGCGGTCGAGCAGAAGCTCAAGAAGCGCCGATTCGCGGAAGTGGTGCGGCTCGAGGTGGTGCCCGGCGCCAGCCCACGCATCCTGCGCTTTCTCATGGAGGAACTGCAACTCGGTCCCGAGGACATCTACGAGGTCGACGGCCTCATCGACTACGGCATGCTCAACGCCGTCGCGGACCTCGACCTCCCGCAGCACAAGTTCAGCAAGTGGTCGCCGCTGCCGCCGGCCGGCCTTGAGGATGACGAAGCCGACATCTTCGCGCGCATCCGCCAGGGCGACCTGCTGCTACACCATCCGTACGAGAGCTTCAACGACAGCGTCGAGCGATTCATCGAGCAGGCGTCGCGCGACCCCAAGGTGCTCTGCATCAAGCAGAGCCTCTACCGCACGAGCGGCGACAGCCCGTTCATCGCCAGCCTGATCCGCGCGGCCGAGGCTGGCAAGCAGGTCGCCGTGCTGGTCGAGGTGCGCGCCCGCTTCGACGAGGCGCGCAACATCGAGTGGGCGAAGAAGCTCGAACAGGCGGGCGTGCACGTCGCCTACGGCGTCATCGGCCTGAAGACGCACACCAAGACCAGCCTGGTGGTGCGCCAGGAAGGCCAGTCGATCCGCTGCTACGGCCACATCGGCACGGGCAACTACAACAGCAAGACCGCAAGGCTCTACGAGGACCTTGGCATCCTGACCTGCGATCCCGCGATCACCGAGGACCTGGTCGGGCTCTTCAACTACATGACGGGGCGCTCGCTGCAGGCGCAGTTCCACAAGCTCCTGGTCGCGCCGACCACGATGAAGCGCTCGTTCCTCGACCTGATCGAGCGCGAGGTC
>CAMDAQ010000136.1 GCA_945888705.1 Singulisphaera sp. GP187
GCCTACGCGCAGCAGGGGCTCGACGGCGCGACCGACGACGCCTCGCTCGTCGAACGGCTCGGTGAACCGGTCCTCGTCGTGCAGGGTGACCCGCGCAACATCAAGATCACGACCCAGGCTGACCTCGCGCTCGCGAAGTTGATGCTGGGTGCTCGGCTCCCCGGGGATCGCCCCGTCTTTGGCTTTTGAACCCTATCCAGGACTTGACGTCCATGACGACCACCAAGACTGGCATCGACCTGCTCCACGATCCATCACTCAACAAGTCGACGGCCTACACCGAGGCCGAGCGCGCGGCGCTGGGGCTGATCGGGCTCGTGCCGGACACGACCGAGTCCGAGGACCTGCAGCTCAAGCGCGTGATGCTGCAGCTCTCGCACAAGTCGACCGACCTCGAGCGGTACATCTACCTCGTCAACCTGCTCGATCACGACGAGACGCTCTTCTACCGCACGCTCATGTCCGATCCCGCGAGGTTCCTGCCGATCGTCTACGACCCGACCATCGGCGACGCGTGCCTGAAGTTTGGGCACATCTTCCGCGGCCCGCGCGGCATGTACCTGTCGATCAAGCGTCGCGGCCACGTGAAGGAGGTCCTGCGCAACTGGCCCGTGAAGGATGTGCGTTTCATCTGCGTGACCAATGGCGGCCGCATCCTGGGGCTGGGCGACCTTGGCGCCAACGGCATGGGCATTCCCATCGGCAAGCTGCAGCTCTACACGGCCGCGGCGGCCGTGCCGCCCCAGGTGCTCATGCCGATGTACCTCGACGCAGGCACCAACAACGAGCAGCTGCTTGCCGACCCGCTGTACCTGGGCCTGCGCGAGCGTCGGCCGTCGACCGAGGACCTCTACTCCTTCGTGGACGAGTTCGTCGATGCGGTGCAGGAGGTCTTCCCCGACTGCTGCATCCACTTCGAGGACTGGACTGGCGCCGATGCGGTCCACCTGCTCGAGCGCTACCGCGACCGTGCGTGCGTCTACAACGATGACATCCAGGGCACCGCGGGCATCACCCTTGCCGGCATGATCAATGCCGTCAAGGTCAAGGTCACCAAGCTGAAGGACGAGCGGTACCTGTTCCTCGGCGCGGGCTCGGCCGGCATCGGGCTGGCCAACCTGCTCTGCTCGGCGCTCGTCCAGGAAGGCATGACGCTCGAGGATGCGCGATCCCGCGTGCACATGTTCGACGTCAACGGCCTGCTCGAATCCTCGCGCAAGGACCTTTTCGACTTCCAGCGCGTGTACGCCCACCCGCATGCTCCCACGCGCGACTTCGTCGCGGCGATCGAGAGCATCAAGCCCACGACGATCATCGGCGTGAGCACGGTTGGCGGAGCGTTCAACCAGAAGGTCGTCGAAGCCATGTCGCGCATCAACGACCGCCCGGTGATCCTGGCGCTCTCGAACCCGACCTCGTGCGCCGAGTGCACGTCGGAGCAGGCGTACACCTGGTCCAAGGGCAAGGCGCTCTACGCGGCGGGCGTGCCGATGGGGCCGGTGCAGTACGCAGGCAAGACCTTCGTGCCCGGCCAGGCCAACAACTTCTACATCTTCCCGGCGGTGGGGCTTGCGGTCTACGCCACCAAGGCCCGACGCGTGCCCGATGCGATGTTCATCGAAGCGGCGAAGGGCGTGGCCGACCAGGTCACTCCCGAGATGATGGCGCAGGGCATGCTCTATCCGCCGCAGTCGAACATCCTCGAGGCCGAGATCATCACGGCCGCGCGGGTGGCCAAGCTGGTCTTCGACCTTGGCCTGGCCGGTGTCGAGCGCCCGAAGGACATGGAGGCCTTCATCCGCTCGAA
Organism: Singulisphaera sp. GP187; assembly: GCA_945888705.1. GTDB lineage: Bacteria > Planctomycetota > Phycisphaerae > Phycisphaerales > SM1A02 > SYIB01. Next base: position 1,808 of record CAMDAQ010000136.1, read on the forward strand.
GCTCTACACGCCCTCGTATGCGAAGCTTGCATGAGGCAGTGCCCAAGTTGTCCTGCTGTCCGGAGCGGGCCTTGGGTCGGCGTTCTGCCTGCCTGGGCCTGTGCGCTGCCTTGGCGACGGCGCTCACGCCCGCCCGTCCGGCAGCGGCCGATGATGCTGCCACGACTTCGGCTGATGATCAGGCTCGCGCGGCGGCGTCGGAGCGCTTCAAGTCGGGCTACCTGCTCGGCGACTGGGGGGGTTGCGCACTGATCTCTGGGCGGCGGGCTTCGAGCCGACGCTGCTGCTCATCACCGATCCGTACGGCAACCCTACGGGCGGGCTCAAGCAGGGCTTCGACACCTACAGCTTGCTGTGCGCCGACCTGGGCATCGACACCACGCGGGCCGCGGGATGGCGGGGCGGTCGCGTCGATGTGGGGTGGTCGTGGAACTTCGGCAACCAGCTCTCGCAGGAGGTGGTCGGCAACGTCTTCCCGATCCAGTCGGCGGACGTCGCCCCACCGGGTACCCGGCTCACCAACCTGAGCTTCACGCAGGACCTGCTCGACGGTGCGGTGAGCGTGCGCGCGGGGCGATTCTCGATCGATGCCCTGTACGGGCAGGAGTTCGCAGGCTCGAACTACTTCCGGTCCTTCACGTCGGTGGCGTTCAACGCGATCCCGTTCTCGCTCTTCTACAACGCACCCGGGCCGTTCGGCTATCCCGCGACGACGTGGGGGGCGCGTGTGAAGGTGCTTCCGAGCGATGCGCTCTGCCTGATGGGCGGGATCTTCAATGCAGATCCCGAGGTCGACGAGGCCGACCAGCATGGCCTTGATTTCTCCCTCAAGGGTCCGGCGCTGGCGATCGCGGAGATCGGACTTCGCTCGAACCAATCGCCCGGTGCGACAGGCCTGCCCGGCAACCTGAAGTTCGGTGGCTACACGCTTGGCGGCGATGTGCAGGAGTACGACTCGACCGAAGAGTCATCGGGTCGCTACGGCTTCTACGTGGTCGGCGACCAGATGATCATGCGTTTCGGTGGCGTGGGCGACGGTCGACACCTTGGCGTGTTCGGCAGCGTGGTGGTCGCGCCCGATGAATCGGTCAGTCCGATGCCGTACTCGGCGTTCGGCGGCTTCGTGGCGTACGGTCCGATGGCCAGCCGGCCCAAGGACTTCATCTCCTTCGGCGTTGCGTATGGCGGGTTCAGCAGCGAGCTTCGCGAGGCCCAGCGCGTGCAGCAGCTCACGGATCCATCGGTCCTACCGCAGCTCTTCGAGATGGCGATCGAAGCGTCGTACGGATTCCAGGTCCAACCCGGCCTGCTCCTCCAGCCCGGCATGCAGGTCATCGTGAATCCCGGTGGTAGCCCCGACGTGGATACCGCGATCGCTGCTGGCGTGAACGCGGTGATCAGGTTCTGAGTGCACGGCGCCGGCGCCGAGTGATCACGGCAGCGGCTGCTCGGGCGGCTTGCCGCCGATCGTCAGGCGAGCGCGCGTCGGGCGCGCCTTGGTCTTGGGCTTCCATGCCTTGGGCAGGAAGGGCTTCACGACGAACCACGCGCCCACCAGCGCGCAAGCGGTCACGAGCCAGAACTGCCAATCACCGATGGGAAAGCCCATCACGCCGCCACCAGTCGGTACGCGATCGCGCCGGCCACCCACGCGAGCGAACTCATCCAGCCCAGCTGCAGCAGCGCCCAGCGCCAACCGCCCGCTTCGCGTGCGGTCAGGACGAGCGTAGGCAAGCACTGCATCGCCAGCACATAGAAGACCAGCAGCGACGCGCAGGTCGCCGGCGCGAAGAGCGGCGAGCCATCATCGCGTGTGGCTGCGCGCATCGACTCCATCGTGCCGGGGTCGGCGACGTCGTCGCTGGACTGCACCTGGATCGCCACGGTGTTCACGAAGACCTCGCGCGCGAGGAAGCTTGTGAGTACGGCCATCGTGAGCTGGCGATCGAGACCCAGCGGCTCGAACACGGGCTGCACCGCGTCGCCCACGCGTGCCGCGAAGCTGCCGCGTGCCTGGGTCTGCGCATCCATCGCATCGGCCGCAGCGGCGAGTTCCGTCGCGCGGGCCTCGTCGCCCGCGGCGATCGATGCCTCGGCCACCTGGCGAAGCGCAACCGATTCGCGAGATGGTTCGACCTTGGGGAACGCGCTGAGCCACCACATCACCACGCTGATCGCCAGGATCACGGTGGCAGCGTTGCGCAGGAAGAGCTGCGATCGATCGCGCGCCACATGGAACGCGGTGCGCAGGCTTGGGCGGCGATAGGGCGGGAGTTCCATGACCATCGCGCGACCATCGCCGGCGAGGATGGTGCGGCGAAGCAGCCACGCGGTGCCGAGGCCCGCAGCGATGCCGAGCGCATAGCAGCCGACGAAGGCCAGCCCGGCCTTCCATGGCTCGCCCGCGAAGAGCAGGCCGCAGAGCAGCACGTACACGGGAATGCGCGCCGTGCAGCTCATGAACGGCGCGCAGAGGATCGTGGCGAGCCGGTCGCGCCGACCCGGGATGAGCCTCGTGCTCATGATGCCCGGCAGCGCGCACGCGTGACTTGAGAGCAGCGGCAGGAACGCCTGGCCAGGCAGGCCGAAGCGCCGCATGGTGCGATCGAGCGAGAGGGCGGCACGGGCGAGGTAGCCGGTGTCTTCCAGCAGCGCCAGCAGGAAGAAGAGCAGTGCGATCTGCGGCAGGAAGACGACCGTGGCGCCGATGCCGCCCACGATACCGTCGGCGACGAGGTCCGCCACGAGCCCCGCTGGCAGCACATCGTGGACCGCCCCGGCGAGCCAGCCGAAGACGGCATCGAGCGCATCCATGGGATAGCTCGCGAGCCAGAAGATCGACGTGAAGAGCAGGCCCATCGTCAGCGCGAAGGCCGCGATGCCGCCGACGGGATGAGTGAACGCGCGATCGAGCCGTTCGGTCAGCGGATCCGCCGCGGCGCGAACGGTGCGGCCGCCGGCGCGCTCGAAGACGCCCGCCGCCCAATCGGCGCAGGCTGCCGTGCCGGGTTCAGCAGCAGGGCACGGCACGGCTGGAATCGGCGGGGCCTGTCGCGTGGCGATGTCGTGCGCGGCGGTCGCGAGCGCCGCCAGCCCAATGCCGGTCCGGCCGCTGGCCTCGACGACAGGCACGCCGAGATCGCGCGCCAGCGACGAAGGATCAAGCACGAGCCCGGCGCTGCGGGCGGCATCGGTCATCGTGAGCGCCACCACGCACGGCAGGCCGCGTCGCAGGACCGTGCTCGCGAACTGCAGGTTGCGCACCAGGTTGGTGGCATCGAGCACGAGCACCACGGCATCGGGCACGGTGCCGAGTCGGCCGTCGATGCACTCGGCGCAGAGCACGCTCTCGGGCAGGTCCAGCGCGAGCGAGTAGATGCCGGGCAGGTCGATCACCTCGAGCGGCGCACCAGCGATCGTGCACTGACCCAGATGATGATCGACGGTGCTGCCCGGGAAGTTTGCCGTGCGCGCGCGAGCGCCGCAGAG
>CAMDAQ010000137.1 GCA_945888705.1 Singulisphaera sp. GP187
TCGCTCGTCATGCGCTGGGGGTTCCTGGCGATTGGCGTGGCAGCCTCTGCCGTGCCGGCCATCCTGCATGCGCGCGGCACGCTCACCGATGCCGGGTTCCCGGTGGCCGTGCTGATCGTGGTGGCGGCCGAGAGCGTGATCGTGGCGCTTGCGGCCTTGAATGCCAGCGCTACCGCGGTGACGAAGGAACGCGAGGATGGCTCGCTCGACATCCTGCTGACCACGCCGATCGATCCCGGGGCGTACCTCTCGGGCAAGCTTCGCGGCATCGTCACGTACCTCTGGCCGATGCTCGCCGCGCCGATCCTGGGCGTGATCGTGGCCGTGGCGTACTCCATGGCGCGAGGATTGCTCGTGGCGCTGCCCGGAGGATCCGTGCGCGCACCACTGGTGCTGCCGGAGCTGGTGATTGCGTTCCCGCTCGTGCTCGTGGCGTTCACCGCGTTCTGCGTGATGGTGGGCCTGCAGTGGTCCGTCCAGAGCAAGGGCACGATCGGCAGTGTGTTCGCGGCGACCGGCGTCGCCGCAGCGGTGGCGATCGTGAGTGGACTCTGCGCCCTCCTCCTTGGCGGGCGCATCCCGGTCGTGGGTCCATTCCTCGCGGGCTTCAATCCGCTGGCTGTGCTGCAACTGGGGCTCGCGCCACAGGAGCTCTTCGCGTCGCTGACGGTCGAGTCGCTCACGGAGCTCTCGGCCACGCGTGCGGCGCTCGTGGCCGGCGCCATTGCGGGTTCGGTTGGCTACCTCGCCATCGTCGTCGCGATCCGCGCGTCCTTGCGCCAGCGCTTCATGATGATCGTGCGGCGGCTCGCCGGAACCGCCTGATCAGGTTCGAACGGGAATTGCAGCGGTTTCGGCCACTCCGGCGTGCGCGCACGCACGGTCGGCACGGCCCTAGAATCGTCCCTCCCCAAGGAACAACCCATGCACGATCCCTTCAAGGCCAAGGCCACCCTCCAGACCCCGACCGGACCCAAGTCGTACTACAGCCTCGCCGCGCTCAAGGCCATCGGCAACATCGATCGCCTGCCGTACTCGATCAAGGTGCTGCTCGAGAGCGTGCTGCGGAACCTCGACGGCCGGGTCTATACCGAGGACCACGTGCGTGCGATCGCCAACTACGACCCACGCAACCCGGGCGAAGAGGAGATCCCCTTCATGCCCGGCCGCGTGGTGCTGCAGGACTTCACCGGCGTGCCGTGCGTGGTCGACTTGGCGGCGATGCGTGGCGCGATGAAGCGCATGGGCGGTGATCCGCGCAAGGTCAATCCGCTCGTGCCGTGCGACCTGGTCATCGACCACAGCGTGCAGGTCGATGCCTACGCCAGCGGCGTGGCGCTCTCGATCAACAACGAGAAGGAGTTCGAGCGCAACGGCGAGCGCTATGAGTTCCTGAAGTGGGGGCAGGGGGCCTTCAGCAACTTCCGCGTGGTCCCGCCGGCGACCGGCATCGTTCACCAGGTGAACCTTGAGTACCTGGCCAAGGGCGTCTGGGAGAAGGACGGCGTCCTCTATCCAGACAGCCTCGTCGGTACCGACAGCCACACCACCATGATCAACGGCCTGGGCGTGCTCGGCTGGGGCGTGGGCGGCATCGAAGCCGAGGCCGTCATGCTGGGCCAGCCGATCTACATGCTCATTCCCGAAGTCGTTGGCGTTCGCCTGACCGGCAAGCTGCCGGAAGGCACCACGGCGACTGACCTCGTGCTGCGCGTGACCGAGGTGCTGCGAAAGCATGGCGTGGTAGGCAAGTTCGTCGAGTTCTTCGGCCCGGGCCTGTCCGACATGCCGCTGGCCAACCGCGCCACCATCGCGAACATGGCACCGGAGTACGGCGCGACCTGCGGCTTCTTCCCGTTCGATGAGCACACGCTCGACTACATGCGTCTGTCGGGCCGCCCCGAGGAACTCGTGCGCACGGTCGAGGCCTATGCCAAGGCGCAGGGCCTCTGGCGCGACGACAGCCTGCCCATCTCCTACGGCGCCGTGGTCGAACTCGATCAATCGACCATCGTGCCCAGCCTTGCGGGTCCCAGCCGTCCGCAGGATCGCGTGGATCTGCCGGCGATGCAGAAGACCTGGCAGGGCGCACTGCCCAAGCTCAAGGCTGGCTCCAAGGCCACCACGCTGCCCACCGCCACGGCGCTTGCCGAGGATGGCGCAGCCGTGATGATGGACGGCGAGGAGTTCATCCTCAAGCACGGCGCGGTCGTGATCGCCGCGATCACCAGCTGCACGAACACCAGCAATCCCAGCGTCATGATCGGTGCTGGGCTCTTGGCGAAGAAGGCCCGGCAGTTCGGCCTCGAGCGCAAGCCGTGGGTCAAGAGCAGCCTTGCGCCCGGCTCCAAGGTCGTGACGGACTACCTGAACAAGGCCGGCCTGCAAGGCGCGCTCGATGAGCTCGGCTTCCAGACCGTCGGCTATGGCTGCACGACGTGCATCGGCAACAGCGGACCGCTCCCCGAGGCGATCGAGTCGGCCATCAAGGGCAGCGATCTCGTGGTGGCGAGCGTGCTCAGCGGCAATCGCAACTTCGAGGCCCGCGTGCACCAGGACGTGAAGGCGAACTACCTCGCGAGTCCGCCGCTCGTGGTCGCTTACGCGATCGCCGGCACGGTCGACATCGACCTGCAGACGGACCCGATCGGCACCGGCAAGGATGGCAAGCCCGTCTACCTGCGCGACCTCTGGCCAAGCCAGGCGGAAGTCGATGCGGCCGTCAAGGCGAGCGTGACCAACGAGCAGTTCCGCACGCAATACGCGGATGTCTTCCGTGGCAGCACCGAATGGCAGGCGATCCGAACGGGCGGCGGCGACATGTACTCCTGGGATGCGAAGAGCACCTACATCCAGGAACCTCCGTTCTTCACCACGATGACCCTCGAGGAGCCCGGGCCGATCGGCTCGATCGCCGGCGCTCGCGTGCTGGCCAAGCTCGGTGACAGCATCACGACCGACCACATTTCGCCCGCCGGCAACATCAAGAAGGACGGTCCCGCGGGCTCGTACCTGCAACAGCATGGTGTGCCGGTCTCGATGTTCAACTCCTACGGAAGCCGTCGCGGCAACGACCGCGTGATGACGCGCGGCACGTTCGCCAACACCCGCATCCAGAACCAGCTTGCGCCGGGCACGACCGGTGGCGTGACGATGGACTTCACCGATGGTCAGGTGAAGCCGATCTTCGATGCCGCCGAGCGAAGCAAGGCTCAGGGCATCCCGCTCATCGTGCTCGCCGGCAAGGACTACGGCATGGGCTCCAGCCGTGACTGGGCGGCCAAGGGCACCTACCTCCTGGGCGTGAAGGCCGTGATCGCCGAGAGCTTCGAGCGCATCCACCGCTCGAACCTGGTCGGCATGGGCGTCCTCCCGCTTTGCTTCCTCGAGGGGCAGTCGGCGGCCAGCCTGGGCCTCGATGGCACCGAGACCTACGACATTGAGGTGCCGAGCACGCTCAAGCCGCGGCAGAAGCTCAAGGTCGTCGCCAAGGGAGCCAAGGGTGTGACCGCCTTCGAGGCCCTGTGCCGCATCGATACACCCGTCGAGATCGACTATTACCGCAACGGGGGGATCCTGCAGACCGTGCTGCGGGCCATGGCCCGAGCCTGAATCGCGCCGAACTTCCTGCGTGCCCACGCGGGGCATGGCCTGGAGCGTGTCTGCTCCGCGCCATGCCCCGCTTCTCGTTGCCGAGCGTGTTGTCCGCGTGGATCGACCCGGAGGTCCTCGGGATCACTGAACTTCCGATGCCGAACCAGCTCGATGCGCCGGCAGAGCGCTGTACCGAATGCGGGGCTTCGTTCGCGGGCGCTGAAGCGTCCATCGCCACGGCAGATCGGTGTGAACTCCCCGCAGGCATCGATGCGTTGATCTCGTTGGGCGACTATGCAGGGCCCGCCGGGCAGGCCGCTCGACTGATCAAGGGCACGTGTTGGACCGATGGCGCGTGGTGGTGGGGGAGTGCGCTTGGCGCGCAGCTTGCGGTGTGGCCCGAGCGCGCTGATCGTGCGTGCCGAGGCGTTGCGTGCGGCGCCCGGTCAGTGGGCGCGCTGCGGTCAAACGTGGTGCTCGTGCCCGTCCCGGGCGATCGATGGCGAACGGCGCTGCGCGGCATCGATCATGCGGCAGCACTTGCGCGCGCCGCATCTGCAACGTGTGGCATGCCGTGGAACTCGGTGCTGGCGCGCCAGGATCCGACACGGCAAGCGTCGCGGGGCGCGCGCAAACGCCGTGCGATCCAAGGGCGATTCAGCATCAAGTCAAATTCAGTTCGCATTCCAGATCACATCGTGCTGGTCGATGATGTCTGCACGACGGGCTCCACGGGGGCAGATTGCGCCCGGGCCGTCCGTGGTGCAGGGGCCAGCTGGGTTGCCCTTGGGGTGCTGGCCCGTGCCCACCGATAAAACCGATCATCAGATCAGCAAAAACCGCTGCTTATGGAGCCCTGAACGAATTGTGGACAGCCTCGCAACCCCTTGACAGCACGTTTGATTTGCGTACACTCTCCCTCCCGCCGCATTTCGCAGCGGGCACGCTGGTGCGCTACGCAGCAGTGAGTTTCCTTGACAATCGAGCAGTTGGAACCGCGAGGATGCGGGCTTCGCACGCAACGTTCACAGCGTTGGGTGCAGGCAAAAATCGCTCACTATCACAGTAGTGAGCGCCGACATCCTCTGTGATGCCAGAATGTGATAGATAGTCGATTCTGAGGACTCCTTCGCGGGGCGAAAGCCCATGGCGACGGATGTCGGAAACTTCCATCGGATTGCCATCCGATGGCACCAACAGAATGGTGAACGACCGGCCGGTGCTTTCGGCACCGGTCGCCAGGCAACCTTCATCGAAGATCACAGGGCTTGCCCTGTTTATTCGTCCAATTGAAGAGTTTGATCCTGGCTCAGATTGAACGCTGGCGGCATAGCTAAAACATGCAAGTCGAGCGAAGCAGCAGCAATGCTGACTGAGCGGCGAAAGGGTGAGGAATACATTCCTACGTACCGTGAGGTCGGGGATAGCCAGGGGAAACTCTGGGTAATACCCGATGTGGTCGCAAGATCAAAGATTCATCGCCTCATGAGCGGGGAATGTCCTATCAGGTAGTTGGTGGGGTAATGGCTCACCAAGCCTAAGACGGGTAGCAGGTGTGAGAGCACGGCCTGCCACATCGAAACTGAGACACTGTTCGGACTCCTACGGGAGGCTGCAGTAACGAATCTTCCGCAATGCGCGAAAGCGTGACGGGGTAATGCCGCGTGCAGGATGAAGCCCTTCGGGGT
>CAMDAQ010000138.1 GCA_945888705.1 Singulisphaera sp. GP187
CGCCACCATGAGGCTGTCGACGAACTGCATCATGGTGTACGAGGTCATCGTGAGCACCGTCGGCCACGCGAGCGACCAGACCTCGCGGACATCGGACAGTCGCGCGGCGACGCCGCGACCGCGGGATGGGCTCATGGGTTCCATCGGGAAGCCGGTGGCGTCAGAGCGCCACCAGCTCCATGTCGGCCTGGACGGTCGAGACCTTGGTCACCGGATCGATGTCGGCGGCGAACGCCTCGAGGCCCTTGGTGCGGGACATTTCCGCGCGCACCGTGGCCACCGAGAACGCTGCACCGCGCGCGTGGCGGCGGTGGGCATCGAGTTCGATCGCGATCTGGGCCTCGCTGCGCGCAAAGTCCATCGGCGCGATCGCGGCCTTGAAGCCCTGGAGCACACCGTTGGCGTTGACGAACGAACCGGGCTTCTCGACCCACGTGCACGAGGGCAGCACGACGTCGGCGGCGTTGGTGAGCCGGTCCGGCAGCGTGTCGATCAGGACCAGCGCGCGGCCGCTCACGGCGCGCACGAGTTCATCCGACTGCCACGCGCTCGGATAGTTGCCCGTGACGACGCAGGCCTTGGCACCCGCCGACTGCACCGCGGCGCACCAGGCGGACGCATCGTGCACCGAGGCCGCCGAGCGGCCAGCGAACGACGACGCCACGGCCTCGAGCGCCATGCGCACGCCGCGCGCGTTGGGAGCCTTCTCGGCGCGCACCACGAATCCGTTGGGGAAGGTCTTGTCCTGGCCATCGACCGGGACCGGCCCGACGCCGAGCACCGCGTTGGCATCGTGCGCGAGCACGGCCTGCGCGAGCAGGTAGGCATCCTCGCAGGAAAGCATCGGGCTCACGAGCAGCGCGAGGCGGCCCGCAGCGGCGCCCTGCGCGAGCGCCGCGCCGGCGGCTTCGATCGCCGTCGTCCAGGCTTGGGCGGCGTGCGCGGCATCACCGGCAGGCTGGCCCTTCAGCATCGGCAGCGAGAGCCGATCCTCGCGGTGCACGAACTTCCAGCCGTAGCGCACCTCGTCGGTGATCCACCACTGGTTCAACGCAGCGTTGCGGCGCGGCTTGATGCGGTACACGCGGCCGTCGTTGTGCTCGACGCTGATGTTGTCGCCGCTCGAGGTGATGCCGTCGATCGACGGCGTCTTCGTGAGGAACCACACGCGCTGCTGGAAGAGGAAGTCCTTGTCGAGCAGCGCGCCCACCGGGCAGAGGTCGATGACGTTGCTGGCGAGCTCGTTGTCGAGCGCCATGCCCGGGAAGACATCGATCATCTCGGTGCCGCCGCGGCCCTCGACCATGAGCTCGTTGGTCTGGGTCACCTCGCGCGTGAAGCGCACGCAGCGCGTGCACATGATGCACCGGTCGCTGTAGAGCAGGATGTTCGGGCCGACCTGCTTCTTGGGGTTCTTGATCTTCTCCTCGACGAAGCGGCTCTCGCCGCGGCCGTACTCGTGCGAGTAGTCCTGCAGTCCGCACTCGCCCGCCTGGTCGCAGATCGCGCAGTCGACCGGGTGGTTGATGAGCAGGTACTCCATCACGGCCTTCTGGTTGGCCTTGGCCTTGTCGCTGTCGGTGTAGACGACCATGCCCTCGGCTGCGTGCGTGTGGCAGGTGGGGCTCAGGCGGCCGGTCGATTCGAGCTTGCCGGTCTTGGGGTTGGGCTGCCAGATCTCGGCGAGGCAGATGCGGCAGTTGGCCGGGATCGAGAGCGCGTCGTGGTAGCAGTAGTGCGGGATCTCTTCCTCGTTCGCCAGGGCGACCTGCAGGATGGTCTGGCCCTTCTGGAACTCCATCGGCTTCCCGTTGATCGTGATCTGCGGCATGGGGCCGGAAGTCTAGCGGCGCAGTCGGTCGCCCGGCTCGGTCACGGTGCCGCGGGATCCGTGCGGCACTGCAGGACGATGGTGCCGTCCTGGAAGGCCAGGTCGAGCAGGCGGACCGATCGGCCATCGGACAGGTTCATCGTGGGCAGTCCCTCGCCCAGGTGCGCAAGGTCGCCCGCGAGCCCACCCGCGACGATCGCCGGCAGTGGCAGCGCACCGGCCCCCATGCGCGTGACCTCGAGCCCGATCGCCCCGGGATCGCCGACGACCTCAAGCCTGCACCAGTCGATCCGCCCCTGCCGGGAGAGCATGACCAGCAACGAGCCCTCGCGATCGATGGCCAGCGCTGCATGCTCGAGTGGTTGGCTGCGGAGGTCGTCGGGGATCGCGTCGCGAGCGAACTCGGCCCACGGGCGCCACCGCTGGGCGAGCCAGCCATTCAGGTCGGCGGGGTCGATCGCGATCGCCCATGGTTCGGGGCCCCGGACCTGATGGATCGCCGCGGCGAGCGCCTTCTCGAAGCTCGCGGCTCGCGCATCGGCGTCGGGCAAGCTCGCGATCGACCGGGCGCGCAACCATGCCTCGGGCTTGACCTGCGTCAGGGCGATGGCGCCAAGGCCACCCGCCAGCACCACCACGCCCGCAGCCATCAGCAGCAGGCCGCGGCGGCGCGAGGACCGGCTCACGCGCCCCGCCACCGCGTCACGATGACCGTGTCGTTCTGCCCGCCGAAGCCGAACGAATTGCTCAGGCACGTGTCGACCTTGGCCGCGCGTGCGGTGTTGGGCACGTAGTCGAGATCGAGCTCGGGATCGGGATTGGCGTAGTTGATCGTCGGCGGCAGCATGCCGTGGCGGATCGACTGCACGCAGGTGATGAACTCGACCGCACCGGCCGCGGCGATGAGGTGCCCCATCATGCTCTTGATCGAGCTCATGGGGATCGACGGAGCGAGCTCGCCGAAGACGCGCTTCACGCCGATCGTCTCGATGGAGTCGTTCTCCTTCGTGCCGGTGCCGTGCGCGCTGATGTACTGGATCGGCGGGCGGCCATCGTCCAGGCGTTTGTGGGGATCGATGCCCGCCTGCGCGAGCGCCTGCGTCATGGCAGCGGCGGCGCCTCGGCCATCGGGCTGGATGTCCGTGATGCGGAAGGCATCGGCGCTCGAGCCGTAGCCGATGAGCTCGGCCAGCGGCGTGGCGCCGCGCGCCATCGCGTGCTCGAGCGTCTCGAGCACGACCATGCCGCTGCCCTCGCCCATGACGAAGCCGTCGCGGCCGATGTCGAACGGCCGGCTCGCCTTCGTCGGGTCGCCCTTGAAGGTGCTGAGCGCGGTCAGTCGGTTGAAGCCGGTGATGCCCAGCGGGTGGATCATCGTGTGGGTGCCGCCGGCCAGCATCGCGTCGGCATCGCCGCGGCGCAGGATGCTGCAGGCCTCGCCGATCGCCTGCGTGCTCGCGGCGCACGCGGTCAGGCAGTTGTAGCTCGGGCCACGAATGCCGAATTCGCGCGCCAGGTGCGCCAACGGCATGTTCGGCTCCTGCTCGACCTCGCGCGCGCGATCGAGCATGCGCTGTGCGGCATCGAACCAAGCACCGCCGACACGATTGGACGCGGCATCCCAACCTGCGACGTTCGCGGCGAAATAGTTGGCGGTGTCGATCACGCCCTCCCCCGCTCCAAGGTACATGCCGACGCGACGCAGGCTCGGCGCGGGTCGCTCATCGAGCCCGGCCTGCGCCCACGCCTGGCGCGCGGCACCGAGCGCATACTTGCTGTTGAGGCCGGCGGTCGCGTGCGCCTGCGGGTGCTTCACGAACGCACTCACGTCGTAGTCGCGCACTTCGGCGGCGAAGGTCGTGGGGAACGTGCGTGCATCGAAGCGCGTGATCGGCGCCATGCCGCACTCGGACCGCATCATGCGCCCCCAGACGCCCTCGAGATCATGGCCCAGGGGCGTGACCCAGCCCATGCCGGTGACGACGATCCGCACGCTCATGATGCCCTCCGCAGGATGATGGCGGCGTTCTGCCCGCCGAGGCTCGTGGTCAGGACCAGCACGGCACGCAGCGCAGCGGGTCGCGACGCCGCGGCACCAGCATCGAGGCCCGGGGTGGCGCTTGCGTTGAGCCGCGCGGGAATGGACTGGGTTGCGAGCATCTGCACGCCGGCGCAGGCCGCGAGCGCTCCGGTGCCGGCGCCGCAGAAGCCGGCATTGGGCACGACGGTCGCGATCGGCAGCGTGGACAGCCGCGCGCCAAAGACGCGCTCGAGCGCAGCGCGCTCGCCGGCATCGACTTCGGGCACGGCGCAGCCGGTCGGCACGATCGCATCGATGTCGCCGGCGGTCATGCCGGCGTCGTCGAGCGCCGACTCGATCGCCGCTGCAATGTCCTCGCCGCTCTGCGACAGATCCATGCCGAGCGTGTCGGTGCAGACGGACTGGCTCGCACCGAAGCCCGCCAGTTCAGCGAGCGGCGCCTTGCCGCGGCGCGCAGCCGACTCGGCCGATTCGACCACGAGGATGCCGCCGCCCTCGCCGAGCACGGAGCCGCACGCCTGGGCATCGAAGGGACGCACGAGCTCGTGGCCCTGCGCGCTCGCGGGCATGGTGCGCAGGCGCCCGCTGGACCAGTTGCGCATCAGGCCCATCTGGTTCACGCGGCTTTCGGCACCACCCGAGAGGCACGCATCCGCATCACCGCGGCCGATCACGCGCATGCTCTCGCCCAGCGACAGCAGCGCGCTGGATTCGCCGCAGGTGATCGTGTTCGACGGCCCTTGGCAATCGTGGATGATCGTGACGTGGCACGCCAGCATGTTGGGCAGGTACTTCAGCAGCCACAGCGGCGTGAGGTTGTTCATGCCGACGGTGCCCCACGCACCGAGGTCGACCGAGCCATCGGCGATCGTGCTGGTCACGAGCGCAGATGTCAGTTCGTCGATGTCGGCCGCGATGAGGCCGGCGCCGATGTGCGCGCCGAAACGCTCCGGGGCGATCGTGACCGATGTTGCGCCCTCGGTGCCCCGGGTCACCAGGCCCGCGCTCTGCACCGCCATGTGCGCGCCCGCGACCGCGATCTCGATGTCGCGGGCCATGACCTTCGTCCCCTTGCGGTAGCTCTTGGGCACGAGCGTGCGCACGTCGAAGCCTTCCGGCAGCACGCTCGCGAACGGGCACCCGAAGGAACCCGTCTCGAACCGATCGATGCGGCGGATGGCACTCGTGCCTGCGGTCAGGGCCTGCCAGAACGGCTCAAGGCCCACGCCGAGGCCGCACACCGGGCCTAGGCCGGTGATGACGACGTGTGTGGCGCTTCGTCCCATGGGAGCGCCGGAGGATACCGGGCCCGGGCGATCAGGTACGGGGGAGCGTGCTCAGCGGCCCGCGCGCAGATGCCGGGCCA
>CAMDAQ010000139.1 GCA_945888705.1 Singulisphaera sp. GP187
TCATCGACCTGACTGGTCTTGAGCGGGTGCATCGTGGCGAGGATCGACTGCTGGTCCGGCTGCGCGCGCACATGGATCGCATGCGGGTCGAGTGCACCCTGTGGACAGCCTCCACGCAGGCTGCTGCCGGCGCAGCGGGCAGCGCTGCACCAAGCGGCCACGACGGCATCATCAAGCACGGCGAGGAGCGCTGGCGCACACGCGCCTGCCCGGTCGATGCCCTGCGGATCGATCGCGACCTCGTGGCCATGCTCCACGAGGTCAACGTGCGCACGATCGACGATCTTCGCCAGGTGCAGCGTGCCCAGATCGCTGCACGCTTCGGCCAGCGCCTGCTCGATCGGCTCGATGCCATCCAAGGCCTGGTGCTCGAACCATTCACGGCCATCCGCTGCGTGCCCGAGGTGCAGGGGCAGGTCATCTTCGATGGCCCATGCCCGCAGGTCGAGGCGCTCTGCCAGGCTGTGCAGTCCTGCTTCGAGCAGGTCTGCACGCAGCTGCAGGATCGTGGTCGTGGCGCACGTGCCTTCAGGGTGCGCGTGCAGTGCTGCGATCTTCCGGAGCATGCGTGGACCATCCGTTGCACCCAGCCGATCCGCTCGTGGCATGCCGTGCGTCCGCTCGTGCTGCCTTCCTTGCAGGATCTTCCCCTTGGTCATGGCGTGGAAGCGGTCCACGTGATCGCACGGAGCCTGCGTCGCGTGGCGCCGGTGCAGGGCGGGCTGCAGGGCGCGCGCCAGGCAGGGGAGCATGGCGCGCTCTGGATCGACAGCCTGCGCGAACGGTTCGGGCCCGATGCCGTGTCTGTTCCCAGCCTCCGTGCCGTGCGTCGCCATGCATGGCACGAAGGCGCCGTGGCGATTGATGCCTCCATCGAAGCTCACCAGGATGATCGTGAGGGCTCCGGCGGCGTGAACGGCATCCGTGGCATCCATGATCTTGATGGCATCGGCGGGATGGCTAGCGCAGGCGGGATGGTCAGCGCAGGCGGGATGGCCAGCGCAGGCGAGATGGCCAGCGCGGATGCAGCTCATGCTCCGTTGCACGCGCTTGCGAGCGAACCCTCATGCGTGTGGCCACGGCCTGAACGCATCACCGTCACGCAGCCCGGTCCCGATGCACCGTGGCCCATTCCGCCCACTCGATTCCGCTGGCGGGGTGCTGCGTGGCACCTCATCGGCTGCCAAGGGCCGCAACGACTGATCGGTGCATGGTGGCAAGCGCATGATACGGGCACGCGCGATCACTGGCGCGTGCATGCCACGCGATCGTCAGCGGATCCGCCAGGCGATCATGCGTGGCTGGCCCTGGTCAGGCACGATGACGGGTCGTGGTGGGTGCAGGGAGCATGGACATGAGTGCATCGCTCCATCCCGGCGCTTCGGTCGCGCTGGATGTCATCAGTTCCTTCAGCTTCCTCGAAGGTGCGAGCCAGCCCGAGGAACTGGTCCGGCAGGCTGCCGCGCTCGGCGTGCACACGATCGCGATCGCGGATCGCCACACGCTGGCCGGTGCCGTGCGCACACACGTGGCCGCACGCGATGCCGGGATCCGCACGATCGTCTCCGCTCGGATCGACGTGCGGATCGACGCCATGGCCGATGCATCGAACGCTGCGGGGCTCATTGAGCTGATCCTGCTGTGCATGGATCACGGCGGCTACAGCAGGCTGTGCCAGCTCATCACGCTCAAGCACGCGGGGGCGCACGAACTGGCCTGGCACGATCTCGATGGTCGGCTCGACGGGCTGCACGTGATCGTGGTGCCACGGCGCGGCGTGCAGCTGGCCACGTCGATCGTCCACCATGCCGTGGCGGATCTGGCACGGCGTGCACCCGACCGCGTGTCGCTGGCGCTCTCGCAGACCGCCGAGGGCGATGACGAGCACCGCTGGTGGCAGTGCTGCATGCTCGCCGAGCATGTCGGTGTGCCGGTGGTCGCCACGCATCCGGCACACATGCACGCCCCCGAGCGGCAGATGGCGCACGATGTCCTCTGCTGCATCCGGCACGGCACCACGCTCGAGCGCGCAGGAGCGTTGCTTGCACCCAATGCCGAGCGATTCCTGCGCTCGCCGCAGGAACTCCAAGCCATCCATGCACGCGTGCCGCACGCACTCGATCGGGCACAGGCCATCGCCACGGCCTGCGCGGAGTTCGATCTGGGGCACGTCAAGCACCGCTCCCCTCGTGAACTCGTGCCCGATGGCCACACGCCCATGTCCTGGCTGCGCGTGCGCACCTGGCAGGGGGCGGCCGAGCGGCATCCCGATGGAGTTCCTGAGCGGGTGCGCACCCTGATCGAGCATGAATTCACGCTGATCGAGGACCTCGACTACGCGCCGTTCTTCCTCACCGTCGACGACATCGTGCGCTTCGCCCGCTCGCGCGGGATCCTCTGCCAGGGGCGTGGCGCCGCGGCCAACAGCGCCGTCTGCTGGTGCCTGGGGATCACGGCGGTCGATCCTGCGCGCGTCGACATGCTGTTCGAGCGCTTCGTGAGCCGCGAGCGCAACGAGCCACCCGACATCGACGTCGACTTCGAGCACGAGCGTCGTGAAGAGGTCATCCAGTACATCTACCGCCGCTTCGGACGCGAGCGCGCGGCGCTCTGCGCCGAGGCCGTCTGCATGCGCGGCCGCATGGCGGTGCGCGAGGTCGCCAAGGCCATGGGCTTCCCGGCCGATGCGGTCGATCGCATGGCCCGCGGCATCGATCGCTGGATGGGCCACGGCGGCGATCGCGACGACAGGGCCTCGATCCTGGCTGCACTCGAGGAAGCGGGATTCAGGCCGGGCGACCGGGGGATCACGCAGCTGGCCTCGATCGCGGCCACGCTCATCGGCTTCCCGCGGCACCTGTCGCAGCATGTGGGGGGCTTCGTCCTCAGCGATGAACCGCTCTGCACCCTCGTACCCGTGCGCGATGCCGCCATGCCCGGCCGCAGCATCATCGAGTGGGACAAGGACGACATCGAGGCGATGGGGATCCTCAAGGTCGATGTGCTCGCCCTGGGCATGCTCACGTGCATCCGCAAGGCGCTCGACATGGTCGCGCGCTGCGGCACGCCGTTGGCCATGCACCAGGTGCCGGCCGAGGATGCGGCGACCTACGACATGCTCTGCTGCGCCGACAGCGTGGGGGTGTTCCAGGTCGAGAGCCGTGCGCAGATGAGCATGCTGCCGCGCCTGAAGCCGCGCCGCTGGTACGACCTCGTGGTGCAGGTGGCGATCGTCCGGCCGGGTCCGATCCACGGCAAGATGGTGCATCCGTACCTGCGTCGCCGCAGCGGCCAGGAACCGATCGAGTTCCCCGACGATGGCGTGCGACGCGTGCTCGAGCGCACGCTCGGCGTGCCGCTCTTCCAGGAACAGGCCATGGCGCTTGCCGTGGTCGCCGCCGGGTTCACCGCGGGCGAGGCCGATGCCCTGCGCCGCGCGATCGCCGCATGGAAGCGTCGTGGCGACGAGATCGCGCGCTTCGAGCGCCGGCTCATCGAGGGCATGGTCGGGCGCGGCTACGCGCAGGAGTTCGCCGAGCAGGTCTTCACGCAGATCAAGGGATTTTCCGGCTACGGCTTCCCCGAAAGCCACTCGGCGAGCTTTGCGCACTTGGTCTACGTGAGCGCGTGGCTCAAGTGCCATCATCCGGCCGCGTTCACGGCGGCGCTCCTCAACAGCCAGCCCATGGGGTTCTATGCGCCCGCGCAACTCGTGCGTGATGCGCAGGAGCACGGCGTGCAGGTGCGGCAGGTCGATGCCGTGCACAGCGACTGGGACTGCACGCTCGAACGGCATGGGGCAGCGCAGGCTTCGGCAGATCCAGTCCGATCGCCTGCTGCGGATCGCGATCGGCGCAACGTCGATCGACCTCGATCGGGCTGGGCCATCAGGCTCGGCATGCG
The DNA here is from genome assembly GCA_945888705.1 of Singulisphaera sp. GP187. Lineage (GTDB taxonomy): Bacteria > Planctomycetota > Phycisphaerae > Phycisphaerales > SM1A02 > SYIB01. The sequence continues at coordinate 3,904 of CAMDAQ010000139.1, forward strand.
CATGGTGCGCGGCCTGTCCGAGCGCGATGCCCTGGCGATCCACCAGTCGGTGCGCGAGCACGGACCGCGTCAGGGCATGATGTCCCTGTGGCGCACCAGCCGCGCCAGCGTGGCTTCGCTGCGGGCGCTTGCGCGTGCCGATGCCTTCCGGGGCATGGGGCTCGATCGCCAGCAGGCGCTCTGGCAGGTGCGCGCCCTCAAGCAACACGATGGTCCGCTGCATGAGCAGTGGGTCGCCTCGTCCGATCGCAGCGCCACGCTCTGGGACACGATCGAGGAGCCGGCGGAACTCCCGCCGGTCGCTGCACCCGCCACGGTCCTTGCCGATTACGGCTCGATCGGCCTGAGCCTGAAGGCCCATCCGATCTCGTTCCTGCGGGGCTGGCTCGCGCGGCAAGGGTGCGTGCCCTGCGCGCTGGCCCGCTGTGACCAGGCACTGCCCACCCGCAGCCGCGCGGCGATGGCGGGGCTGGTGCTCGTGCGGCAGCGGCCATCGACTGCCAAGGGCACGATGTTCATGACGATCGAGGATGAGTCGGGATCCGCCAACGTGATCGTGCGGGCCGAGGTCCATGATCGCTTCCGCCGCGCGATCCGTTCGAGTTCAGCGGTCATCGTGCGCGGCCGGATCGAACGCCGCGATGGTGTGTCGCACCTGCTGGCGCGCAGCGTGCAGGGGATCGATAGCGCCCGCGCCGAGCACGGGCCGGTCACCACGCACTCACGCGACTTCCGTTGAGCACGTGGCAGGAGCACGCTGCATGGGCGTGCTGCCGGCGTGAGTTGCATGCTTGTGTTCAGGCGCTGGACCGCGTTGCCCCTAGGGCCACATGGATTCAGTTGCGCGGCTTTGGCCCGCGCAACAGGTACGCGGGCGGAATGCGTGGCACCGGTCCCGGATCCCACTGGCCCACGCCGCGGTCGAGCATCACGCAGGTGAGGTAGTCCATGAGCTGGCAGCTCGGATCGATGCCACCGGCGCGGATCCAGCCCCACATGCCGGGGTACTGCACGGGCGGCTGCGGCTGCATGGCGGGCAGGAAGTCATGCGAAATGGGCGCGCGGTAGTTGAGGTACGCCCACGTGCCGAAGCGCTCCCACGGCTTGAGCACATCGAGCGACTTCGCGCCGTTGACGAAGATCCGGTCAGGATCGAAGGGCATCCATCCTGCGCCCGGCAGATACGCCTCGGCCCAGCAGCCGAGCCTGAACTGCGGCATCCCGCCGGTGATGGTGCCTTGCGGGGCCTCGATCATGCCGAGCACCGGTCGCGCCGGGATCCCTGCTGCACGCAGCGTGGCGACGCACGCCGC
>CAMDAQ010000140.1 GCA_945888705.1 Singulisphaera sp. GP187
AACGACGGCGCGGGCACGAGCATGCAGCGCGACATCTGGTACCGCATCTTCGCGCAGTGCACGGGCACGGCGACGGTGTCGACCTGCGGTGCATCGTTCGACACGCGCGTGGCGGTCTACCAGGGCTTCACCTGCCCGACCGCGTCGTCCATCCCTGTCAGCTGCGACGACAACACCGTCGGCTGCTCGGGCAACGGCTCGCAGGCGACCTGGCAGGCCAACGCGGGTTCGGTCTACTACATCCGCGTCGGTTCGCCGATCGCGGCCACCGGGACGGGCCAGTTGGTCTACTCCTGCGTCGAAGTGCCGCTGTGCCCGGCTGATCTCGATGGCGATGGCTTGGTCGGCGGTGGCGACCTCGGCATCCTCCTTGGAGCATGGGGCTCGGCCGATGCGGACTTGAACGATGATGGCATCGTCGACGGCAACGACCTGGGCATCATGCTCGGTGCTTGGGGCAACTGCCCGTAACACGCCCCATCACGCGCATCACTCCAAGGCCCCCGCCTCGCGCGGGGGCCTTGTTCATTCCGCCCGCACCACGCTGCCGCTCACAAAGCTCTCAGCCCACCGGCGCTCCGCACGCGACGGTCCCGGCCGCGACCACGCCGCCCTTCATGAGCACGCTGCCCGGCTCGAGCCGAGCTCCCGCCTCGATCACGGATCCGTAGAAGGTCACGGCGTTCTCGCCGGCACTCGCGTCGCACTCGATCCGCACGCGGTCGATCTTGAGCACGCGATCCTCGAAGGTGTGCGCCTGCGGGTGGCAAGCGACCGCCGAGCGGTCACCGTACGAGAGCATGTCGGGGTCCACGATCTGCGTCGCGCCGGGCCCAAGCATCACGTCACGACCGATGCGCGTGCCCGCCGCACGAAGGCACCACGCGAGGATCGGCGTGCCCTCGACGCGGGCGAGCGCCACGCGCGTACTGAACCACCACAGCACATAGAGGTAATCCCAACGGCTGCACCAGCAGCTCCACAGCCCGTGCTGTCCGGGCTGCACGCGGCCGAGCAGGATCCACTTGGCCGTCAGGCCAAACGCGACAAGCCATGCCCAGCCGGCAACGGAGGCGATCGTGCCCCACAGGGCCATCGCGACCAGATCGCCCTGGCCTCGCGCAGCCAGCTCAAGCCAGATGGCCCCTCCCACGACGGCCGGCACGACCGCGAAGCAGCGCGCGGATTCCCACGACCATCGATTGATCCGCTGCAGCACGCCCGGCTCGTGCGTCAGGCTTCGATCGACTGACACGACATCACGCCGCGGCAAGCGCATCGGCGGCACGCCGAACCATCCATCGCCTTCCTTCGAGCACGACGGCGCGACCGTCGAGACGCCCACGAACATCCGGTGGGGATAGGCAATGCCCGCAGGCACCACCGCGTGGTTGCCCACGAAGGTCTCGTCGCCCAAGCTCGTCGTGGCGACCCTCACCGTGCCGCGCGACCACTCGGGGCTCGCGAAGTAGATCCCATCGGCGAAGAAGCACCCCTGCCCGATCGACACGCTCTCGGGCAGGCAATCGATGATCGAACTCACTTCGGTGTCTCGCCCGATCCGCATGCCGGCAAGACGAAGCCACATCGGCCAGAAGAGCGTGCCACTGATCCAACGCCCCGCGGACTCGACCATGCCGGTGCGCCACCAGATCCGCAGCGCCGTCATGCCATGCATGGCGTGGACACCCGGCTTGACCGCGCGTGTGCAGCGCAGCGCCATCGCGGCCGCGAGCAGCCAGAGCGGCACGGCGAGCGCGGCTGCACCGCAGGCCGCAGCGAGGAGCGACCACGATCCTGTCGGCGATCGAATCCACTCAACCAGGGCTCCGCCGACCGTGCGATCCACCACGATGCACGAGCCTGCAGCGATCACGCCGGTGGCGAGCTGGCTCATCACGCGTGCGGCCAGCGAGGCCGAGGCATGGACGACCGGTCCCACATCGTCGTGAAGGTCGGCAACCGGCACATCGGTAGCACCGACCACGCCACCCGGCACGCCATCCCACCGCGCCGAGGCGGGCACGCGCGCCCCGGCACGCACCGTCGTCAGCGGCGCCAGTGCGGCACCGTCGCCGATGATCGCCCCGGGCTCGATCGTGGCTCGCACGCCGATCGTCGCGCCGTCACCGATGGCCACGCGGCCATGCTCGACGCCCCCCCGATCGATCCTCGACACCAAGACCGCCGCGTCCTGGCAGAGCGTGACACCCTCACCGAGTTCCAGGAGATCCCATCCGCTACGCAGCACATTCACGCCACGGTGCACGTGCACGCGGCGCCCCACGCGCGCACCGAGTCGACGCAATCCCCAAGCGGTCAGGGCCGTGCCCTCGGCAATCGACCAGGGAATCGTGCTGCCGACCTGCTCGACGATCCACTCGCGCACGTGGCGGCCGCTCCACAGCGGCACCCAGCCGGGCCGGTACCGCCCGATGAGGATCCGCTTCGCGATCAGCGTGCACGCGATCGATGCAGGGAACCACGCGAGTCGCGCCACGCCCCACGCCGCCGGCGCCATCATGGCCGCGCCGATCAGGCCAACCGACTCAACCGCCGCCGGCACGCCCCGAAACGCAAGCCATGCCCCCGCGGTCCCGGCCAGCACGGCACCAAGTCCAAGCGACGCACCCTGCACGATCCACGCCCTGAACTTGCGGCGCATCGGCACGGCGGCACTCACCTGAGACCCGACTCGCTCGGCAGGCGCGGCCGCCTGCACGCGCTGTGCCAGGCCCCCGATCGTCGGCTCGTCGTACACCATGCGCACGGTCGCCTCGAGGCCAATGGATCGACGGATGCGCAGCACCAGGTCCACCGCGCGCAGCGAGTCGCCACCAAGGTCGTCGAAGAAGTGGGCGCCGATGCTCGGCAGGTCGCGAGCACCCACGGCCGCGGCGGCGCATGCGGCGACACGCTCGACCATCGACCGCGAGGAATCCCGTGCTCGATCATCCCACTGCACGGCGTCGACCGTGTCCTGCGCCAACAGGCCTGCGACAGCACGCCGATCGATCTTGCCGCTCACCATCCTCGGCAGCGACGAAGCCTCGAGCAGGAATGCAGGCACCATCGCCGGCGGAAGCCCTCGCCGTGCACACGACAGAACCTCGTCAAGATCGATCGACTCGCCGACGACAACACCAGCGAGCTGCGCGCCGCTGCCCTCGCCCACGAGCGCGCACGCGGCCTCGCGTACGCCAGGCGCACGCGCCAGGCACGCCTCGACCGCGCCGAGCTCGACGCGGTGGCCGCGCACCTTCACCTGCGCATCGATCCGACCCAGGTACTCGATCGCGCCATGCGATCGACGCACGAGGTCGCCGGTCCGGTAGACGCGGCCGCGGCGCGGATCGACGACGAAGCGCTCGTCCGTCAGCGCCGGCTGCCGCAGATAGCCGTCGGCAAGGCACTGCCCCGCCATCCAGAGTTCACCTTCCTCGCCGTCGATCGTCTCCGTGCCGTCCTCCCGCACGATGATGGCGTGGCTCCCGGGCACCGCATCGCCAAGGTGCACGGGCACACCCGGCTTCATGCGTCCGCGCGTGCAGGTGACGGTGCATTCGGTGGGGCCGTAGCCATTCTCGAGCCAGAGCGTTGCGCTCCACAGGTCACTGAGGTCTTGCGGCAACGGCTCGCCGCCGACATACACCAGTCGCAGCGCGGGCAGTTCCCTCGCGGGCTCCTCGACCCCCATCGCCCGCAGCAGCGTGGGCGGCGGGCAGAACGCCGTGATCCGCTGCGCCCGAAGCCACGCCGGCAGGTCAGGCCCGGATCGCACCACCTCATCATCGACCGGGACGAGCGTGGCGCCCACGGCGAGCGCCATCCACGTCTCCTCGATCGAACTGTCGTAGGCGTTGCTCGAGCACTGCGCCACGCGGTCGCCCGGGCCAAGACCGAATCGAGCACGATCGGCCTCGACAAGCGCTGCGATCGACGCATGCCGCACCATCACGCCCTTGGGCGCACCGGTCGTCCCGCTCGTCGAGATGACGTAGGCCAAGCCATCGGATGACGAGCGCGGCGGCTCTCCATCGACTTTCGCCTCGATCGCCAGCGCGTCGAGCACGGGAATCGACCCCACCACGCCACGCAAGCGATCGGCATGTCGATGATCGGTGATGACCAGCACCGGCTCGACGCTCGCGATCACCGAGGCAAGGTGTCCATCGGGATGGACCGGATCCAAGCAGCACCACGCGCGCCCGCCACGCACGATGCCCAGCTGCGCGGCGTACACGTCGACGCCGTCGCGCGGCAGCACCACGACCACAATCTGCTGATCCGCGCTGCCGCCCGTGGCGTGTGCACCCACGGCCCGATCGATGGCCGCTCGCACCCCCGCAGCGCGTGCATCGAGCTCCGCGTAGGTCATGCGCGCGGCAGGGCGGCCACGCCCCGCGGGGACATCGATCGCCACGCAGTCGCGGTGCTGCGCGACCGATGCAGCGAAGATCGCATCAAGCGTCGGCATGGGCCATGCGCTCGAGGAGGTGCTCCGCGATCCAGCCCGATCGTTGCGCGCGCGCCACTGCATCGAGGTGCGCGAAACCTCGCACCACCGAGCCGCCGCACGCACCGCACAGGCACGTGAACGGCTCCGCCATCGACCACTCCGTCGCGTTGTAATCGAAGGTCAGTTCCTCGCCCGCTGCGAGGTCGCGCAGGGCCACCAGCCGCCGACCCTCGACACGGCACGTCGGCGCGCACGAATGATTCAGGAAGCGCCACCGGAACCGCGAGGGATCCTGCGTCATCACCGCGCTGTCGTCAGGGTGGATGTGCGCATCGGCACCGACTTGCACGCTGTAGCGCGCAGGGGTCGTCCGAACGGCGCCATCGAACTCAAGCACCGTGCAACCCGCCGCCACCGGCTCATCGCACCAGACACCGCTGCCGGCCGAGGATGGCTTGACCGAGATCCGGGGGAAAGGCTTCGCCGACATCGGCCGGAGGATACGGGCTTGCATGCGTCCGCTTGCGTTGGCCAGTTTGCGTTGGCCAGTTTGCGTTGGCCGACTTGCATCCGTCCTCGCCGCAGCGCACCCGACGCCGCGGGCTCGCGCTCGCTCAGGCCACGCCGTCCTGCTTC
>CAMDAQ010000141.1 GCA_945888705.1 Singulisphaera sp. GP187
ACCAAGCCGCGCGACATGAGGTGCGCCCCGATGTTGAACGCGCTCTCCCGCCGAACCAGATCGACCTGCGCCTTCGCATCCTCTGGGAGCGCTGCCATGTATCCAAGGTCCACCAGTTGCTGGATGGCATCCGCCGCCTCGTAGGGATCCTGTCGCGCATCCGCCGGGTGAAGGCCCGAAGCGCCATCGACCGCTTCCCATGAATCGATGCGTGCAGGAATCGGGGCATCGATCGCTTCGGCCAAGGCGCGACCGGCGAAGTCCGCGGCAGCGGGCAGGCCGAGCAGCGCGAGGGCCGTCGGTGTGATGTCCACGATGTTCGCGGCAGCCACGGCCGCACCCGACCGAATGCCCGGCCCCGCCGCGACCAGGATCCCCGTCGGCCGATGCCAGCTCGCTTCCTTCTCCATGCGCCGCTCGGGTGGCAGGTCGTCCAGGTACGGTCGCCCGGATCCGCTGTGAAAACCGTGGTCGCTGACGAGGATTACGGTGGTCCCCGCCCCGGCACGCTCAAGCAACCGGCCGAGCGCGGCATCATGCCATGCATAGACCGCATCCATCACGCCGCCGAACGTGCGCACATCCGCCTCGCTCACGTGCTTCATGCGCGGCGATCGGTACTGCATGAAGTGATGCCCCACCGTGTCGATCGACTCGAAGAACACCATCGAGAGATCCCACGGAGCATGCTCCATCGCCTTCAGCGCCGCACGCTCCACGCTGGCGGCCACGGCCATCAACTTGCAGAGGGTGTCAACGCGCGGATCGCCAACGAGCCCGGCAGGCAGGTTCGGCACGAGCGTGCCAAGACCATCGGCACGCATGGCCGCGCGACCGACCCGCGATGCAGCGACGTCTTCGGCCAAGCTTGCAGGATGCACGGCACCCGGTACCAACGGCCACGCTCCGCCGTGGCCCGGATCACCCTCCATCAGCAGGTTGCTGGTCACACTGCCGAGGATGCGTTCCGCGGGGTGGCTGGCGTACCACCCGGTGACCTGCGAGCGAAGGCCCGACTGCGACGCGATGTTCCAGAGTGCCTTGACCTTCCGGCTCGTGCTGGTCGCCACGCGCAGCCCGCTGCCATCAGGCTTGGGCTCCACGAAGTTCGCGATGCCGTGGCGATCAGGCGTCCGCCCCGTGGCGATCGTCGTCCACAGCAAGGGACTGAGCTTGGGCTCAAGCGTGGACAGATCCGAACGGATCCCGCGCGTGATCAGGCCCGCGAGCACAGGCATGCGCCCCTGCTTGATCAGTGGATCGATCACTTGCCAGTCGGCTGCATCCCAACCCACGATGAGCAGCCGCTGTGCCGCGCGAGTCGCCATGTCCGGATCCTAACGATCACGCGCGGGTCATCCGCCAAATGAACACGGGCGGCCCGAAGGCCGCCCGTGCGTGATCAACCGAGTGGTTGGTCGGGTCGCTGCGATCAGCGACGACGACGGCCAGCGAGGCCAGCGACGCCCAGGAGCGCAAGCGCGCCCGGGGCCGGGATGATGCCCGCGCCGACCGCGATCGAGGTGCCAGCGACGCTCTCGTACGCGTAGTCAACCACCGTGCGGGTCATCGAGGTGCCCGACGAGCCAGCGGCGCCCATCGCGAAGCGCATCCAGCCGTAGTGCGTCGTGCCGGCGGAAGACACGAACCTGAAGCCGATGTAGTTTTGAGCGCTGTACTGCCAGTTGCCCGCCGCGGAGCCGAACACCACGCCGGTGGTCGACGTGTTGTACGAGCCGGTCGAGCCGACCGTGGTGCCCAGGGCCAGGTTGCCCGCGGGGCCGGTGGTCACTCCGGGGAAGCGCATCTGCCCGCCGCCGGTCGAGTTGAAGAAGTTCATGCCGCCACCCGACGAGTACGGGTTGACGTCCCAGCCCGGAACGCCGGAGCCCGGGCCGTTGCTGAGCTGACCGGTCTCGACGTTGATGTAGCAACCGTCGATATCGACGGCGCAGACGAAGTTCAGGGTGCCGCTGTACACGATGGCCGCGTTGGCCGCACCGGCCACGCACAGGGCGGCCGCAGCCGCGAAGTGCATCTCAAGCTTCAGGTTCTTCATGTCTTTCTCCAAACGTAGAGGGATAAGGAAAGGGTCGGGTGGCTCGGGCTTCCTTGGACCTGCCACCACCTTGCAAGGCTCCGGGTAAGGGCCCGGACGCCCCGGGCACGACCCCGGAACGGCGTAACATGACCGGGTTCCGGAACAGTGCAAATTTCTCGTGCAACAATCCGGTGTTTTTTGGGCGGGTGAAATGCCTCCTGCCGCGGGCGGGGGCCGATGATTGCCCCCATACTGCGCCCAATGCGGGATGCGCTGACTCCCTCCCCAACCCGATTCGGCCCCCGCAGGGGCGATTTCGTGTCGGATTCCTCGTCCCAGCCTGCTCCGGCAGCGAGCGGCAACCCTGCGCCTCGCCCCTTCCACGAGCGCGATCCTTGGGGCGAGAAGGCCCACACGTACCTGCGAGCTCACGGGTTCCCTGCTGCCTCGGATGGGGGCCCCGGTCGCTGGAGAGACCAGCGCCAGTGGACCATGGCAGAACTCGGCACCGGAACCGGCTGCTCGCTGGCCTGCCTGGTGGCCGCGTTCGAGCGCCATGCCACCCCCGAGCAGCGCCTTCACTACGTGGGCTTCGAGAACGATCCAACCATGCTCGACTGGTGGCGCGATCCCGCGAGTCGCACGTTGGTCCCACCGTCAGAGCGCGCTGCGCTCGAGGCGATCCTCGCACGCCCGATCCGATCGACCCAAGGCGTGTCTCGCTGGCGGCTGCTCGATGGTCGCGCGACCGTCACCCTGGTGCTGGGCGATGCGGCTCGCTGGCTGCCGAACTTCAGCTTCCTTGCCGATGCGTGGTTCCTCGATGCCTACGAGCCGGCCATCGAGACCATGCTCTGGTCGCGCGAGGTGCTCGAACACGTCGCCCGACTGACCAGGGCGGCTGGTACCGCCTCCACCTTTTCAGCCGCAGGTGCCGTTCGGACGGGGCTCGACGCGGCGGGCTTCGATGTGCAGCGCGTGGCCGGCTTCGACACCAAGCGGCACATGACGGTGGCGACTCGTCGCTCGGGAGCCGCAGCCTCTTGCATCCAACCGTGGTTCACACCACCCCCAGCGGCGAACCCCGAGCGCGTGACAATCTTGGGGACAGGCCTTGCCGGTGCCTGGTGCGCGCGGGCCTTTGCCGAGCGTTGCGCGCGGGTCACGGTCATCGATCCGCAACGCTCCGCTCCGCGCGCCAGCGACGTGCCGCTCGCGGCCGCTGCGCAGCCTGATGGATCGTGGCAGAGCGAGCAGGTCCGGGTCCACGATGCTGCGTGGCATCTCCTGGCCGATCGCTGCATCGACCTTGGGGTGCCACATCGGCTGCTGCCCGTCACGACGCCGAACGGGCCGACGTCGAGGATGGCACTCATCGCATCGCCCCGCGAACTGATTCATGCACTGCTGGACCACCCGCTGATTCAGGTGACCGACCGCGCATCGCACGAAGCTTTCGCCGTGCACGCCACAGCCTTCGCCAACCCGGCGCTCGATGCAACGGTCTGCAGCCGCGCCCAACCAGCCCCCAGCGGCGGCTCGATCGGCCAGATCCAATTGGCGAACGCGCTCGACACGGCCATCATGCACGAGGGTTACGCCCTTCCCTGCGCGGACGGCGTGCACGCGTGGATCGGTGCAACGAATCACCCGGGGGTGTGGGCCGCATCCCCGCACGACGACGCAACCCACCCGATGCGCATACAGCCGGAAACCGCATCGCTCGAGGCCATCACCGAACGCTTGGTCGGCCCCTCGCATCCAGTGATGGCATCGTGGTCGGGCACGCGCGCCGCCAGCCTGGACCATCTGCCGATGGTCGGCCCCGTCGCGGACGACGGCGCGTTCACCAGGGCCTACCGCGCCATCAAGCATGGGCCGATGGCGCAAGCGTGGCCGCCATGCCCCTACGCGCCGGGCCAGTGGTGCTCGATCGGGCACGGATCCCACGGCATGCTCACCACCCCGCTCGCCGCGGAGCTCATCGCCGATCTGGCCTTCGGCACACCGCGCTTGATCACCAATGAACTGCTGCCCTTCCTGCTCCCGCAGCGCTTCGCGCTGCGGGCGCTCCGTCGCGAGCGCCCGTCATCCAAGGCGTGAACGACAAAGCCCCCGAGCCGGATCGGCTCAGGGGCCTTGTTCAGTTCGAGGCTCGTTGCCGAACCCGCGTTCAGCGACGCCGACGCAGGCCGCCGGCCAAGCCAGCAAGCGCGGCAAGCGCAACGGCACCGGGGGCTGGCACCGCCACGATCGACAGGCCGCTGGTTTCGTAGCTCAGCGAGACCAGGCGACGCTCCAAGGCAGTGGCGCCGATGTACATCACGCCGTAGCCGTAGCGCACCTGGTTCTGCGAGTTCAGAAAGCGGAAGCCGAAGATGTTGTTGGCGTTCTCCTTCCAGAGTCCCGGGCCGTTGCCGAAGATCATGTTGCCGCCTGGCAGCGCCTTGAAGACGTAGCTCGAGCCGACCACGACCCCGGGGTTGAAGGAACTCGCCGAATCCAAGCCCGTGGCCGGGTCAACCATCATCCAGGTGCCGTGCGCGGTGGTTCCACCGAAGAACAGGCCGTTCGCACCGTTGGGGTTCAAGTCCCAACCAGCATTGATGTCAGCGGTGGTGCTGACGAGCTGCTGTTCGATGTTGAGGAACAACCCCTCGCTGGTGGCGGGGATGTCGAGATTGAGATTCCAGTTGACGACGGCGGCGTCGACCGACGAGACGATGGCGGACGACGTGGCAACAGCCAGCGCCATCCAGATGGATGGGTTCTTCATTTCCTTTTCCTCTCCCTCGGACCCGGATGGGTCCTGACATGACGAACGATCAATCGATCCCGGTCATCGATCCAACGACGTCACGCAGCCTTTCCGCTCCGTACCGTGATGGGTGATGGGCCCAACTCCCATTGGGGCCGACGACACCATTCCACGAAGTCGGATCGAAGCAAACGGGTTCCGTGAATTGGAACAAAATTCGACGATTGAATTGAT
>CAMDAQ010000142.1 GCA_945888705.1 Singulisphaera sp. GP187
CACGGCGCCGAAGACGCTGTCGTCGATCTGACCGATGCCGGTGACGACGAACCGATCGAACCCGATCCCGAAGCGATCGACCGTGTGGTCGAGCGGATCGATGCGCAACCTTCGGCCGAAGACCTGCGCACCCCGTCCGCCGGCGACGATGGCGACGCGGAACTGCTGCCGATCGAGCCGGTGACGCCGCCCACCAACCTGATGGACGACGATGCCCAGGTCATCGCTTCCGATGACGAGGCCCACGATGAACACGACGACGGCCACGACGAAGCCGCCGAGAAGAGCATGGCCGCCGTGAGCGAGGCCGCCGATCGCACCGAGCGCTCAACCCACCGCCACGGACGCTCGAAGCCCTCGGCCAAGCCGCAGGTGATGATCGTCAACGACACCGCCGACGAGTGCCGCATCGGCATCCTCGAGGAGAACGTGCTGCAGGCGTACTTCGCCGAGCGCACGGCCACGGCCACCCACGTCGGCAACATCTACAAGGGCCGTGTGCTCAACATCGAGCCCGCGATCCAGGCTGCGTTCGTCGACTTCGGCGAGGGCGCCAGCGGGTTCCTCCATATCAGTGACCTGCACCCCAAGTACTTCCCCGGCAAGGAGCGCACCGAGCGCGTGGGCAAGAAGATCCCCCGCCGCGAGCGCCCGCTGATCCAGGACGCGCTCAAGAAGGGCCAGGAGATCACGGTCCAGGTCATCAAGGAAGGCATCGGCTCCAAGGGGCCCACGCTGACCAGCTACATCAGCATCCCTGGCCGCCTGCTCGTGATGATGCCGGACATGGGCCGCGTGGGTGTCTCGCGCAAGGTCGAGGACGAGGATGAACGTCGCTCGATGCGCCGCATGCTCGACAGCCTCGAGCTGCCCGAGGGCTTCGGCTTCATCATGCGCACCGCCGGCTACGAGCGCTCGCACTCGGAACTCAAGCGCGATGCCGCGTACCTCACGCGCCTGTGGGAAGCCATGCAGGCCCGCACCTCCAAGACCAGCGGCCCGTGCGCGCTCTACACCGAGGGCGACCTCCTGATCCGCACGATCCGCGACTCGGGCGATCCGTGCATGAAGGGGATCGTGGTCGACTCGGTGAGCGCCTTCGACCGCGCCACGCAGTACCTCGATGTGGTCGCGCCGGTGAACGCGCCGGCCGTCTACTACTACGACCGCCCGATCCCGATCTTCAGCGCCTTCGGCATCGAGGAGCAGGTCGAGCTGATCCACCAGCGCGAAGTGCCGCTGCCGTCGGGCGGCGCGCTCGTGATCGACCAGACCGAGGCCATGGTGGCGATCGACGTGAACAGCGGCCGCAGCCGCTCGGCACGCGACTCCGAGACCAACGCCTACCAGACCAACATCGAGGCGGTCCGCGAGATCTGCCGGCAGCTGCGCCTGCGCGACCTCGGCGGCCTGATCGTGAACGACCTCATCGACATGCGGATGTCCAAGCACCGCAAGGACATCGAGGCCCGCATCGAGGAAGAGCTCAAGCGCGACCGTGCGAAGGCCACCCACCTGCCGATCAGCGAGTTCGGCATGGTCGAGATGACCCGCCAGCGCATGCGACCGAGCATGCGCAAGACGCACTACATCGACTGCCCGCACTGCGCCGGCGCCGGCGAGGTGCGCATGCCCGACGTGGTGGCGGCCGATGCGCTGCGCCGCGTCTCTCTGCTCTTTGCGTACCTGGCCGTGAAGCGCGTGCACCTCACGGTGACCTCGCGCGTGGCCGGCGAGCTGCTCAGCGTGCGCCGCCGCGCGCTGCAGGAACTCGAGGAGAAGTTCGGCAAGCAGGTCGAGGTCACGATCGATGACCACATGCGTGCCGACCAGTTCAAGGCCTCTGCCTTCGACGACCGCAACCACGCGATCGAGCTCGATCGCCTGCCGCGCCCGCCGCGCCCGCTGCTGGCGGACCTCTACACCGAGATCCCGGAATACGTCGATGACGAGGACACGGACGAGCGCGTCAAGCGCCGCCGCCGTCGCCGTCGCAAGCCGGCCCCGGCCGACGCGAACGCCATCCTGCTTGCAGGCGGCTTCGACGACCTGCCGGCCGTGATCGAGGACGAACGCCCGCTGATGCATGTCATCCGCGAGTCGGAAGACGAGAAGCGCACCGCGCGCAAGGCCGCGAAGGCCGAGTCGCGCGATGACGACCGTGACGAGGACGATGGCGACGACGAGGATCGCACCGAGCGCACCGAGCGCGGCAGCCGCGACGATCGTGGTCGCCGGGGTGGCCGCAAGCGCCGTCGTCGTCGCAATGCTCCCGCACTGCCGCAGGCGGTGTCGGTGGCCGAGGCCGCAGCGCTGTGCGGGGTCGAGCCGGCAGCGCTGCTCGAGCAGCTCCGCGCCGCGCATGAAGAAGTGGCACCCATGGTGACGGATGGCCTCGAGATGCTCACCCCTGAGCTCGTGGCGGTCGCGCGTCATGTCTTCAACATTCCGGTCCTCGGCGCGCCGGCCGCAGCGGCTGGTGGCCAGGACGGCGACGAAGCCGCCGAGGGCGATGGTTCGGGCGACGAGGCATCGAGCGAAGGCTCGGCCGGCCCGCGCAGCGAGCGCGCCGAGGGCGATGATCGCGACGGCGGTCGCCGCAAGAAGCGCCGTCGTCGTGGCGGGCGCAACCGTCGCGGCCGTGATCGTGATGGCGCCGAGGGCGGATCGCGCGACGGCGATGCCGGTCCGGCTGCGGAAGGCGCCGATGGCGAAGCCGCTGATTCGGGCGCGTCACGCGCAGACGACCGCGAGGAGCACACCTCGGATGATGGTGGATCGACCGATCGCCCCGCGGCGACCGACGGGGGCCAGGACGATGGCGACGGCGAAGCGGAAGGCACGGACGACGGCGATCGCGCCGAAGGCGCCCAGCACGATGGCGACCGCGACGACGGCCAGCGCCGCAAGCGCCGACGCCGTGGCGGCCGCGGCCGCCGCGATCGCGACGATCGCGGTCCGCGTGGCGAGCGTCGCTCGGATGGTGAGGGCCAAGGCAGCTCGACCAGCGGTCAAGAAGGCGGCGCTTCGTCGGGCGATGCGGCCCCGCCAAGCGCGCCCGCACCACAGGCTCCTGTCGAGTCACCGAGCCCGGCACCGGCCGCTGACGCTGGCGAACCCGCCAAGCCCAAGCGTCGCTCGCTCTACGGCGCGACCACGCGTCGATTGAAGCCCAGCGAAGCGCCCAAGGGCCGGGCGGAGTGATCCGCCATGACCGCGCCGCACGCTGATGCCCCGGCACGCCGGCTGATCGTGCTCGGAAGCACCGGCTCCATCGGCGCGTCCACCATGGATGTGCTGCGGCGCTGGCGCGACCACGGGGGACCACGCCTCGAGGTCGTGGGCCTCGCGGCGCACAGCAACGCCGCGCTGCTCACGCAGCAGGCTGCGGAGTTCGGCGTCCGTCATGTGGCCGCAGCGGCGCCGCGCGATCCGGCGGAACTTTCGGGGTTCACGGCCTTCACCGGCGAGCATGCGGCGCGCGACCTCATCCATGCCATCGCTCGCCCCGGCGACCTCGTGCTCGCGGCGATGGTGGGTGCAGCCGGCATCGCTCCCACGCTTGCTGCCATCGATGCAGGCTGCGACATCGCGCTGGCCAACAAGGAAACGCTGGTCGCCGCGGGTGAACTCGTCATGGCGCGCGTGCGCGAGCGCGGCGTCGCGCTCCTGCCGGTCGACAGCGAGCACAGCGGCGTCTTCCAGTGCCTGGGCAACCACCCCGGCAGCGACGTCGCGCGCATCGTGCTCACCGCGAGCGGCGGCCCCTTCCGCACATGGGATCGCGAACGCATGGCCTCGATCACGTTGGCCGATGCGCTCAAGCACCCGACCTGGACGATGGGCCGCAAGGTCACCATCGACAGTGCGACCATGATGAACAAGGGTCTCGAACTGCTCGAGGCCCACTGGCTCTTCGGCGTGGGTCGCGACCGTCTCGGCGCGATCGTGCACCCGCAGAGCATGGTCCACGCCATGGTCGAGTTCGTCGACGGCAGCGTGATGGCTCAAATCAGCCCGCCGGACATGCGGCTGCCGATCCAGATCGCGCTCGCGCATCCGCGGCGCGTCGATGGCCCGACGCGGCGCGTCGACTGGTCGCAGCTCGGCTCGTTCCAGTTCGAGCCCATCGATCACGATCGATTCCCGGCACCCGGGCTCGCGCTGGATGCGATCGAACGCGGCGGCACGGCGGGCTGCACGCTGAACGCAGCGAACGAGATTGCGGTCCAGGGCTTCATCGATGGCCGGCTGCCGTTCATGGGCATCGCCGAGCTCGTGGGCGAGTGCATGGCCGCCATGCCATGCGGTCCGGCATCGTCGCTCGATGCAGTGCTTGCAGCCGATGCGGCCGCGCGCGCGTGGTGCACGGATCGACTCGGTCGATCGGCGGCGCTTCGCGCCTGAATCGGCTCTGGGCGGCACGGGCGTTCCGAACCCCGCCTCCACGGCATCACTAGACTCCCGGCATGGACCTTGTTGGTGGGCTGAACCTCTTCGTCGTCATCCTGGGGTTCGGGTTCCTGATCCTCGTGCATGAACTGGGGCATTACCTCGCCGCGCGTTGGGCGGGGATCCGCGTCGACAACTTCGCGATCGGCATGGGCCCAGTGCTGTGCTCGTGGCGGCGCGGCCTGGGCGTCCAGTTCGGCAGCTCACAGCCCGAACTCTGCCGACGCTTCGCTGCGACGACAACCGCCTTGATTCCCGAGTCGGCGCTTCGCGACGCCGGCCTCGGCGAGACCGAATGGACGCTGCGGCTCCTGCCGCTCGGGGGCTTCGTGCGCATGCTCGGGCAGGACGATGCGGCACCAAACGAGGCTTTCGTCGCAAAGGGCGATCCACGCAGCTACCGCAGCGCGCCGGTCGGCAAGCGCATGGTGGTCATCTCGGGCGGCGTCGTGATGAACATCATCTTCGGCATCCTCTTCTTCATGATCGCCTTCCTGGCGGGCGTGAAGGCCGAGGCGCCGGTGGTGGGCGGCGTGGCGCCCGGCTCGCCCGCGGCGCGCGCGGGGATCATGGC
>CAMDAQ010000143.1 GCA_945888705.1 Singulisphaera sp. GP187
AGCGTGGCTTCCTTGGTGAAGATCTTCGGCAGGAGATTCGGATTCTGCACGTTGTAGAACGTGCCGCCGGTCTGCTCGGCGACCGCGCGCATGTTCTGCAGGTCGATGCTCGTGCCATGTCCACCCACCATGATCGTGGTCACGGTGATCTTCAGGCGCTTGAGCTCGTCGAGATCCGCCTGCGTGGGGGGGCTCGGGTCGCCATCCGAAATGATGATGATGTGCTTCTGGCCCGCGTTGGCCTTGGACAGGCCTTCCTTCGCGAGCGACAGGCTCGCCTTGAAATCCGGCATGTCGCCGACGACCATCTTCTTGATCGCCGCACGGATCCCCGACTTGTCACCCACCGGCTGCAGCTCGTGCGCCCACGACGCCAGCTTGCCATCCTTGCCGCCCCAGTCGAAGGTCACGATCCCCGCAAGGTCGAGCCGGCTCAGAGCATCAACGGCTGCTTCAGCGACCTTCTCGCCCCAGTAGTTGCCGGCAGCCATCTCGCACGAATGCATGATGAGGACCAGCGCGCCCTTGGGCAGCTGCCGCGTCGCGGGCGGTTCGAGCTTGACGGCGAAGGCCTTCGACGCCTCGCTGCCCTGCCATCCGCCCGCGCCAAAGGCACGATCGCCGCCGGTCACCAGCAGGCCACCGCCCAGGTCGTGCACGTACGAGTGCAGCAGCTGGTCGGTCTCGTTCGTGATCTCGAAGCGCCCGACGTTCGCCAGGACCACCGCGTCGGCATCGGCCAGCGCCGAGACCCCCTCGTTGTCGAGTTCATCAGGCGTGATCACCCGTGACGGGATGTCGCCCGCCGCGAGCGCCGCCACCAAGGGCTGAGACTCCTCGCCGCCGTCGCTGCCATCGACGATCACGACCTTGGCGCCGGTGCTGACGAGCACCATGGCGGCGCCGCGGTTGTTCTCGGCGATCGCATCCGATGCAGGGTCGTCCGGCGTGTAGACCAACTCGTAGCGGCGGGACTGACGGCCCACCACGACCATCGGGAAGGTCAGCGCATTCACCCCAGCCTTGAGCTCCACCGCGAGCCCGGTGCCAGGCGCCGAAGGATCGAGATCGACCGGCTCGCCGTTCTCGCGCAGCGTCACCATGCCGCGATTGGGACCCATGCTCCGGATCGACGCGCGCAGGTCGATCGTCTGCCCTTCGCGTGCCGTGCTCGGTGCGCGCAGCGACTCGACCATCACCTCGCTGGCGTGGCTGAAGGGCAGCGCCACCACGTCGATCGGGATCCCGTTGGCGCGCGCGGCCTCGGCTGCCTCGATCGCATTGCCCGAGGTCTGGTTGCCATCCGAGATCAGCAGCATCCGGCTCGCCGTGTCCGGCGGCAGCATCGCCATCCCGCGACGCAGCGCACCTTCGATGCCCGTCGCCATCCGATCGCCACCGTGCTGCGAGACATCGAGGCTCGCATCGCTCTCGGCCACGGCGCGCACCTCGGGCCGACCGGCAAAGGTCACCAGACCCACACGGTCCGCCGCCTCACGCTTGCTCGCCACCAGGCCATCGACCAGCTTCTGCGCCTGCTGCTGCATCGACTGCGGCACCGAGCGGCTCGCATCCGACACGACCATCACCGTCAGGCCCTCGCCCTTGCGCACCAGGCTCGGCTGCGCCAAGGCCAGGGACAGCAGCGTCACCAGCGCCCCGCGCAGCACCATCGTCGCGATCGACTTCCCGCGGCCCACCACGCCGCGACGGCGCCATGCCATCCAGCACAGCACCGGAACCAGCACCAGCAGCACCAGTGCCAGCGGGCGTTCAACGTCGATCGATGGCATCAACGGGAAGGTACCGCGCCGGCCTCGCCCTTGGCGCGCTCGATCCAGCGATCCGATGGCATCAGGTAGAGCCGGTTGTTGGTCGAATCGAGCACGGCCATGGTGGCGCCGTGAACCTGCGCGGTCCACGGCCCGTTCAGCCTGCCGGGCTCCCGTCCACCCTTGCCCCAGCAGCCCGCTGACGCACCGCTCGTAAGGTCAACGGCCTGCAGCCGGCACCCCCCGAACTCGGTCACGAGCACCGTGGCGTCGTCGAGCCGTTCGAGCCCGTACGGGTAGAGCAGCTCGCCCGGCTCCTGCCCCATCGCACCGATCGAACGCACGAACACGCCATCGGTCGTGAGCTCCACCAGCCGATGGTTGCACGCGTCAGCCACGAGCAGCCGCCCCGAGCCGAGCATGAGCAAGGATTGCGGCCGGTCGAACTTGGGTTCAGGCGAATCATCACCCGGAACGCCGTGATGCCCGAACGCACGCACGAACGTGCCATCGCGCCGGAAGACCTGGATCCGGTCGTTGCCGCCGTACTCGCTCACGTACGCCAGGCCGTCCTCGCCAAACGCGATGTCGGTCGGGAAGACGAACTGCCCCGGCTCCTGGCCGAACCCGCCGAAGGTCCGCAGCACCCGCCCCTGATCATCCATCACCGTGATCCGATGCTCATGGGTGTCGGCGACCCAGACCTCGCCGTTGGGCGACACGCTCACACCCGTGGGGAATCCCTGGTCGAACTCGGGCATCATCCACTCGCGGTGGTACGAACCGTCGGTGCCCAGGACCTGCACGCGCGCACTGCGATCGATGATGATGAGTTCACCGGCGGGCGTCCACGCCATGGCCCGTGGATAGTTGAACTGCAGCGGCCCCTTGCCGCCGCGGCCGACGATGCGCGCATCGGCACACCATGCCGGCAGCGGCGTGGGCTGCGGCTCGCGTTCACAGGCGACCATGAACGGCAGCACGGCAAGGCAGGCAAGCGTCATGCCACCGAGGCGCTTCATCAACCACGCCAGGGCGACGGCAGCGACGGCGGCGACGAGCATCAGGATCGGCACAAAGCCAGCCACCACATCCGGTCGCTGGTAATGCATGGCATTCAGGAGCGCACTCGCGATCCACGCACCGCCCGGCGGCTGCACCCGCGCGGACACGATCACTTCGCCTGCGGCACCGACGGCGCCGATCGCGCCGGCAGCGGCACACGCGACGCCGATGCGGGGCCAGAGCGCGAGCACCACGGTCCATGCACGGCCATCGATCCGCGCGCTGGCTCGAACATCGCTCGGCGCACTCCGCACCGCAAGCCAGCCCAGCACCGCACCGATCCATCCCCAGCGGGAGAGCTGCGCTGCGGCGACGATGCCAAGGCCATCGTGCATCCACGAGAGTCCATCGCGATTCCACGCGTGCACGTGCGCCACTGCGATGACGATCGCCGGCGAGAGCGCGAGCGTGATCCACGCCGCACGGATCCATCGCTCGGCGCGACGCATCCATGATGAGCCGTCGGCAAGCCATGCATGGAGCATGCAGACGCCCGCGACGAGCGCACCGCACACGCCCGCCGCAGCCGCAGTCCGCAGCACGCCCTCGCCGTACACCTGCACGACTCGCACCACGCCGCCGTGACCAAGCGACAGGATCATGAGCACGACGCCGGGCACGACCAGCGGCGCCGCAAGCAGGGCAATCGGCCATCGAGCCGATCGAGTCTCGCCCTGCGCCGCGTGGTCATCGCTCGCGCTCGGCCGCGTGATCACGATGGCCACGGCAAGCGCCGCTGCGATCGACCACGCCGAGGCCATGAGCACCGACCAAGGGCTCGCACCAGCGGCCTCAAGCGCACGCAGCTCGAAGCCCACCGTTCGCACCAGAGCCAGATCGAACGTCGTCGTGTCAGCCATTGTCAGGCCGCCCACGGCAAGGATCGAGAGCAGCACGCCATGTCGATCCTCGCGCCACGCCAAGCGAACGCGATCGAGCCGGCGGAGTCGATCCATGGCCGTTGCCTCGCCCGCGATGGCTCGCTCCCGCAGACCAATCACGAGGGCACCCGCGATCGGCCAGAGCGTGCACACGAGCGCCAGGGCCAGCGCGAGCATGCGCCATGCGCCGACCGCATCACGCTGGACGATCCACGCGCCGAGCGCCCACTCGGGCGAACCGAGCTGCCACCACGCGTACCAGGCTGCGTACGGCGGCACCAGCACGGGCACGATCCAACCGATCCAAGACGACCATTCACGCGGGGAGCACCTGCGCGACATCCACCATCCCACCGCGGTCACCACCACGCCTGCGCCGAGGCTCCACAGCGCCGTGGCCACCGCCACCGACCATGGATCGCTGGCAACGCCGATGGGTGCTTCGCCACCGGCTCGCAGCGCCGGCAGCTGCAGCATCGGGATCACCAAGCCGATGACCACGCCAAGCACCCCAAGCACCCACAGCACCACGGGCACCATCGGCGCCACCGATCGATGCGTCACTGCCCGATCGCCTTCATGAGATCGGCGACGGCGGCATCCATGCGATCGGCGGCATCCTGGATGTCCACGCGCATCGGGTCATCCGGCAACGGATCAAGGTCATCCGGCAGCTCCACGCCAAGCGGCCAGTTGCGGCTCTCGCTTGCGGCGATGCGCGCCTGCACGCCGGGGCTCAGCATGTACTCCATGAACCAGATCGCGTTGGCGCGATGCGGAGCGCCCGCGATCAGCGCCACCGTGTTGGGGATGAGCAGCGTGCCACCGCCCGGATCCGCGACGGGGTCATGGCGCGGCATGATCCACAGGACCTTCGCACCGCGCGCCTGCGCGGCGAGCACGTCATCGGTGTCGGTCAAACCGATGTCGGCTTCGCCACGCGCCACCGCCTCGACGACCGCCGCGTTGCCACCGGTCAAGAGCCGCGGCTCGTTGGCCGCAAGCCCCTCGACGAACGCCTCCCAGTAGCCGGGAATCCGGAGCTTGCGCTCGAAGAAGGACTGCATCGCACCGACGTGCCCGCGCGTGGTCCCGAAGCGGGGATCCGCCATGACGATGCGCCCCTTCCACCATGGACGCACCAGGTCCATCCATGTGTCGGGCATCTCTTCGGGCTTCACGCGATCGGGCGCGATCACGAAGACGCGCGCCCGAGCGCTGAACCCGAACCAACGTCGTTCCTGGTCGCGATGCTGCTCCGGCCACTCGCCGAAGACGCCGGCATCGAGCGG
>CAMDAQ010000144.1 GCA_945888705.1 Singulisphaera sp. GP187
ATTCGCCGAACTCCAGTTACGGCAACGGCGGCACCCGCTGGGTCGATGACGACGTGGCCAATTCGGCCTTCAGCGACTACCGCGGCCAGTCGCTGCTGCGCTTCGATGGCATTATCGCGGAGGCCGCGATTCCGCCCGGGAGCACGATCGTGAGTGCCACGCTCGAGATCCACGTCGTCGAGGACATCGACACGCCCTTCTGGAACCCGTACATCGACGTGTACCCGGTGATCCGTGCGTGGGACGAGGCCAGCAGCTGGAACTCGCTTGACGGCGGGCTGAGCCAGCCACAGGACCTCGCCCCGCGGTGGGCGAGCTTCAACGGTGACAACGAGCCTGAGGACAATTCGATCAGGCTCATCGGGGTCAGCGGGCTGGTGCAGGCCTGGGCCGATGGCCAGCCCAACTGGGGCGTGGCGTTCCTGCCGGAGATCATCAGCGGCAACGACGACGGCATCGAGATCGCCACCAGCGAGTGGGGCACGATCGGGCAGCGTCCCAAGCTCACGGTCACCTTCATCCCGCCCGAGCCCCCACCGCCGCCGATCGAGGGTGACTTCAACGGCGACGGCGTGGTCGACGGCATCGACCTTGGCCTGATCCTGGGCGCGTGGGGCACCAACGTGCCCGAGTACGACCTGAACAACGACGGCCAGGTGGGCGGGTATGAGCTCGCGTACGTGCTGGGGTTGTGGACCTGAAGATTCGTGGGTCTGAACGCGTTCAGTCTGGGATCTGTACCCTTCCGATCGCATGCACCAGACCGCTTCCGACCTCCTCAAGCGCATCGAATCCAAGACCGCCGTCGTCGGCATCGTCGGCCTCGGCTATGTGGGCCTGCCCCTGAGCAAGGCCCTCCTTGAAGCTGGTTTCCCCGTCGTCGGCTACGACATCGACCAGCGCAAGATCGACGCGATCCATGCAGGCACGTCGTACATCCACCACCTTGGGCAGGAGTTCTTCGATCGCCTGAAGACCGATCCGAAGTTCACCGCGACAACCGATCCAAAGGAACTGTCCAAGACCGATGCGATCCTGCTCTGCGTGCCGACCCCGCTCGGCCATCACCGCGAACCTGACCTGACCTACGTGCTGGACAGCACCCGCATGGTGGCGGGCATCCTGCGCAAGGGCCAGATCGTGATCCTCGAGAGCACGACGTACCCGGGTACCACCCGCGACGAGATGGGCCCGATCCTCGATGCCACCGGACTCAAGCGCAACGAGGACTACTTCCTCGCCTACAGCCCCGAGCGCGAGGACCCGGGAAGCATCGGCCGCAGCGCAGCGGCTATCCCCAAGCTCGTCGGCGGCACCGATGCGGTCAGTGGCCAGATTGCGCACGCGCTCTATGCCCGCGTGGTCAAGGCTGCGCACCTCGTCTCGACCGCGGAAGTGGCCGAGACCGCCAAGGTCCTCGAGAACGTCTTCCGCTGCGTGAACATCGCGCTCGTCAACGAGATGAAGATCGTGCTCGACCGCATGGGCATCGACGTCTGGGAGGTCATCGATGCCGCGAGCACCAAGCCCTTCGGCTTCATGCCGTTCTACCCGGGCCCCGGCCTGGGCGGCCACTGCATCCCCATCGATCCCTTCTACCTCACGTGGAAGGCCAAGGAAGTCGGCGTGAGCACGCGGTTCATCGAGCTCGCTGGCGAGGTCAACACTTCGATGCCGCACTTCGTGATCGACAAGGTGATGCACGCCCTGAACGACCACGGCAAGGCGCTCAAGGGATCGAAGGTCCTGGTGCTCGGTGTGGCCTACAAGAAGAACATCGACGACCCGCGCGAGACGCCGGCCGCCGAGATCATCGAGCTGCTGATGGACCGCGGCGCGCAGGTGAGCTACCACGATCCCCACGTGCCGACCTTCCCGCGCATGCGCAAGCACACGATCCCGCTCTCGAGCGTGAAGCTCGATGCAGCCACGCTGAAGTCGGCCGACTGCGTGCTGGTCGTGACCGACCACGACGCGGTCGACTACCAGGCTGTGGCGGCGAACGCCCCCCTCGTGGTCGACACGCGCAACGCCATGCGCAAGACCACCGGTGGCACGGTCGTGCAGGCCTGATCGGTTTACCCGCAAAGCCCCGCCACGACCGATCCGCGCCCACATGCCCTTCGGACCCACGCCCTGTCGTGGACGGGCTGGACTCCGTCGCGCTGCACGCTGCGCATCGAGCCGACTAGGCTCCGGATAGCAGCGATGCATCTGATCGATCGAACCGTACCCTTGCCTCCTCCGTGGCCGCCGCCCAGATCGGCCACGGAGTACGAGTCGCTCGTGCGCTACCTGCGTCACCGTGATCCAGTCGGTTTCGTGGTGCATCTGGCCCTTGCGTGCCTTGCTCTTTTCCTGGCGCCGCTCTGGCAGGCCCCGAGCGCGATCGCATTCGGGGGACTGGCCGGATACGCGCTGCTCCGGTTGCCAAACACCTGGCGCACTTACTCGGCACTCCTCGCTGACCCCGCGTTGTTGGCATGGGCCGGCTTCGGCTCGCTGCTGACCGTGAGCATCGTGTGGAATCCGTTCGGGCCCGGACGCGGTCTCGATCACCTCGGGGCGTGGCGCGTGATGCTGTACCCAGTGCTGCTGCTGCCCGTGCTGGCGGCTCGAAGGCTCCTGCTGGCCGCTCTGCTGCTGGGCTGCATCGCGCAACTGGCGCTCATGATCGGTGGGAGCCACGGATTGCCGGGCCATCGATGGATCGGGACGCTGCACAACGTGAACCTCACGGGCATGTGGGGCGCCGCCCTCGCCACGACGGGGACAGCCGCCCTGTTCTGGGGCCACTGGTGGGGACTGATCGTGATGGGAGGGGGCGTGACCACCAGCCTGTTCTCCGCATCACGTGGCGGCCTGGTCGCAATCGCCATTGGAGCGGCAGTCGTGCTGGCGTTTGGGATCTTGGCGGGTCGCGGACGCCGCGACCGCTGGTGGCGGCCCTGCCGCGTGCTGCTGCCGCTTGCGGCGGCAGGATTCGTTGCGATGGCTGTTCTGCCGATCTCGGCTCAGCGGATCGAGCGCAGTCTCCTGGCCGCCGGCACGGCGTCGGGTACGACGGAGTCGGTGGTCTCCGCCGTGCTGGCCGTGGACCCGACCCGGTTCCACCTCTGGCGCCTGGCCGGGATGAAGGCCCAAGAGCGCCCGATCCTGGGCTGGGGCTTCGGGGCCTACCCATCGATCACCACCGGAACGATCGACACGTTCGATCGGCAGTGGTGGATCCAGCCCGAAAGGGCCAACTCACTGTCCACCATCGGCCATTTTCAGGGGAGTCACAGCATGTACATGCGGGTGGCCTGCGAACAGGGTTTGGTCGGGATGGCTGCGCTGCTCGTGTCGGTCGTCCTCACGATCGAGGCGCTGGCCCGCATGACCCGAAGGTCGGCCATGGCGCTCGGAGGCCTCGGTGTGGTGGTCGTCTGGCTGGTCTATGCGGGAACGGAGGATGCGCACACGATGACGCGCGCGCTGCTTCCGCTGCCCCTTGTCCTCGCCCTCGTCATCCTGGGGGACCACTTCGATGCGAGGCGTCCATCGTGAGACCGCCACGGCAGCCGCTCCGACTCGCCCTCGTCCGCCAGCGGCACGCCGGCTTCGGTGGGGCAGAGCGCATGATCACCACCGCACTGGCCAGGCTCAAGCAGACGCAGGACATCGATGTTTCCATCGTCGCGCGATCATGGCCGGCCCATGCCCTCTCGGGTGCGAGCCTTGTCCGGTGCGCTCCGTTCTATCTTGGGCGGACCATGCGCGACGTGGGATTCGCCCGGGCGGCATCGAGCCTGTGCACCCGGTTTGACCTGGTGCAGGCCCACGAGCGTGTGCCAGGCGCACAGATCTTCCGTGCAGGATCGGGGGTCCATGCCGAATGGCTTCTGCAACGTGCACGCCAGCTTGGAGCAGCCGATGCATCATCGCTGGCGGCCGAGGGCTACCACCGGGCCGTCCTGTCGCTGGAGTCACAGATGCTGAGCCATCCATCCCTGCGCGCGGTCATCGCCAACTCCGAAATGGTCGCGCGCGACCTCGCGCGTCATCATCCCGCCTGCACCCCACTCATCCGGGTCATCTGGAACGGGATCGATCGTGCACGCTTCTCGCCCGAGCAGCGGCGCGCGCAGCGACCACCCGCACGACGCGCACTCGGGATCGGCGAGGCGAACCGTGCCGTGGCCATGGTCGGCTCGGACTGGCAGCGCAAGGGCGCGGCTTGCCTGCTGACGAGCCTCGCGCAGCTCCCGAAGGACATCATCCTGCTGCTTGCGGGAAAGGAATCGAAGCCGGGTCGACTCCGGGCCATCGCGCGCAAGCTCGACGTCGACGATCGCGTCCGCTGGATCGGCCCGACCGAGGATCCGATGGCGGTGCTCGCCGCAGCGGACTGCTTCGCCCTTCCGTCGATCTATGACCAATGTCCCTCGGCCTCCATCGAGGCGCTTGCCTGTGGACTTCCAGTGGTGCTGAGTTCGCAGTGCGGCACGCACTCCCTGGTGCACCCGGGCCAGACGGGTTTCGTGGTCGATGCTCATGATCATGCCGCGTGGCCGGCTGCCATCGCGCGTGCCCTGGAATTACCCGCGACGGCAGCCGATGATGCATCAGCGAGCGTGCGGCACCTTGACGTGGACGGCATGGTGGAGGCCTGGGTGGAGCTCTACCGTACCCTACGGGAAGAAAATCTATGAATGCACGGCTCCACATCGTCCACACCGAGTCATCCATCGGCTGGGGAGGCCAGGAGATTCGCGTGCTCGAGGAAGCGCGCGGCATGATCGGCCGTGGCCACCGGGTCACCGTCATCGCCCCTCCTGAATCACGGCTCCTGGGACGCGCGCCCGACTTCGGTGTGCCGGTCGAGGCCGTCCCGATCTTCAGGCGCACCCCACGTGCGATGCTCGGGCTGGCATGCACTCTTCGCAGGCTACGACCCGACGTCATCAACACGCACAGCTCGACCGATGCGTGGCTCA
>CAMDAQ010000145.1 GCA_945888705.1 Singulisphaera sp. GP187
TCGAGCCGCGTGGCCAGGATGTCGTAGACCGCCACACGCTTCAGGTCGGCTTCGAGGTCGGCGCGGACTTCATCCACGGCCGTCGCTGCGCGAGCAGACTGGGCCTCGGTCACGCGGACCACGAAGAGATCACGCGAGGTCGGTTCGGCGAGCGTGGGGAAGGCCACGCCGCGCTGCGTGGGCAGGGTCGGCGAACCGCCGAACTCCTTGAGTGCCGTGGCGAGCTGCTGCACCTTCACGTCGCTGGCGCCAACGCGCTTGCTCGACGCCGTGCCGATGCCCGGGATCGCGGCGATGTCGGCAATCTCGATCCAGCCTTCGCCGCTGGTCTGCACCGCGGGCGCATCGATGCCGAAGCGCTGGGCGAGTTCCTGTCCGAGGGCCGTGAGCGAAACCGCCTTCGACGACCAATCGGCCGGCAGCGTCCAGTAGCCGCCGGCGCTGGGCACGCTGCGCAGGTCCATCTGCACGCGGTCGGTGGCGAACTTCGAGATCGCGGCGAGTTCGGCATCGAGCAGCTGGCCGAGCACCTTTTCGCGCACGGCATCACGCTGGCCGTCGAAGGTCATCGGCGTGGCCGAGACGGCTTCCTTGGCCCTGAACTCCGCCTCGTGCTCGATCCAGTACTTGCGCAGCTCGACGTTGGAGAGCGCAGGGCTCTGCTCGAGCTTGGCCTTGATCGTGGCCGCAGGAATGACGATCCACTCGAGCTTGAGCTGGTTGGGCAGGCGGTAGCCGAAGCCCTTCTCGCCCTGGCCCTTCTCGGTGTTGCCGTGCGCCTTGAGCTGTGCCTCGAGCGCGGCGGCATCGGGCGCCGGGGCGTCGATGCCGGCGATCTTCCCGGCATCCAGGATCAGCACGTCGCCGTCCATCGTCATCGTCATCTCGGCGGCGGCGCGGCGCAGGCGCTCGTCGCTGATGCGGCCCGAGCTCGCCACGAGGGCGATCAGGCGGCGCACGCCGGTGAGGTTGGAGAGGGTCTTGAGCACCGTTTCCTGGCTCGTCTGCGCGCGCGAGGCGAGCGTGGCCACGAATCCTTCGGGCGTGACGCCATCAGGCATCTGCGTCATCGAGAGTTCGCGCAGCGTTTCTTGCTGCGGCGGGATCAGGCCCGATGCGTTGGCTTCCTTGACGAGCAGGTACCAGTAGCCCGGCTCCTTGAGCACGCCCATACCGGCGATCGTGCGGTCGCCCAGGCCCTCGAGCACGCGCATCTCGGCGATGGTGTCGTTGAGCTCGCTGGCCGAGATCGACTCCCCGTCCGACACGGCCCAGGTGGTCGTGTTCATGCGCAGGTTGTCGACGATGTTCGTGCTGCTGTCGGTCAGGAGCCACGAGACCAGGAGCAGGATCATGAACCCTGCCATGGCGATGCTGACGAAGCGCTGGTTCTTGCGGAAGAGCTTCAACATGGTTCTGGGCCTCGGAGGGCAGGCGGCGTGGCCTGCCGGGGCATGGAATCTATCGCGGAAACGAACGAGGGCGCGGACGGAACTCGTCCACGCCCTCGGGGCTTGCGGCTGTCGCCGGGTTCAGCGGTAGAACTCGACGATGAAGTTGGTGTTGACGTCGAAGGGGACCTGCTCCGAGGAGGGGAGCACGAGCACCTTGATCGTCAGTTCGGCGGGGTTGACCTCGACCCAGCCCGGCGTGACGTGACCGGCGAGCGATTCCATGGTCTCGCGCACGAGCTTCTGGACGTTCTCCTTCTTGATCGAGATGACGTCGTTGGGGCTGACCGGGAACGACGGACGGTCGACCTTCTTGCCGTTCACGAGCACGTGGCCGTGGGCCACGATCTGGCGGGCGGCCCAGATGGTGCGGCCGAAGCCCGCGCGACGCACGACGTTGTCGAGACGACGCTCGAGCATCTGAAGCAGCACCTCACCGGTGTTGCCCTTGCTCGCACCAGCTTCCGCCAGCATGCGGCGGAACTGACGCTCCATCACGCAGTAGTGGAACTTGAGCTTTTGCTTTTCATCCAGGCGGATGCCGTACGGCTTCGGGCGCTTGCCACGGAAACCGTGCGGGCCGGGAGGCGTCAGCTGCCGCTTGGCGGTGTGCTTCGGGGTATCCGCAATGGGGACACCGACGCGGCGAGAGAGACGGACCTTTGGACCTGTGTAGCGTGCCATATGTTCTCGATTGGGGAATCGGCGATTGCACAGCAAATCGCGTCGGATGTCAAGCGGCTTGAAGACGTGGGTCAGTAGGCCCGGCCATCGATGCCGCTGCGCCAGTTCAGATAAGCGCGATTCAGGACCCGGTAACCACCCGGCGTGGGGTAATCACCCGTGAAGTACCAGTCTCCGGTGTGGCCGGGCATGGCCTGACGCAGGCCTTCGACCGTCTGGTAGACGACTTCCACCGTTCCGGCCCACGACACGCCGCGCGGCGTGATGAGCCGCGCGACTTCGGCACACAGTTCCTGATGGGTCACGAGGTCGTAGAGCCGCTTCACGTGGTTGCGCATCTTGGCCGCCGGCAGATCCGCCTGTGCGCGGCACGCCGCTTCGATCTCATCGAGCACCGCCTCCTGGCCGCGTGCGGTCACCAGGTTCACTGCGGCCTCGAAGGCGATGAAGCGGCCAAGGTGGCTCATGTCGATCCCGTAGCAGTCGGGGTACATGATCGGCGGCGCGCTGCTGGCGACGATGATGCGCGCGGGCCCCAGGCGCGAGAGCATCGTGATGACCGAGTCGCGCAGCGTGGTGCCGCGCACGATGCTGTCATCGACCACGATGAGCGTGTCGTTGGAGTTCACGGTGCCGCGCGTGATGTCGTACACGTGGCTGACCAGGTCCTTGCGCGCCGCATCGTGCGTGATGAACGTGCGCAGCTTCTGGTCTTTGTGCGCCACCTTGTCCGCGCGGGGGTGGATGTCCATCAGGAACTCAAGGCGATCGCGCGTGAGCTCGCCGCATTGCAGCAGGCTCCACGCGAGGTCGGCATGGTGCGTGCGCTGGATGGCCTCGATCCCCTCGATCAGGCCGATGTAGGCGCTCTCGCTCGTGTTGGGGATGAAGCTGAAGACGGCGTCCTCGAGCCGGCGGTTGAGCGCCTGGTGCACGATCGGCGCGAGGTTGCGGCCGAGGGCCTTGCGCTCGCGGTAGATGTCGCGGTCGTTGCCGCGGCTGAAGTAAATGCGCTCGAACGAGCACTGGCGCAGCGGACGTTCGGGCGCGAAGCGATCGCAGCGCACGGTGCCGTCGCGGCGCACGGTGAGCGCGTGGCCGGGCGGCAGCGGCCGCACGAGCGCATCATCAACGCCGAAGACGCCCGCCAGCGCCGGGCGCTCGCTTGCCACGGCCACGACTTCGTCGGTCTCGAGGATGAAGGCAGGCCGGATCCCGTGCGGATCGCGGCAGACGAACAGGTCGCCGCTGCCGACGAGGCCGGCCAGCACGTAGCCGCCGTCGAAGTGCTCGGCTGCCCATTCGAGTACGCGCTTCCAGTCGACCTGGCGCGCGCTTTCCTCGACGAGCTGTGCGCCCTCGAGGTTGCGCAGGGAGCCCGCGCCCATGGTCGCGCGCAGGTGGTTGTGCTCACGGTCGATCGAGTGCGCGATCTTCTCGAGCACCACGCCCGTGTCGCTCTCGCCCACCGGGTGCACACCGTAGCCCACGAGCGTCTGGAAGAGCTCGGGAGCGTTGGTCATGTTGAAGTTGCCGCAGAGCGCGAGCGTGCGCGCGGCCACGCTGTGGCGACGGATGAACGGATGGCAGATCGACTGGCCCCGGCCGCCGTGCGTGCCGTAGCGCAGGTGGCCGATCATCGCCTCGCCCAGCAGGGGCATGGCGCGCTTGAGTTCGAGCGTGGGCATCGTGGCCAGCGCATGCGGCCCGAGTTCGCGGGCGGGCTCGGTGGCCTCGTCGAAGATGCGCTCAATCGGGCTGCGCTTGGCGTTGCGCAGGCGCGTCAGGTACTCGTCGCCCGCAGGCATGTCGAAGCGCACGCTCGCGATGCCTGCACCGTCCTGGCCCCGGTTGTGCTGCTTCTCCATCAGCAGGTACAGGCGCCGAAGCCCCCACAGCGCATCGCCGTGACGCTCCCGGTACCACTCAAGGGGATGCTTGAGCCGGACCGCCGCGATGCCGCATTCGTGGGTCAGTTCGTCGCTCATGGGGAGCGAGGAGGGTAGCGCAGCGACCGCCGCAGGATCGCTACGCTTTCCCGATGGATCCTGATGTGCGCAGCATGGCGTGGGCTGGCCTGGTCGGCCGCTGGTCCGAGTGGGCCGCGGCGAGCGCGGCGTGGCCGGAACATGGCGACGCCGGCCGTGCTCGCGCGAGCGTGCCGTGGCTCATCCAGCTGCAGGCGATCACGCAGGCGCTCGGAGAGATCACCGCCGT
The DNA here is from genome assembly GCA_945888705.1 of Singulisphaera sp. GP187. Taxonomy (GTDB): domain Bacteria; phylum Planctomycetota; class Phycisphaerae; order Phycisphaerales; family SM1A02; genus SYIB01. The sequence goes on from CAMDAQ010000145.1 coordinate 4,353, forward strand.
CCCGCCGCGCGAGCGCCCGTGGTGCCGCGACCATGCGCGTGCCACGATCGAGACGGCTGTCGAGCGGCTGGTCGGGGTCTGGGGGAATGAGGCCCCCAACGAGATCGCCGACATCGTCGACGACGCCCGGTTGGCGGTCGATCGCTCGCAGCACGCCGGTTGCCGCGAAGCGGTGTGGCCTGGGCCCGGGCGGTTCATCGTGCCGGAGCTTGAGCTCGGTGAGCCGTGCGGCACGCTCGCCTGCATGCAGCCGGGCACCCCGGTCCTGCCGGGTTCGACCGTGGCGTGGTGGATCGACCGCGATGACCTGGTCGTGCCCGGGCTCAGCGTGCGCGATGCCGAGCACGGCCCGAGCCAGGTCTATCGCCAGCTCGACGATGCGGGCCGCGTGGTGCAGGACGTGATCGCGCCGATGGAGGAGCTTCCTCCGGGGATGCCGCTCCTGGTCCCGATCGATGAGGATGGCCGCCGCATCGGCGGCTGGCTCACGCAGGCACCCGCGTGGCGGGCCATGCACGAGCAGGCGCTGGGTGGCCTGCAGTCTCCAGCGGTTCGCTGGAGCGAGTGAATCGCAGCGCCGGGCTCGCTTCACTGCGGCGTGCGATCACCGTGCG
>CAMDAQ010000146.1 GCA_945888705.1 Singulisphaera sp. GP187
GAATCGAACTCGGGCCCCGTGACGACGGTGAAGGTCGCTGGGCTCGTGATGTCGATCTCGTACAGATCGACTGGGTCCATCCCTGCAAGTCCCTCGGTGAAGGGCGATGTGGCGGAGGTCGATCCGTTGACCCGGTTGACCGTGCCCACGCCGGTGGCGCGCACGCCTTGGCTCGTGGTGGGCACGGACCCCGCATCGGGATCCTCTTGCCACGTCGGACCGACATCGGCAGCCACGGGCGATGCATGCAGGGCGATCGAGAGAAGAGCCAGGATGGTCGTGCGCATGAAGTGGTCCTCGACCTGAGCACACGACCCGCCGGGTTGCCAAGTGTGTCCGATCCTGCCGTGAACGGAAGCAGGAATCCGCGTGGTTTCAGCGAGTTTCCGGCGTGCCGTTGTTCGGTTTGATGCGTGCGAGGTCGCGCTGCGCCTGATCGAGGACCGACTTGGCCGGCTCACCTTCCCGCGTGGCGGCGCTGATCGCCTCGAGCAAGAGTGGCTCTGCCTCGTTCATAAAGTCCTGCTGGACCAAGAGATGACCAAGCCGCCCCACGGCCGCCGTGGTGTCTGGGCTGCCTTGGGGCATCGCCGTGCGCAGGACTTCGACGGCATCGCGCTGCGACCGAGTCGCCGAGGCCAGATCCGATCGCGCCTCATCGATTCGCGAAAGCAGCACCATGGTCTTGGCGGTGTTGACGGGGTTCTTGCCGTTGGCCTTCCGCCCGGCCAGCGCGCGCCGGGCCATCTCGCGCGCCTCGTCGAGGTTCGTGCCGAGCTTCAGCATGGTGTCGGCAAGGTCATGCTCGGCTGCCGTGACGAGCGGATCGCTCTCGCCAAAGCGAGCCTCTGTCAGGCGCACGGCGCGCTGCAGGTTGGGCAGTGCAGCGGCCAGTTCGCCGCGACCGAGCTGGATGACCGAGAGTCGGCACAGTGCACGGCCCACGCGCCAGTCATCCGGCCCTGAAACCTTGGCGAAGATCGCGGCGACGCGGCTGTAGGCCTGGGCCGCCTCGTCGACCCTGCCGAGCGACTCAAGCTGCCGCGACCGGGCGAAGAGCGAAGCGCCGTACTCATCGCTCTCCTCGCCGAACTCCTTGCGCAGCGTGTCGAGCGCCATCGTCGCATTGCGGTCGGCATCGTCGATCTTCTTGAGTTGCACCTGGGCGGCCGCGAGCATCGCGCGCGCCTCGGCACACTCACGGACCTCAGCCGGCGCGAGCTCTTCGAGTCCCACCGCGGCGAGGGCGAAGCCCTCTTCGCTTGCTTCGTACTGCTTCAGGAAGAACTGCGCGCGCGCGATGTTCCGGCGCGTTCGGATCACTTCAAGCGCACTGGTCTGCGATGGATCCGATTCCTGCAAGGCCGTACGGACCTCGAGCGCTTCCTTGAGGTTGCGCGTTGCCGGTTCGTAATCACCGAAGGCGAGATAGAGCTGGCCGACGGTGTCGTAGAGTTCGGCCGCGACCTGTGGGTCATTCTGCAGTTCCGTCGTCACGGCATTCTCGACGCCCTCAAGCAAGTCAGAAATCGTCAGCGCAACCTGCTCTGCGGACCCTTTCGTGTCGGCTGAGCGCAGCGCGAGGAGGAACGTGCTGAGCGTCTGACGAGCGCGTTGTTCCTGCGTGACGGCGGTGCGCCAGAGGAAGGCCATGGCGACCGACGATGCGATGATCATGCCGACGCCGAGCGTCGCCGCCGCCACCGCAACCTTGTGCTTGGCCACGAGCTTGCGGATCCGGTACGCCGTGCCCGGCGGACCGGCGCTCACCGGGTCACCGGCGAGCCACGCACGCAGGTCATCCCCGAGCGCGCTCGCGCTTTGGTAGCGCACCTCACGGTCCTTCTCGAGCGCCTTGAAGATGATGCGCTCGAGGTCGCCTCGTAGCGCCTTGGCGAGCGCCGCAGGATCGGTGCCCCGCGCATGGGCGATGGTGTTGGCGCGGCCGAGATCATCGCGCTCGACCTGCTTGATGCGCTGCTGTGGCGACGGCGGCCGGTACTCGCGCACCACACGGCTGAGCTCGCTCACGCCCACGCCCTGCAGGGTCTTCTGATCCAGCGGCAACCAGCCCGTGAGCAGCTCGTACACGATCACGCCGAGCGTGTAGACGTCGCTGCGCGTGTCGATGTCGGCCTTGCCATCGGCCTGCTCGGGGCTCATGTACGCCGGCGTGCCCACGAAGTGGCCGAACTGGGTCTCGAAGCTGCGCGAATGCAGCGTGGTGTTCACGGCCTTCGCGATGCCGAAGTCGATCACCTTCACATGGAAGTTCTCGGCATCCCGGTAGACGAGGATGTTCCCTGGCTTGAGGTCGCGGTGCACCACGCCCTTGGTGTGGGCGTGCTGGATCGCATCGCAGACCTGCAGGAAGAGCCGCGCGCGCGCGCGCAGATCCAGGCGTTCGGCATCCGCGAATTCATCCAGCGGCTTGCCCGGCACGAACTCCATCGCGAAGAAGGGTTTGCCGTCAGGCAGCGCGCCGGCATCCCAGACCTTGGCGACGCCAGGGTGATTCATCACCGCCATCGCCTGGCGCTCGGCCTCGAAGCGAGCGACCAAGTCCTCCCGGTCGCTGCCCGAGCGCATGACCTTCAGCGCCACCTTGCGGCGCACAGGTTCGACCTGCTCGGCCAGGTAGACGGCACCGAATCCACCCTCACCCAGCAGCTGCAGGACTTGGTAGCGACCAACCGTCTGCCCGACCATTGATTCGGCAGCCCGCTTGCGCGGCGCCACTGGCGCATCGTGCCAGCCGCCGGCGGGCGGCGGCTGCGTGGCACCCGTGTCAGGCGCCGATGGCGGCGTCGTGACTCCGAAGTCCGGCCTCCGCGGCTCGCCGGGATCCGAGCTGTCGATGGTGCGATCGTCGACGGAAGCGCTCACAGACGAGATGGTACGGCACAGGCGGCTGCCGCAATCCGGCGGCGAGGCGTCAAACGTCAAGCGTCATGGGGCGAAGTCGTCGTCTTTCTTGTCGTCGTCATCGTCGTTGCCATCCTCGTCGTCGTCATCACCACCGTGACCACCTCCACCCTCGCCACCCGTCCACTGGCTGAGCAGGATGCACAGGTCGGCACCGGTCACAGCGCCATCCCCATTGAGGTCGGCCGTCTGCTGGACCGGCTGACACGAGATCGTGATCACGCCATCGGCTCCGGTCACGCCGCCTCCGCCTGGACCGGACAACGGGCCGTAGCCCACGATGACATCCGAGCATCCCTGCGAGGCAAAGGTCACCGTGGTTCCCGAGGCACCACAGCGCGCATCGAGCGTGCCGCAGGCGACCGGGGTCAGGCTTCCGCAACCGCCGCGGAAGACCAGCAGGCCGTACTGGCTGGCTGCGTCGCCGTTGGGGCAGATGTCGATCGTGACGAGGCCGTTGCATCCTTCGACCCGGAACCAGTTCGGCGAGACGATGAAGCCCGGTGTTCCGCAGGCATTCTGCGTACCGAGGATCGCCGGCTGCTCTGGCAGGGGCTCGGGTGATCCAAAGGGATGCTCCCCGATGGTGAGCAGCGGAGCCTCGGCGCAGGTCCTCGGCGGATCAGCGACGACGCCGCCGCACACGTTGACCTCGTAATCGCCGCCCGGCGTGCTGCCTTCGCTCCAATCACAGAGCGGGGACTGGGCCTGATTGGGGAATGGAAACGCGAGGCCAGTTCCGTCATTGGCTGGGAATTCGAAGATCTCCGCGTAACCGCCGCCCGTCGAGCACGACAGCGCCCTCGTGCCCCGGCCACTGACTGCCAGGAAGTACTCACCGGCCGAGATGCCCGGAATGCCACCATCTCCCTGCATCTGCACTGGCTGCGAGATCGAGGAGTAGGTCACGCCTTGGAACGCGTTGTCATTGGCGACGACCGGGATCGCCACCAGATCACCGTTGGCGAGCTCGACCTTCCGGAAGAGCCACAGTACGGTGTTGAACGAGCTGCCCTCGGTGTTCACGCAGAACTCGGTCGGATCGCTGATGCGGACCACATACATGTCGACCGAGTCGGTCGCGGCCAGGCCGAGGCCCACCGTCGTGCCGACGATCTTGGTCAGGCTGACACCTGAACTGCTGGCGACCACGAGCTTGATCTGCTGCGAGGTGCCTGACGAGGAACCGGCGTCGTCGGAGTCGTCTCCATCCCAGATCGGTCCGAGCAGCGATCCACCATCTGGCGAGGCGGCGAGGAGAACGGTCACGAGCAATGAAGAAATCACCCACATTGTGGAAAAGGTCTCTGTCCAGCGAGGCCAAATCAAGTGTCAGCCGGCCAATGCTGCGTGCTGCAGGATCGTGCCCAGACGGCACGCTGCGCGGCATCGTGAGCGTAAATCCATCATTCACACGGATTTACAACAATCATCCTGCTTCACCCCGACGGACCTCGTGAGCAAAGAAAAAACCTCGTGCTCGCTCGACGACCACCCGCTCAGCTGCCCCATTGCGAGAGGAGCAGGGCCAGGTCGTTGCCATCGATGACCCCGTCGCCGTTGATGTCGGCATCGGGTGCCGACGGCGTGCACGAGATGATGAGCGTGCCGGGACCGACCACGGGAGACTGCGTGCTGCTGGTGGGCTTCAGTGGGCCGTACGCCACGTAGTACGTCTGGCACGAGTCGCTGGCGAACGTGAGTTCGCCGGCCGTGCCGACGGTGTCGCTGCAGGCGATGGGGGTGAGCGATCCGCAGGCACCGGTGTAGACCACGAATCCGTATGCGGCGGTGCCTGAGATCGAAGGCTGCACGCGGACGGTGGTCGAGCCGGTGCATGCATCGAGACGGAACCAGGTCGGGCTCCGGATCGTTGCAGGCACCCCGCAGATGTTGTTCAGGCCGATGTTGTTCTCGCTGCCTTCCGCCTGGTTGTTGACCGTGCTGTAGGCGTACGAGCCGGTGCCGAGGACCGGTGCGTCATCACA
>CAMDAQ010000147.1 GCA_945888705.1 Singulisphaera sp. GP187
GCGCGGTCGATCATGCGGTCGGTGCCCTCGAGCGCCTCGACGGCCACGATGTCGCCCTCGCGCACGATGATCGCCTGGCCGACATCGAGCTCGACGACCTTGTCCAGGAGCGGCCAGCCGAACGCAACATCTCGCTCCTGCAGCGAGCCGGGCTGGCGGCGCGTCATCACGCCTTCCTTGGCCATGTGCTCGGGGATGTAGGTCGTGCTGTCGATGAGCGGGACTCCGGCGCCGGCGAGTTCTTCCGCGACCGCGGCCAGCACCACGTGCGAGCGGCGATCGTGACGCAGTCGACGATACCAAAGGTCGATCGCGCGCCAGTCAGGCAGCTGCCGAAGGATGCGCAGCGGATCGTGCATGCGCGCCTTGCTGACGCGGCCCACCATCACCGCGTGCGGCACGCCGCCCTGGCGCAGCAGGCGGATCCACCGCCCGAGCTGGACCACGCCCGCGGTGCTGAACGCATCGCACTCGGCCTCGAGCTCGGGCACGAACTGGTCGCGCAGCCCGACGCAGACCACGCGATGGCCGGCTGCGCGGATTCCGCGCGCCACGAGCAGTGGCAGCTGGCCCTGGCCTGCAATCAACCCGACGGGCGAACTCATCCGCTTCGCTCCCGGTCGCCGTGCATGGGCAGCATCTCCAAGGGATCGGGCAGGTTCTCCTCGAGACGCATCATGCGATCGATCAGGCGCGAGGCATCGGTGTCGCGCAGCACCAGGCTGCGGGCCGCCGGGCGCGCGAATCCTTCCTCGACCGCGTGGTCGAGCAGCTGGCAGAGCGGGTCGAAGTAGCCGTCCACGTCGAGCAGGCCGATCGGCGCAGGGTGGCGACCGATGATCAGGCCGACGAAGGTCTCGAAGAATTCCTCGTAGGTGCCGAAGCCGCCGGGCAGGACGAGGAATGCCTGCGCGCGCGACTCGAGCAGCGCCTTGCGTTCGCGCATGCCGGGCACCACGATGAGTTCATCGCAGCCTTGCCAGCCTTGCTCGAGCTTCAGGAACTGCTCGGTGATGATGCCGACGACGGTGCCGCCGGCGTCCTTCGCCGATCGCGCGACCGTGCCCATCAGGCCGATGCCGCCGCCGCCATAGACGAGCGTGAGGCCGCGGCGCGCGAGTTCGCGGCCGACCTCGCGAGCGCAGGACTCGTAGCCGGGATTCCGGCCGAGCGCGCTGCCGCAGTAGACGGTGATGGCGGTGATGGCGTCGGCCATGGGGAGAGGGTAGTGGGTCGTGCATGCGAATGCCCGATCAACTCTGTCCCGAACATTCCGTGGTGCACCACGGGCGATCGCCAGCGCGTCTGTTGACCCTAATCTCCCCGTTGTGACTGCGGCGTCCACATCCAGACGACTGCCTGAGCGATCAGACGCGGAGCATGGCGGGGTAGTCGGCTGCCTCGTGTCCACGCTCGCCGGGCTGCTCGCCGCGCGCACGGTCGTTGCGTGGACGCCGCTCGTCCACTTCGACCTCGATCCTTCAGCGATCTCGCGCGATGCGGTGGTGCCGTTCGCCGGACTCGGTCCCGCCGGCAGTCTGGCGATCGATGCGCTGACCTGCCTCGTGGCAGCGGGGTTGCTTGTGGTCCTTGCACGAAGCCGTACCGTCGCGTGGCAGGGCTGCCTTGCGATCACCGCGGGCGTCATGGCCGCGTTGGACGTCGGGCTCGTCCTCCGTGGGGACTTCGAGAACCTCTGGCGCGGCAGTGCTTGGGCGAGCGCATTCGTGGGCGCGGGAGCGCTGGCGGCGTGCGCTGCACATCCGCAGGCGGCGCGCCTGCAGCGCATCGCGCTGGCGGTCTTCCTTTCGGTGGCTGCACTCTGGCTGGCGCGCGGTGCGTGGCAACTCGTGGTGGAGCATCCTGCGACCGTGGCGCAGTACCAAACGTCGAAACAGGAGTTCCTGGCGGCGCAGGGTTGGACCGCGGAGTCGGCGCAGGCACAGACCTACGAGCGTCGACTCATGCAGCGCGAGGCGACGGGCTGGTTCGGGCTCGGGAACATCATGGCGGGGCTGGTGGGCGCCGTGGGTGTGACGTGTGCGGTGCTTGCCGTGCAGGCGCGCCGGACGCTCGCGCTGCCCTCTGCAGCAGTGCTGGCGTTGTGTGCCGTTGCCAGCGCAGCGATCGTGGTGGTGAATGGATCGAAGGGTGCACTGGCCGCGTGCGCGCTCGGACTCGTGGCCGCGTGGTGGTCGCAACGATCGTCTTGGCATGCGCGCGTGGCCGTGCTCGCTGCGCTCATCATCCCGGTCGCCGCGGTCCTTGCACGCGGTGCGCTCGGCGAATCGCTCGGCGAACGAAGCCTCTTCTTCCGTTCGCAGTATTGGGTGGGGGCATGGCAGGTGATGCTCGACGCCTGGCCGTGGGGCTGCGGTCCCGATGCCTTCCAGGCTGCGTACACCGTGCATCGCCCTGCGCTCGCGGTCGAGGAAGTGACGAGTGCGCACGCGGCTCCGGTCGATTGGCTTGCCACCATGGGTCTTGCAGGCGTGCTGATGACCGCTGCGTGGGTCGTGATGCTCTGGTGCGCTGGCACGGACCGCGCGACGGATGCGCACCACGAGCGCGCAACTCCGGCTGCGACGGCCCACGATGTTGATGCGCGCGAAGCATGGATGGTGTCGCTGCTTGGCCTGTCGGTCGTCGGCGTGATCGCCACGCTGGCGGATCCCGCTGGTCGCATGCTGCCTGCGATCGGGATCGTGCTCGCCGCCGTGCTTGCACGGGTGATGCTGAGTGGTTTGGCGAGCCTTGATGCCCGAGCGCTCCGCACGGTCACGACCGCGCTTGCGGTGGTGCTCGCCGCCCATGCCATGATCGAGATGACCCTTTGGCAACCAGGCAGTGCATCGTGGGTGCTCGGTGTGATCGGAGCCGTTGCCATGGGCAACCACGTTGGTCCCATCGCCAACACGGACCGTTCGATGGCGGTGGTACCGCCGGGATCCCCGGTCGCATCGACGGGATCTGGCGGCCCCGTACAGCGCTGGCCCATCGTCTTGGGAGCAGCCTGCATAGCCATGATCGCTGTGCTGCAGGGCTCAGCCGCGTCGGCAACGGCTCGCCAGGAGCGTGCCGTCGACGCCGCCGCCGAAACGCTCGTCGAGAATCTCTTCACGTCGCCCGCGCGTGCGCGTGCAGGGGAGCAACTGCGCGCGGCCGTCGAGGACGAACCGATGGTTCTTCGTCATCTGCTGCTGCTCAAGTCGGCGGATCAGTTCCTGCAGGCCGGGCTCGCGGAGCCCGATCCGGCGCGGGCTCGAGTGTGGTTCGGCGAGGCGCTCGACTCGGCGCGTGCCGCCCGTGACGCGTTCCCGTTTCGTTCGGCCTTGGTCTCAGCGGCGATCATCGACGCCATGGTGGAGCGCGGCCTGGTGGGCTGGGATCAGGTCATCGCCGTGCGAAGCGACGTGCTTGCGCACGATCCTCGTCACACGACCTCGTGGGTGCGGCTCGTCGATGCCTTTGGCATGGCAGGGGACGAGGCGGCCGCGCGCGATGCTGCTCGCAAGGCGCTCGAGGTCGATGACTCCTTCCGTCTCGATCCGCTGCGTCAGCTGCCGAGTGCCGTGCGCGAGCGATGCCGCGTGGCTGCGGGAGCTCACTGAGCGGCCCTCGGTCACGTCCTCGCCCGCGACCCTGCCTCACTTCCCCGCGCGTTCGATTGCGGCGACGACGTCGCCCGGCGTGTAGAGCTCGCTCTTCCAGATCGGGCCGTCCTTGGGCGACACGATGACGAGCAGCGGGATCGTCGCGCCGCCGGCCGCCTTGAGCCGGTCGCCGCGCGCGGGCACGCCGCTCGTCAGGTCGACCTTGAGCGGCACCACGTCGTGCTCCTCGAGCGCGGCCAGCACGGCCGAGGACTCGAGCACGGTCTTCTCGAGCGTCTTGCAGTTGATGCACCAGTCAGCAGTGAAGTCGACGAGCACGACCTTGCCGTCCTTGAGCGCTTCGGCCTCGCGCTCGGCCGTCCAGGTCTGCCAGTCGATCGCCTCATAGGTCATTGACCAGCCGATGAGCGCGCTCACGCCCGCGATGAACAACCCAACGCCGCCGAACACCGTGCGGTTGCGACCGGTCTTCGCGATCTTCAGCGTGCCGCGCACCAGCCACAGGCCGGCCGCGATGCCCGCGAGCGAGACGAGCCACCAGTACGCGTGGCTCGGCTCCTCGAGGTAGCCGTTCACGCCGCTGCCGACGAAGTAGATGCCTGCGGCCAGGAGCAGCAGCCCCATGCACTGCTTGAGCAGTTCGCCCGCGGCGCCGCCGCGCGGCATGCGGTCGACGAGCCGAGGATTCATGCTGAGCAAGAGGTAGGGCAGCGCCATGCCCAGGCCGATCGAGGTGAAGACCAGCATCACCGTGGCCGGGTCCTGGATCTTGATCGCGTAGCCAGCCGCGGCGCCCATGAGCGGCGCGGTGCAGGGCGTGCTCAGCACCGCGGTCATGATCCCGAACACGAAGCTCCCGCCCGCCGACTCCTGCTTCGTCTCGATCGAATAGACCCAGTTTGGCAGCCCGACGGTGAAGAAGCCCGCCATGCCGATCGCCATGACGCAGATGAAGACGCCGACGGCGATCGTGAACCACGGCAGCTGGAAGAGCGCATTGAGCTGCGCGAAGCCTTCGAGCGACTTGATGCCGGTGCTCGCGAGCGCGAACAGCGTGCCGAGCGCGACCCAGAAGAAGACGACGCCCAGGCTCATGATGCCGCCCAGCTGCAGCATGCGGCCCTTGGTGCCGGCAGCGCGCGAAAGGCTCATGATCTTGAGCGGTATCACCGGCAGCACGCACGGGGT
>CAMDAQ010000148.1 GCA_945888705.1 Singulisphaera sp. GP187
GGATCGACGGCCTTGCCGCGCGTCTTCACGGTGACCTCGCCTGCGTCATGGTCCCGCAGCCACGCGAGCGCCGCATCGGTGCGCCAGGGGATCTCCGCCTCGACGCGGTACCAGCGCCACCACCAGGCCTCGTCATGGTTGGGGTGCGGTCCATGCGCAATGCCCAGCCCGACCGCCGCTTCGGCGAGGCCGAGCCGAGCGGCGCTCGCACCTGCGAGCCCGCTGCGCTCGAGCGCAGGATCGGGAACGGCGATGCACGCGCCGTAGGGACCATCGCGAAACGGCATGGCACTCGGCATCCCGTGCATCGTGCGCACCTCGCTCCCGCGCAGTGCGGTGGCGGCTCGTTCACCAGGATGCCGCACGCATGCGCCCCACCAGAGCACGGCCTGCACGAGCGTGCGGTCCTCGCTGATGAACTCGAGTTCGCTGCCCGCGGGCGCACCTTCGATCGGCAGATCGATGCCCGGACCGAGCTTCGCGCCGCCTCCCGGTGACTCGCTCCACAGCCGCTGCAGCACGGCGAGCCCGGGTTCGTAGCCATCGAGACCATGGTGGCGCGTGCCGCGCTCGTCACGTCGTGCTGGATCGATGTGCACGAGTCGATCGCCGATGACCGCATCACGCACGTCACCCACATGCACCGGCACGCCCGCATTACGCGCGGCCATCCATGCGCGCACCGGATCTCGATCGACCCCCACGGCCGGCGCCACGCGCGCGATCGACATCAAGTCGCCGCCCATGCCCGTGCACAGGTCGGTCGTGGGGCGGCCGGCGAAGCGCTGCGCCTTCCACGCCGCCACGCGCGCACTGCTGGCCTGCTCGACGCCGTGTCCGTCGCACCAGAGCCCGGCGGCATCGGGGAACTTGGCGACCGCACGCTGCCGCGCGTGCGCGAGTTCAAGGGCCGCACGCACGGCATCGGCATCGCCGAGCTTGCGCAACGCCATGACCGCAGCTGGTGTGGTGGCACCGATCGAAGCCGCCGCATCGCGCAGCACACGGCCTTCATCGGTCGCGAGCCACTGCCAGGCACCGAGCGGGGCGCCGCTCATTTGCGACCGAAGTCCGCAGGATTCTCGCCCACGACCGGCGTGTCCCAGAGCCGCACGATGCGGCGCCATCGTGCGCAGGCGGGCGTCGTGATCCACGTGCGCGCCTCGCGCACCAAGGCTGCGAAGCCGGGATCGCAGTCGCCGTCCACGTCGAGCGTGGTCTTGATGATGCCCTTCGTGACCCAGCTGATCGCCGTGCGTGAGTCGCTGAACACCTCGCGCGCCTTGAGCTCGCCTGCGTCGAGCCGCTTCAGCGCATCCACGATCGCCAGGAACTCGCCGAGGTTGTTGTGCCCCAGCGCATGGCGCGCGCTGCGGAAGATCTCGGTCCAGCCGCCCGCGGCATTGCGCTGCATGCCGCGCCATTCAGTGGGACCGATGAGCCGCGCGCCGAACTTACTGCAGTCGACGACGATGGCTTCGCCCGCGACCACGGGCCCGGCAGGCCCGGTCGTGGTCGGCGGTCCACCGGCTGCTCGCCCCGACGGGTCCGCAGCCGCCCGCACCGTCGCGGAACCTCCATCGGATCGACCCGTTTCGCCCGATCCAGCGCGTGCTGGCGTCGATGCCGCTCCTTGGCCACTGCTCGCGGTCGGTGCAGCACGGGGCGCAAGCGCCTCCGTTCCGCCACCAGCTTCGCGTGCAGCGCGGGTGAGCGGCAACGCGCGCATCGTCGGCGCTGGTGCGCCTGCGGGTGCGGGGCTGGCGCTCGTCGACCCGCCCTCAAGGATCACGCGCATGGCCGTCGCGGCGGGGCCCTGCGGCACCACGCTTGTGCGGCCCTTGCCGTTCACGTGCACCTGCAGCTTGCTCGCGCGGCCATCGGGCGGATCGATCGCGATGTCGTAGCGGCCCCACGATCCCTCGTCGAGCAGCCGCGGCGTGCCGAAGAGAAACCCCTGTGGCTCGAGCAAGGCGCGCGCGCGCGCGAGCGCGTCGTCAAGCAGGCTGAGCGTGCGCGCATCCATGCGCCGCGATCCTCACTTGAGTTCCTTGATCTCGATCGCACGGAACCACACCGGATCGCCGTGACCGCAGAAGTGGATGTGACCGCTCGTGCGCTTGAGGCCGGGGTGATCGCGGCCATCGGGCGTGCCTCCGCGCGAGGCCTCGGCCACATCGGCGTCCACGACCACGTGGCCGTTGAGCTTGACCGTGATGCGCGATCCCTTGGCGATGATCTCTTCCTCGTTCCACTCACCGACGGGCTTCAGGTGACCGCGGCGCGCCGGCATCACGCCGTACACGCTGCAGCAGAACTGCCACTCCTTCAGGTCCTTCCACTTCTCGGCGGTGTCGTCGAGGACCTGGATCTCCATGCCTTCGAAGGCCGCGTCGCCATCCTTGGGCGCGCGGATCCCGATGCCGTTGTTGCTGCCCGGTGCGAGCTTGAACTGCAGCTTCAGGTGGAAGTCGCCGTACGCGCCCACGGTGTGCAGGTTGCGGCCGGCAGGTGTGCACTTGATCGCGCCGTCCTCGACGATGTAGCCCGTCGTGTCGCCCGCCCAGCCGGCAAGCGTCCGCCCGTCGAAGAGGCTGGTGAAGCCGCCGTTGGGGGGGGTGGCCGGCTTCGCCGCCGGTGCGGTGCCGCCGTCTTGGCTCATCGCGTGGATGCCCAGGGTGGTTGCGGCAATCGAGACAACGGCAAGGAACGCAGCGAATCGGCTCATGCGAGGAGCCTACCGCTTATCCTTCGCGCATCATGCTGACCTCACTGCTGATCGTCGCGAGCCTTGCCGTGATGCCCCAGGATCCCGCGCCTGCCGCCGCGCCCACCCAAGCGCCCGCCGCCGCGGAGTCGGACATCCCGAAGATCACCGCGTCCCGCATCTGGAAGGAGGCGAAGCTCCGGCGCCCGATCCAGCTCGTGCAGCGCCCCGACAACAACGACCTCGTCTACATCGCGGAGCAGTCGGGCCGCATCGTCGAGCTCGACCGCAGCAAGGACCCCGTCACGACCTCGACCTGGCTCGACTACCGCGATCCGGTGAACGACCAGTTCAACGAGCAAGGCCTGCTGTCGATGGCCTTCCATCCCAAGTTCGCCACGGATCGCCGTGTGTTCCTCTACTACTCGGCCGAGTCGCCGATGCGGGAAGTGCTTGCAAGCATGAAGGTCGGTGACGACGGCAAGCCCGATCCCAAGACCGCGACGATCATCCTCGAGCAGCCGAGCTTCGAGTGGAACCACAACGGCGGCACGGTGCTGTTCGGCCCCGATGGCATGCTGTACCTGTCGTTCGGCGACGGCGGCAGCGGCAACGATCCTTGGGGCCACGGGCAGGAGATGGCCACGTGGCTGGGCAAGGTGATCCGCATCGATGTGGACCGCGTCGAGGCCGGGCAGACCTACTCGGTGCCCGCCGACAACCCGTTCGTGGGCCAGGCCGGCATCAAGCCCGAGATCTGGGCGAGCGGCTTGCGCAACGTGTGGCGCATGAGCTTCGATCGCTCGACCGGTGATCTCTGGGGCGGCGACGTCGGTCAGAACAAGTGGGAAGAGATCGATCTCATCCGCAAGGGCAAGAACTATGGCTGGCGCCCGCGCGAGGGCCGGCACGCCACCCGCGGCGTGAAGGATGCAAGCGACGATGCCTCGCGCTTCGAGGAGCCCGTCGCCGAGTACGACCACAGCGAGGGGATCAGCGTGACCGGCGGCTTCGTCTACCGCGGCGCCAAGCACCCATCGATGCAGGGCATCTACCTGTACGGCGACTACCAGTTCGGCACGGTCTGGGGCCTGCGCTACGACACCAAGGCCAGCACGATGACCACGGATCCCGAGCGACTCTTCCGCAAGCGGTTCTGCATCGCGAGCTTCGGTGAGCTCAACGACGGCACGGTCTTGATGTGCTGCACCGAAGGCGGCGCCGATGGCCCGGGCTCGGTCTACGAGTTGGCACCGGCCGACGATTGACGTAAGTTAATTATTCACAATGCTTTACGCCGAGAATGCGCCCCGGGCGCATCGGCCGACGCTCTCATTACGAACAAAGTGAGCCTTTCCCGTGTGCCGGCGTTCCGGGTGCGGGCGCGACAGGGCAATCTCCCGTGCTCGGGCTCATTCGGAGTCCGGGACTGTCCACCTAGGATCCAGACCATGACCAGCCTGACCATCGTTCGTCTCTGCGCCATCGCGCTCACCGCGTCCGTCACCCTGTTGAGCGATGTCGTCGTCGCCATCCCGCAGGATGCACCGGCTGGGCAGCAGGGCGGCCAGGGTGGTGGCCAGCGTGGTCAACGTCGCGATCAGCAAGCAGGTCAGGGTCAGCAGGGTGGTGGCCAGGCTGCTCCGCCGCCGGCCGAGGATGCTCGCGGTCAGCGTGGTGGCGGCGGCGGTCGTGGCGGCATGGGTGGCGGCATGGGTGGTGGCATGGGCGGCGGCATGGGCCGCATGGGTGGCATGGGTGGCCTCATGCGCCAGTTCACCAGCCGCATGGAGCCCGATTTCATGAAGCGCGATGTGCCGGTCATCCAGGAGCAGCTCAAGCTCGATGATGGCCAGGTCACGGTCGTCGAGACCTTCATCACCGATTACACCGATGCCTTCGAGCCCCTCGCCGAGGAAACCCGCACCGTCATGCAGGACTCCATGCGCTCGATCATGCAATCCTTTATGGGCGGCGGCATGCAGGAGCGCATGCGTGACCTGTTCGAAGGCGTGCAG
>CAMDAQ010000149.1 GCA_945888705.1 Singulisphaera sp. GP187
CCAGCGCCCACGTCATCTCTGTTCTGGCAACGCACAGGTCGCGACCCGAGTCCGCTGCGCCGCGCAATCGCACGAACTCCAGCTCGACGGTCGTTCCTGGAACACGTACCCGCTCGATCACGGGCTCTCCCACCGGTGGACGCCACGGACCTGCGGACTCCGGGATCGAGCTGCACGACCCGGCAAGCACCGACACCACCAAGACGAGGGCATGACGCATCATGCCGACACGCTACTGATCAACTGGCCGTGTTCAAGTGAAAAGAACTGATTCCAATGCTGGCGAAGAGGAGCCACAGCGCTCGCCACGGAACCATCAAATCGCCCGCGTTGACGGAGCCCCTGCGTCAACCCCAGTCGGCGACGAGGGCACCCAGATCCGCGCCGTCGACCTGGCCGTTGCCATCGACGTCGCCAGCACCGGAATTGCCCCAGTTGCCCAGGAGGATGCCTAGGTCGGCGCCGTCCACGGTGCCATCACCGTTGAGGTCGGCCGGCCGGGCCGCGGTGCAGTCGTAGCCGTAGAGCTTGACGTCATCGACGCCAGCCTCGACGACCGACCCGCTGAGCACATCGCTCGCGCGGAAGCGAATCCGCATGGCCGAGGTGGGCGCAAGCACGTCCGCGATGCGGAAGTTCTTCTGGACCCAGGCCCCCGCGTTCTCCGAGACCACCTCGAGCGAGACCCACGTGGTGCCGCCGTTGTTGGAGATCTCGACCGGCATGCTGTCCTCGTTCGGCGCCGCGCCGGCATTGTTCGAGTACCAACGCCAGTAGCTGATGTACGGCGTATCGACGACCGTCGCGTCGAAGACCGGCGAGGTCAGCGTGGTCTGGCCACCGTCGATGTCGGCAGCGCCCACGGCGCCACCGACCGCACCGTTGCCGGTGATCCAGCAGCGGACACCGGTCACCGTGTGGTCATCCTCGGGTTGGGCCGTAGTACCGACCGGATCGGCGCGCACCCACAGACCGGCCGTCGCAGCATCACCTGCACCGCCGACCGTCCAGCCCTGATCGATCTCCATCTCGTCGGTGAACCCGGTGGCCACGCCGAAGGCCGCGATCGCGGGCAGGAACCCCGTTGAGGGCAGGCGGAAGGTCTCGGTCGCCGTGGTGAACTCGACCGCCAAGCCGACCGCGCTGCCGCAGGCGACGGCCGGCAAGTTCACCGAGAAAGTGTCCGCATCGACCTGCGAGACCGACAGCGCCTGCGTGCCGCCGGGGGTGTTGTAGTAGAAGCGCTTGTTGGTCACGGTCACGCCGGGCTGCACGACCGCATCGAACGACAGCGACTGCCCCGCGGGCGAGACGAGCGACGGTGCGCCGCCCGGGAACGAGAGCTGCACGGCATCCTCGCCCATGCGCCAGACGAAGAGCCCGCGCTCGAGGTCGCTGCCGATCACGGTGCCGCTGGGGTAGTACGGGTAGCACGCCCAGAGTCCGTTGAACGAGGCGCCGTCATCGACGGGATAGGTGTCGAACCAGGCCACCTCGTTGATCGATGCCGGGTTGCCCGGCGTGGCGATGTCGAACACACGGATGCCGCTGCGGTAGTTCGCTTGATAGAACTTCCCCTGGTGG
Organism: Singulisphaera sp. GP187; assembly: GCA_945888705.1. Taxonomy (GTDB): domain Bacteria; phylum Planctomycetota; class Phycisphaerae; order Phycisphaerales; family SM1A02; genus SYIB01. Next base: position 1,585 of record CAMDAQ010000149.1, read on the forward strand.
GTGTAGCCGTTGTGCGTGATCGCCGGGGTGTCGTTCTGGAACAGGCCGACGTAGGTCGGGTTCGCCAGATTCTCGACGTTGATCACGTAGGTCGTGGTGAGCGACTGGGTCGCGCCCTCGTCCAGCTCGTCGCCGAGCAGGAAGTACTTGCGGTCCTCGGTCAGCCAGCCTTGGTGGCTGTAGCGGGCGCTGGGGTAGAGGATGCGGCCGAGCAGCGTGGGCGAGGCCTTGTTGGTGCAGTCGACGATGTACAGCCCCGACTCCACGTTGCCGTTGCTGAGACCGCCGCAGCAGAAGGCGATCTCCTTCCCTGCGTAGGGACCGCTGGTGTAGGTGACCACCTGCGCCTCGTGCACGTAGTAGGACGGCCACGAGCCCACCAGCTGCGGGTTGTTCGGCGTGGAGTTCAGGTTGTAGAGACGGAGGCCGTTGCCGCCGCCGCCGCAGCGATAGAGGTAGCCGCTCTGCTCATTGATGAAGACCGTGTGCGTGGCCGCTGCCGTCGCATCGGTCGTCGTGCCGATGAGCGAGACCACGCCATTGTCGATGTTCGCGATGTCGATGACCTGGATGTGGCCGCCACCCTCGGACACGGTGTAGACGCGCGTTCCGAACACCTTGAAGTCGCGCCACAGCGAGGTCGGGCCGGTGATGAAGCCCACCTTGACCGGGGCGGCCGGATTGGTGATGTCGAAGAAGCCGGTGCCGGAGGACACACCGATGATCGCGTACTCACGGCCCGATGGGCTGACGTAGCCCCAGCACGTATTGCCGCTGGTGGCCGCTGCATCGATCGATGCGAGCGGGAACCACGCCTTCAGCGTGATGCCGCTTGATGCGAACGTGTCGGCGGCCAGACCGCCATCCGCCTCACGCCAAGCAGGAGCGACGACCGCAGGCTGGCGATCGGCGACCTTTCCATCGTCCTCGTGGGCCACTGCGGTCAAGACCGCTCCGGAAAGCAGGGTGCAAGCAAGCAACGTCGCGGTTGTGGAAGCGCGCATCATGTCTCCTTCGTTGTCGGGCAGTGGGTCCTCGAACTGTAGCCCGTTTCAGGGGACATGGAAATCCGGCTCGGGGATTACCGGGCGGATTCGAGGACTCCGGGCAGCCGCTCCGGACTCAGCGCCCGCAGGAATGCCTCGAGGTCATCGCGCTCCGGCGCCGTGAGGCCGAGCGGTTGCAAGACTGCTTCGCGATGATGATCCAGCGCGATGGCTCCTTCGAGCGTGTCGTAGAACGCGATCACCTCGGCCAGCGAGGCAAAGCGCCCGTCGTGCATGTAGGGCGCCGTGAGCGCGACCCCTCGCAGGCTCGGCGTGCGGAACTGTCCCCACGTCTCCGGATCGTCCTTGAGCGAGCGAACCAGGCGCGCCTCAGGGCCATCGGGGTCGTCGCTGAACTCGCCGGCGCTCGAGAACGGATCGGTCTTGAGCCGTGCAATCGCGCCGCGACGACCGGGATCGCCGCCCAGTCGACCGTCGGGCCCGGGCAGTCCGAGGTTGTGGAACTCGCCATCGGTGAACTCCCGACCACCATGGCATTGAATGCAGTTCGCCTTGCCCGAGAAGAGCAGCCACCCGCGTCGCGCCGCCGGCGTGATGATCCCCCCCGCCGTTTCGTCATCCATCAAGACCGTGCCTTGGCCCACCGCATCGGCCCAGCGGTCGAACGCCGACAGCGGCATGTCGAGCGTGCGCTGGAACGCTCCGAGCGCTTTCATCGAGCCACTGAAGACAAGGTCGATGGCAGCGCGTTGTTCTGCGGACAACCGGGCCCACGACTGCGCCATCGCATCGCCCTCGCCACCGTCCGCAAGCGCAGGCCGTGCGGCAAGACCCTTCGGCACCGCATCGAGTGCTGCGGGCAGCGCTCCGCACGCAGCCTCCCACAGTCGTCGCACGCCAGGATCATCGCGAATGGCCACTGCAAATCGCGTGCGATCGAACGCGTGCTCCGTCGGCTGCTCGATGGGTTCCGCTGCCTGCGACCAGATCGTGTCGGCGCGTCCATCCCATGTGAACCAACGACGCCGTGCGGCACCGAGGATCGTGGGCGTGTTGCGCGTGCCCATGCCCTCGCCGCGCGCCACGCGCTGGCCATCGGTGAACGCGCGGTCAGGGTCATGGCAGGTTGCGCAGCTCACGGTGCCGCTTGCCGAGAACGACTCATCCAAGAAGAGCCGCTCGCCAAGCGCGACAGCCCTGGCGTCATCGGCGAAGCGGTTGGTCGGATCCGCCGGGATGGGCCCTCGCGCCTGCGTGTGCACAGCAAGCGCCTTCGGCAGGTTGGATGCGGGCGCGCGTGCCGTCGGCGTCTGGCGAACGGACGATTCGTCGGATGCACCCTGCCGCAGGATTCGCCACGACCACGCTGCCAAGCCGAGCATGATCACCAGCGTGACGATGCCGAGACGGCGCTGCGCGGTCACGGAGCCTCCACCGTGCACTGAGCGCGCCGCCACTGCACGCCGTCGGGATCGCCCAGATCGAACGCCAGTTCCCATCGGCCGCTCATGTGCAGCAGCACGCCCTTGACGACGAACCGCCCTGGACCGACTCGCTCGACCACCGGGCGGACATTCATGCCATGGCCGTGGTGCGGCATCTCGGCATCGAGTTCCAGCGACACGTCAGCAGGCGCACCGTTCGCATCATCGACGCGGACCTCGAGATCGAACGGATCGCTGTCCGGCAGCGCATCGCGCTCACCCGCCACACGCCACCAGACCGTGAGCGATCCATCCTCGGTCACGGCCTTGCGCACCCACATCGACTCGGAGGGCTGGGGCAGGCAGGCCTGCATCGCAAGGATGGCCGAGCCGATCATCGTCAGCACGGTGCTTCGCAGCGAGCGACTCATGAGTCGTCCCCGGTGGGTGGCTTGGGAGCAGGCGCGACGGCAGGCAACTCGTTCTGCCTGACCTGCGTGCGCTTGCGGGTGTAGAACTTGCCCAGCGATCCGGTGAAGCGCCACGCACCATCGGTGCCGAACGCCTGGAACCGGTGATTGCCGCGATCGACCACGAGCACGCCATCGCGCAGCGCCGTCACGCCCTGCGGCAGCCAGAACTCCTGGTCGAGGATGCCCC
>CAMDAQ010000150.1 GCA_945888705.1 Singulisphaera sp. GP187
GAGCCGATCCTCTATGCGCCCGGGTCGAGTGCGGGTGCCGCCGATCTTGAACTGGGGGTGGCGGGCCTCGTGCCGCTGGTGATGGTGCGCGATGTGCTGCCGGGAAGTGCGAACGCCGCGATCCTCAAGGCTGGCGATGCGATCCTCGCCGCGGGCGATGAGTCAGGCCCGCGCATGGATGAGTTCCGTGCAATCATGGCCAAGCGCGCGGGCTCGGTCGTGCCGCTGGTCGTGCTGCGTGATGGCGAGCGCGTTCCGGTGAACGCGCGCGTCGATGCGAATGGCCGTCTCGAAGTGATGATCGGGTACGCCACGAACCTGCCGATGATCGCCGGTCCGATCGAGTCGACGCAGGAGGGCGATGCAGTCATCAGCACGCCCGCTGCGGGGCTTGGCCTGGTCCCGTGCAGCACGGTCGTCTCGGTCGGCGGCGAGGCCGTGCGCGACTGGGCCTCGATCCGCGGCGCCATCCAGCGCGCGCTGGCAGCAGGTGCGCGCTCGGTGCCGATCACCGTGCGCATGCCTGGCACCGGGGAAGCCACCGTCAACGCCGAGTTGCGCTTCAACGACGCGCAGGCCAAGTCGATCGCAGCCCTCGCCTGGTCGAGCCCGATCGGCCCCGAGTGGTTCGAGCCGTTGATGGTCACGATCAACGCCGACGGCAATCCGCTGCAGGCAGTCGCGATGGGCTTCAGGGAGTCGCGCAAGCTCGCGATCATGACGTGGCTCACGATCGACCGGCTCGTTCGCGGCACGGTCGCCGTGAAGCAGCTGCGCGGGCCGGTGGGCATCGTGCAGATCGGCACGCAGGTCGCCGATCGCGGGTGGACCTACCTCGTCTTCTTCCTGGCCGTCATCAGCGTGAACCTGGCCGTGCTGAACTTCCTGCCCCTGCCGATCGCCGACGGCGGGCACATGTGCTACCTCGTGTACGAGCGCATCACCGGCCGCGAGCCGAGCGTGCTCTTCCAGAACATCGCCTTCCTCGCGGGCTTGCTGCTCTTCGGCGCGCTCTTCGTGGTGACCTTCTTCAACGATGTCGCCAGGCTCGTGGCGGGTTGACGAAACCAACGGCTGCCCGCGCGCGAAGCCCCCGCCATGGACCAGCCCGTCTCGATCGTCACCGGCGCCGGCAGCGGCATCGGCCGTGCCACAGCCATCATGCTTGCCGAGCGCGGCCATCGCGTCACGCTCGTGGGGCGAACGGCGCTTGCGCTCGAGGAAACCGCCGCGCTCATCCGCGAGCGCGTGCCGGGCGCCACGCTCTTTCCGTGCGTCGCCGATGTCTGCGATCTTGACCTGGCTGCGATGGTCGTCGACCGCACGCATGCCGCCTGGGGCCGCATCGATTGCCTGGTGAACGGCGCCGGCTCCGCGCCGAAGGCGCCGATCGAGGCGACCGACGAGGAGCTCCTCGAGAACACCTTCTACGTCAACGCGTTCGGCCCCGCGGCGCTGATCGCGCGCTGCTGGCCGCACTTCGTGCAGCAGAAGTCAGGCTGCATCATCAACATCAGCACGATGGGTGCGTTCGATCCCTTCCCGGGGTTCTTCGTCTATGCGGCCGCGAAGAGCGCGCTCGATTCGTTCACGCGCAGCGCCTGGCGCGAGGGGCGTCGCCACGGGATCCGATCGTTCTGCATCAATCCGGGTGCCGTCGAGACCCGCATGCTGCGCCAGAACTGGGACGAGAAGATCATCCCGCCGGCCAAGACGCTGCAGCCCGAAGCGATCGCGACCGTGATCCTCGATTGCATCGAGGGCCGCCGCGACGCCGAGGCCGGCAAGTCGATCCCCGTGCCGTCGCCGTGAGGCGCTCGCTCGACTCAGTGCAAGCCCCGCTCACAACCTCCGGCGTGCGCCGGTCGCGCGCTGCATGTCGCGCTTGGCTTCCTTCTCCTTGATGTGCTCGCGCTTGTCGCCCTTCTTGCGGCCGAAGCCGACCCCCACCAGGACCTTCGCGCGGCCCTTCACGAAGTAGATCTTGAGCGGGATCAGCGAGGCCCCCTTGGCCTTCTGCTGGGTGGCCAGCTTGTCGATTTCGCGCCGATGGGCCAGGAGCCGCCGGACCCGGGTCGGGACATGCTGGTGCTGGGGCAGGGCTTGGGGGTACTCGGCGATGTGGACCCCGTGCAGCTCCAGGCTGACCGGGACGGCCTTGGCCATCACGAACCCCTGCTCGAGCTGAACCTGGCTGTTCCGGAGGCTCTTGACCTCGGTCCCCAGGAGCTCGATGCCGCATTCGAGGGTGTCCTCGATGGCGTAGTCATGGCGCGCACGACGGTTCTCGATCGTCGGCTCCCGGGAGGTGGAGCGCTCCTTGGCGGCCATCGGGCCAAGGCTACCCCTGAAATGGCCAAAAAGTGGCCTCTCGTGGTCGCCAAGTCTTCACACTCGGGCAATACTCCGGTGGTCCGGACCAGCGGTGCCCCCGGACCAGAACCCCCACGACCGGCATCACCCTGCCGGGTCTTTCAACCCACGGAGAAACGAATGCGCCCCACGCTCGGACTCGTCGCCGCACTGACCCTGACTCTTGCGCCCACCGCACTCGCGCAGGTCGGTCAGCTCCCCCGCACCAGCCCCGCCGAGGCGCGCACTGCGTTCCTCGAAGCCAATGCCGGAACGGGCTTCTTCATCAACGACCATGGCAACCTCACGCGCGTCTACGGTCGAGCGTTCAGCCAGGGCAACAGCCCGGTCGCGAGCGCCGCCGAGTTCGTCGCGCAGCATGCATCGATCTGGGGTGCCGATGCATCGCAGCTGCTCCCGATCGGGCCGTGGGGCGAAGGCGAGCACTTGATCCCGCTGATGTGGGATGCCGTCACCGGCACCTACGACTTCTCGCTCGTCGGTTACACGCAGGCCGTGCACGGCGTGCCGGTCTTCCGCAGCAGCCTGCGCCTGCTCGTTCGCAACGAGGCCGGCTTCCCGCTCGTGCTCGCGTCGAGCGATCTCAAGGACTTGGGCAACTTCCCCGAGACCGTGAAGGCCTTCATCGCCGTCGGCGCTCCGCTCGATCCCTCCCGCTACGCGAGCAAGCTGCAGAAGCGGCTCGCCGCGGCGGCGGCCGACGTGCCCGCCGAGCTGGTGATCTTCGCCGGCGAGGATGACCTGAAGGTCGCGCCGCGACTTGGCGTGAAATTCATCGTCGACCGCGGCATGCCCGGTGACGAGGACTACGCGCGCCTGCTCTACATCACCGATCCCACGACCGGCGATGTGTTCTTCGAGGAGAACCAGGTGTGCTACGCCGATGCCACCGGCACGGTGCAGGGCCAGGCGACCCCGGGCTTCCAGGCCGATGCCTGCGCCGTCGAAGCCACCGCCCCGCTGCAGTACGCGGGCGTGTCGATCGGTGCGACCAGCGTCTTCGCGGATGCGAACGGCAACTTCGTGATCCCCGGGCAGACCGGATCGGTCACGATCACCAGCACGCTGGCCGGGAAGTACTTCAAGGTCTTCAACGCCGCCAACGCCAACTCGACCCCGACCGCCACGGCGACCGGTGCCGTGGGCACGCCGCTGAACACGATGTTCAACGCGGACAACCTCGCCGAGGCCGCGCGCGCGGAAGTCAACGCGTACCGCCACGCGAACATCGTGCGCGATTTCGCGCTTGCCAACAACCCGTCGTACCCGACGATCGCGAACCAGCTGAACTTCACGATCAACGTGCAGGTCAGCGGCAGCTGCAACGCGTTCTACAACGGCTCGTCGATCAACTTCTACCCCGCTGCAGGCGGCTGCAACAACACCGCCTTCAGCACGGTCGTGCACCACGAGTTCGGGCACCACATGGTGGCCTCGGGCGGCAGCGGCCAGGGTGCGTACGGCGAAGGCATGAGCGACTGCATGTCGCTGCTCATCAGCGACGATCCGCGGCTGGGCCTGGGCTTTCAGGCGTGCAACACCGGCATCCGCAACGCCAACAACACCTGCACGTACTCATCGACGGGCTGCAGCTCCTGCGGCAGCGCGATCCACAGCTGCGGCCAGCTCATCTCGGGTTGCGTGTGGGACACGCGCGAAGCGCTGGGCGCCAAGTACGGCAGCGCGGCCGGCTTGGCACGCACGAGCCTCCTGTGCGTGAACAGCATTCCGCTGCACACCGGCACCACGATCGCCGGCGACATCACGATCGACTTCCTCACGCTGGATGACAACAACAGCGATATCGCCGATGGCACGCCGAACTATCAGGAGATCAACGGAGCCTTCACGCTCCACGGCCTGCCGGGCCCGGCGCTGCAGCTCTTGGCCTTCTCGTTCCCCAACGGGATCCCGGCCACGGTGTCGCCCGCTGGCAGCACCACGCTCGCCGTGAACGTGGCGCCACTTGCCGGCACGCCGCAGCTCGGCAGCGGCACGTTCTACTGGCGCAACGGCGGCACCGGTTCGTTCACCGCCGTGCCGATGACGCAGGGCGCCTCGAACCAGTACACGGTGCAGGTGCCCGCAACAACGTGCCTGAGCAACGTGCAGTGGTATGTGTCGGCCGCGACGACCAGCGGTTCGACGGTCACGAGCCCGAGCACCGCCCCGGCAGCGTTCTACAGTTCGCTGAGCGCGAGCGCGGTCGACCAGGTGATCTTCGACACGATGGAGACGAAC
>CAMDAQ010000151.1 GCA_945888705.1 Singulisphaera sp. GP187
CGCTTGCGGGCGCGGATTTGCTCGTTGCCGAGCTGGCCGCACGCGGCCATCGCGCTGCGGCCCTTGGTGCCGCGGATCTTGGTGAACTGGCCGTTGGCGACCGCACGGTTGACGAACGCATCCACGGACTCATCCGAGGGCGCAGGCCACGGGCTGTTGCGCCGCGGGTTGTAGGGGATCACGTTCAGGCTGCAACGCATGCCCTTGAGGAACGCACACACCTCGTCGCAGTGGGCGATCGAATCGTTCACGCCGGGAATCAGCACGTACTCCACGCACAGCGCGGCGCTTGGCCGCTTGGGGAACTCCATCATCGCTTGGCGGAGCCTGGCCATCGGCTCGGCGCGGTTGATGGGCATGATCGAACTGCGCACTTCGTCGTTGGGCGCGTTCAGGCTGACCGCCAATTGCACCTGGTGGAACCCGCGCTCGCCGATGAACTCGCCGAGCCGGCGGATCCCATCGGTGCGACCGACCGTCGAGATCGTGATGTGCCGAGGCGCAAGCCCCGGCCCGTTCTTGTCGGCGATGATGCGGATCGCGCCGAGCACGGCTTCGATGTTGTCCATGGGTTCACCCATGCCCATGAAGACGAGGTTCTTCACCGGGAAGCCGCGACCGGGTCCACGCGGATTCGTTTCGCCCTCGCCGATCAAGGCCGGCGCCGGCGCGCGCCCCGGGCCGGCCGTCGCCGGCTCGTCATCCCAGGGGTTGGCGACCGTGAAGATCGCCTGGTGCACCTGCTGCACGATCTCGCGCACGGAAAGGTGGCGCAGCAGGCCCATCTGCGCGGTCTCGCAGAAGCGGCAGCCCATCGCGCAGCCGACTTGGCTGCTCACGCAGAGCGTGCGGCTGAACCAGCCCGTGCGGTGCGGCATCGGGATCACCACGCTCTCGGTCTCGTAGTCGCCGTCGACCTGCAGCAGGAACTTGACCGTCTTGCCATCGATGAGTTCGCGCACGGGCGCCGGCGGCGGGGGCGCCATCCACGGCAGCCATTCGCCGCGACGGTGCACGGCGCGATACGCCTCGAGCGCCACGCCGCGCGCAATGCCCGCAGCCTTGGCGGCATCGACGAACGCAAGGCTGGTCAGGGCAAGAGGATCGGGCGCGGCGGACATCCCGCCATGGTACGGGCGCAGGGCTACACTTCACGCCCCATGAGCTTCAAGCGATCAGAAGGCCCGCGCGGCGAGCGCAACGTGCCCGTCATCATCCACCTCGAGGACCCGGAAGGGGCCACCGGCACCGAGCAGAAGGAGTGGAACCTGACCGGCGCCACCGGTGAGAGCCTGCTTGAGCTCGCGCTCGATCAGCACATCAACATCGAGCATGCCTGCGGCGGCGTCTGCGCCTGCAGCACCTGCCACATCTACGTGGAGGAGGGCATGGACTGCCTGAGCGAATCGACCGAAGCCGAGGACGACCGTGTCGAGGAAGCCCCCGGCATCCAGCGCAACAGCCGCCTTGCCTGCCAGTGCGAGATCAAGAAGGCCGGCCGCATCGTCATCCGCGTGCCGAGCTGGAACCGCAACGCCGTCAAGGAAGTGCCGCACTGATGTCCGGTGGTTTCCACTGGCTCGATGTTCAGCGCATCGCCGAGGAGCTGGCCGACCGCCACCCTGATGTCGATCCCACGTCGGTGAGCTTTCCGCGCCTGCGGAGCCTTGTGACGGAACTGCCGGGTTTCGCCGAGCAGCCCGGTCACCCCAGCAACGAGCGCATCCTCGAGACGATCCAGCAGCTCTGGATCGAGGAACGCGCGTGAGGTACCACGCGGCGGCCATCCAGACGGCGTTCGAGACGCCGAAGGACCGCAGCGCCATCGCCGATCGCGTGGCACGCATGTGCGCGATGGCCGAGTCGACCGTCGGCGGCTACGAACCGTTCTTCGATGTTCGCTTGATCGCGTTCCCCGAGTTCGCGCACACGCCCCCGTGCTACCTGACGGTCAAGGAGCTGCAGCAGCACTTGGCGGTCGAACTGCCGAACGAACACACCGATGCCTACGCGCGCGTCTGCAAGAAGCTCGGCTGCTGGATCCAGACGGGCACGTTCCTCGAGCGGCATCCTCGATGGCCGGACGCGGTCTTCAACACGACCATGCTCATCGGTCCTGATGGGATCCTGGCGACCTATCGCAAGGTGAACCCGTGGATCCCGTGGGAAGTGCACGCGAGCCCGCACGACTTGGCTGACTACGACCTGCCCATGTTCCCGGTGGCAGACACGCCGATCGGCCGGATCGGCTGCGCGATCTGCTATGACTGGCTCTTCCCCGAGACGATCCGCCAGCTCGCCTTCAACGGCGCCGAGGTCTTGGTCCGCGTGAGTGCCTACATGGATCCTTGGGGTGCCACGCAACCCATGGACTGGTGGACGCTCTTCAACCGCGCCCGCGCCGCCGAGAACACGGCGTACGTCGTCGCGGCGAACCAAGGCGCGAGCTTTCGCGACTATCCGCCGTTCTCGTGGCCGGGCGGATCCATGGTCGTCGACTTCGAGGGTCGCGTGCTCGCGCAGGCGGACCCCGGTCCGGGGGAGAAGGTCGTGGTCGCGCCCATCGATCTTGATGCGCTGCGTGCTGCGCGCGCACGCTCACGCGGCCATGACATGCGGGCGCACCTGCGTACGAGCGCGCACCCGTACATGGAGCGGCCGTACTTGGCGCCCTCGGGCACCGGCGCGATTTCCATCGAGTCGACCAACGAGCGCATCGCCCACGCCAAGCGGGAACTGCCGTGAGCGCAGTGGGGGGTGCCAACGCATCGCTCGCGGGGCTCGCCTCGATCCGTGCCGGCCGAGCGTGTGGCGCGCTGCTCGCAATCGCCGTGGCCATGAGTGGTTGCTCGAAGCCCGCGTCTGACGAACCTGCACTGAGCACCGTCCAGATCGGCGCGCTCAACCACGGCATCGGCCTGATGGGACAGTTCGACTTCGAGGCCGCACGGCTGCACTTCCAGGGCAGCGCGCAGGTCCACGGCAATCGATGGGGCCTGACCAACGCCGCGATCGCGCTGATGAACCAGTCCGTCGAGGGCGCACAGGAGCGCGCGATCGAGGAGTTCCGATCGATCCTTCGCTCGTACAGCGCACCCGGTGTCGAGACGTGGGGCACGCCAACGTACGGCATCGGGCTGTGCGAGCTCTACCTTGGCCGTCCGGAGCAGGCGCTCGTGCACTTTCGCCGCTGCGCGGATGCCGTGCCGGGTGATCCTCACGCCAGCTTCTACGTCGGCCAGTGCTTGGAACTGACCGGGAACGATCGCGACGCGCTGGTCTGGTATCGCCGCGCTGCTGAGCTCGATCCGTTCCTGCGCAGCGCGCAGCTGGGGATCCAGCGTATGGCTGCGCGAACGGGTGACGACGCGGCCGCCGATCTGGCGATGCAGACCTTCGAGCGCCTCGCGATGAACCCGCGCAGCACGCTTGCCGAGTTCAAGTACACCCGCATGGGGCGCTTGGGCATGTGCATCCTGCCGCCGTCCCCCATGCCTGAGCCGGCGCGCGGGCCGATGCTCGCAGCACCGGTCGCCATCACCCTCGCTCCCGGTGCGAGCCTGTCGTGGAGCGCTTCCGGCGGCACGAGCGTCTGTGCAGTTGATCTCGATGCTGATGGTGCGCTCGATCTGGTCATTCCCGGTGCGCTCGACGGCGATCGACCCAACGCTGTCCTCAGGTCCACGCCGCGGGGTTTCGTGCAGCTTGATGCGCACCCCGTGGCTGCGGCGCCGAGCGTGCTCGGTGTGCTGGCTGGCGATCTCGACAGCGATGGCCGCGTGGATCTGGTCTCGCTGGGCACTGCTGGCGTGCGTGCGTGGATGCAGTCCGCCGATGGGTGGCAGGACCGCACGGAGTCGCTCGGGCTCTCCGTCATCCCGGCTGCACGTGATGGCGTGATGGCGGACCTTGATCACGACGGGGATCTTGATCTGGCCTTCCTCGACGGCGCTGGATCGCTACGACTCTTCGCGGGGATCGACGGCGGCCCCATGCGCGAGATCACCGATCGCCTTCAGGGTGATGCCGCCAAGCCCGCCACGCAGATCGCACTCGGCGACGTCGACGGCGACCGTGATGTCGATCTGCTGCTCGCTGGGCCGGAAGGGTGCACCGTGTGGTGCAACGACCGCCTCTGGTCGTGGACGCGCCAGCCCCGGTTCAGCGCGATCGAGTCCCACTCCGCGCGGTGGATCGCGTGCACCGAGCGCGCGATCGATGGCACGCCGCTGGTGATGCTCCGTCAGGCGCCGGAAACAGCGCCCACGATCGGCGGTTCGCTCGTCGTGCTGGCGCCAACGACACCCGAGCGCGGTGCGAGCTGGTCAGGACCGTGGGAGGTGCTCGCGCAGGGCTCGCTCGAACCCGGAACGGCTGCCGGACCAAGCAGCCTCTTCACGCTTGCTGATCTCAACGGCGACCTGCACCACGAGGTGCTCTGCGGCGAGGGCTCGGCGCTCATCGGGATGGATCCATCCGGCCAGCAGGTCTGGATCGAACGTGCGCCCAAGCCAGCCACAGCCTGGGCCCTCGTGAACCTGCAGCCAGAGCAGGGACCCAGCATGCTGG
>CAMDAQ010000152.1 GCA_945888705.1 Singulisphaera sp. GP187
CTCGATGCCATGCTCGGGCCCATGGTGGACTTCCATGCGCACCTTCTTGCGCTGGGAATTCCACACGAAAACGTCGTCGTGCCCGGGGTCGATCACGATCCTGCGCTGACCCTGCAGGGCCTTGGCGAGGCAGGCTGGGCCTTCTACCACCGCTCGCTTGCGACGCCATGCCCGCAACCGGCCGACGTGAATTGCAGCGGCATGGTCGACGGTGCGGACCTCGGCGTCCTGCTCGGCGCGTGGGGGCCCGGCGACGGGGTCGCCGACATCAACGGCGATGCCGTCGTCGATGGTGCGGATCTCGGCCTGCTGGTGGCCGCGTGGGGAAGCACTCCGCCTCCATAAGCGCTCCGCGATCGCGGTGTATAGCCTTGCCGCGTGGCGACTCGAGAACCTGACCTCTTGGCGAATGGTGCAAGTTTCGCTCTCCGTTACCTCGTCAAGCGTGCTCGCTTCGCCCTGCCATGCTTTGGAGCAAGGCCTGCCATCACCTATGCCGCGTACCGAACGGCAAGCACGTCGGTGCACCACGCGATCCGAAGCGCTGGGCTGGGCGTCGCCTCCAAGGCACACATGCTCGCACCGACCAATCTGGTGACACGCGTGTCGGAGCGCCAGCGATTCGCCCACGCATCGACCTGCATCCCCAAGTCATGCCATGTCGGCGATTGGGCCGTGCGCCTGGGGATCATCGAGCCTCGCCGGGAAGCAGACTTCGTGATCATGGTGCGGGACCCATGGGCTGTCGCGCACAGCGTGTTCGTGCTCAGCGCGCCGAGGGTGCATCAGGCGTTCTCGGAGGAGAGCATGGCGGCATCCGACCATGCTTCGCTCGTCGAGCGAGCCGAGGAGATCATCTTCCACCGGTTCCCACGTGACCTGATGATTCGCTGGATGCAGGAGGACGCCGCAGCAGCTCTTGCCTGGTCGCCGTTGGATGCACCGTTTGATGCCGATGCCGGAAGCGGGACCGTTGAGCACGGCCCTTGGCGCATCCTTGTGCTCCGCTCGGATATTCCTGACCAAAGAAAGTCGGAAGCGCTCGGTGCCTTCTTCCGTCGACCCCGGATCTCGGTCGTTCCGAAGAACGGATCGATTTCCAAGTCAGCCACGAGCCCGAGACTGGCGGACATCGCACGTGAGGCGATCGCGCGACGGCCCGACGTGGTCGCGGCAACCTACGAGACCGATTTCTGCCGGCACTATTGGACGGACGCAGCCCGGAACTCCATGGCCCAACGCTGGATGCGCGGCTGAACCGTGCTCAGCCCTTCCGCGCCGTCACATCGAGGCTCACGACGAAGTCGCTCGGGCGCGTACCCGCAGGCAGCGCCTGCATGATCCGCTGGTAGAGCGGGTCGTTCCAGTCGGTGAGCGCATCGACGTACTCGGGCTTGGGGCGCAGCTCGATCGAAACCAGGCCCGCCGATTCAGCCAGGCCGCGCATCTCGCTCACGGACACGGCCCCCGCCACGCAGCCAACCAGCGCCTCCAGATCGGAGCGAAGCGCTTCGGGAAGCGGCCGTAGCAACGCAAGATCTGACACCGCGACGCGACCACCCTGCTTCAGCACGCGCGCGATCTCGCGCCATGCAGCCGGCTTGTCCGGCGAAAGGTTCAGCACGCAATTGGAGATGACGACGTCGACGCTTGCATCGGCGACGGGCAAGTGCTCGATCTCGCCCAATCGGAACTCGACGTTGGTCAGACCAGTCTGTTCGCTGTAGATCACCGCGTTTCGACGTGCCTTCGACAGCATCTCTGGCGTCATGTCAACGCCGATCACCCGGCCGCCCGCACCGACCTTCGATCCGGCGATGAAGCAGTCGAATCCACCGCCCGCGCCAAGATCGAGCACGACTTCGCCGGGCTTCAGCGACGCGATCGCCGTCGGGTTCCCGCATGAAAGGCCCATGTTGGCGCCCTCGGGAGCAACCGCGAGCTCAGCGGCGGAGTATCCGATTGCACTGGCGAGCTGCTCAGGCGTGAAGGAGGTCGGCCCGCAGCATCCGCCGCCTGATGTCGGCGTGCAGCACGACGAACCTGCAGCTGGCTGTTGCAGCGCCGACCACGATCCTGCCGTCGCGATGCGTGCGTAGCCCTCACGCACCTGCTCGCGCTGCTCGACCTGAGAGCCCTGGCCTGCGGGAGTGGGTGGGCAGCAGTCGGAACCGCTGCAGCACGATTGGGGCCGTGTGGAGTCGCTCATGCAGGCACGCTACCCGACCGTACGTTCAGGTCGCATCAGGCCCCGAAGTCGCGCTTGGTCAGTTCCCCGTCATCATTGCGATCGAGGCGATCGAATTGCGGATGAAGGTTCTCGGGAACCTCGTCCTTCGTGATCGTGCCATCGTCGTTCGCATCGAACTGCTTCACCAGCCGTTCGAAGATCGCACCTCGGGCACCGCCGGCACCGAGCCCCCGCCGCGGCGTGCTTCCCGGATCGAGTTCGCCCGGCCGCAAGGGATCCTCGTCCTCGAGGTAGTACTCGATGTACCCCAGCATCATTTCGTCGACGGTTTGCGGACCCCAACGCACGGTCTTGGTCGGATCGGGATTCGCGGGGTTTCCCGCGCTGTTGTCGTACCAGGCGGTGCCATGGAGCGTTGCGCCGCGCTCCACCGCCAAGGGCTCGCTCAGTTCATATCGCAGCTGCCAGTTGAAGTCGTACGCGGGGATGTCAAGCAGCATTTGACGGCCACCACCATCAGCTGACTCCAGTTCGTAGCGATACGCCTTGCCTCGCACGTGCATGTGCGGCATGAAGGCCAGCACCTTCGCGTTGGCAGGAATGCGCACCTGGCCAGCCTCGCGGTGGTGATCCGCACCGGGCGGGATGGAAATGCGTACGTTCGAGATGGCTGCCGTACGGACCACGTGCTTGGGGGCCTCGTCAGTGAACACCACGCCGAGCCTCATCTGATCGCTTGTCGCCTTGCCGTTGGGCGTGTAGTGGATCTGGAAGAGCAGCGACGATCCAGCCTGCAGACGGCGCGCGAATCCATCATCCAGAAGGTAGTGATCGTTGCCGGGGACGTAGGCGGCCCAGTAGCCGCCGGATTCGTCGGCCCCGAGACGTCGTCGCGTCTCGGGGTCCTTCGCCGCCTCCTCGTCGAGCGCGAACACCAGCACATGGTGGACAACCGATGGATCGGTCGGCACGATCTGCACGGCCTTCACCCATCGATCCGTGGCGAGGTTCGTCGGCACGACGACGTTCTGATAGGCCATGAAGCCGTCAGCCTTGATCCTGATCGGCTCGGGCAACTGGAAGATCGCGTCAGGCTTGCCGATTCGCCACTCGCTGTCCGCGAAGGTGCGCGGCACCGGCAGCTCGGCACGATCGCCCTCGGGCTTGCCCGCGTCGATCCACGCGACGATCGCCTGCTTTTCGGCGCTGCTGAGCGAACGGTCGTTGGACCAAGGGCTTGGCTTCGTGGCTCCAGCGGCACCGTGCATGGGCGCCGCGAACCATGGCGGCATGGTGCCTTCTTGCGTGACCGCACGGATCATGCTGGCCCGCTTCGAGACCGCCTCGAACGAATCAAGCGCAAACGGCCCGACGCCGCCCGCGCGATGGCACTCGACGCAGTTGTTCTGGATGATGCGCGCGATGTCGCGCGCGTAGGTCACGGCCGGGCTGCCGGCAACGGCCGAGGTGGAGGACGCCTGCCTCGGCTCGATCGCGCAGCCGGGCGAGGCGAGCGCCGCGATCCCGGGTGCCTTCCCGGCGATCGAGGCCTCGAGTGCGGATTCAAGCAAGCGCTGCCGGGGTGCATCGAGCGTGAAGTCCACGCCGTACTGGTCGCTGACCGGACCGCGGTACACCAAGGTGTTGCGGGCATCGATCACGAAGACCTCGGTCGTGGTGCGAGCGCCAAGAGCGGCCGCGATCGCCCCATCGCGATCATTGAGGTAGAGCCCCTTGAACCCGAGGTCCGCCACTTGCTTGCGCATCGCCTCGGTCGAGTCGAGCCCACTGACGTTGACGTACACGAACTTCACGCCGCGATCCGAAAACGCCGACTCGATGCGCGCGAGCGCGGGACCGAACTTGCGGCAGAGCGGACAGGTGACGCTGGTGAGCGCGATGACGGTCAGGCGCTCACCGCGACCAGCCCGCCATGACCGCTGCGTTTCGTCAAGCTCGACCCCAGTTGCATCGTCCACGAATCGACCGATGCCCATGGATCGCGCGTCGACGGGCGCCGGCGGCGCCAAGGGGCTGGGGGCATCGGCAAGCGCGGTGGCGGTCCCGCCAACCATGCCAAGCACGGTGGCGAGCACCGACCAGGCACTACGGAATCGAACCGAACCGCGCTGAATGCTCAAGAGTGATCTCATGTCCTGCTCAGGCTTGTCGACAACCGGCTGCATCGGACAGTCGGCCGGGAAGGGCCACCACATTCTGACACACGTGCACGAATCGCAACCGCTGCCGGATGAGACC
>CAMDAQ010000153.1 GCA_945888705.1 Singulisphaera sp. GP187
TCCACGACTTGGTCGCCCCGCGGGTCCTCGGCGATCATCTCCGCGTAGCCGATGACCGCATTGAGCGGCGTGCGCAACTCATGGCTGAGGTCGGCCAGGAAGAGCCCCTTCGCGGCACTGTGATGTTCCGCCTGCCGGCGCGCAGCATCCAATTCACCCACCACCCCCTGCAGCCGGCTGAGCGTGACGTACAGGTCGCGGGACTTGTTCTCCAGCAGCATCTCGGCCTGTTCCCGCGCCGTGCGTTCACGCGTCAGCATGCGGCGAAGCAGCTCGATGTCCTGGCTGCCCCCCTCGCCGCTCACGTGCGCCTCAGTTCGAAGATCGCCTCACGCGATCCATCCCCGCCGAGGCCTCGGCGCACGAGCGTGTACCCCCCGCCCCAGTGAACGATCGCACCGCGCAGCAATCCCTCCGCCAGCGCCGCGAACGGGCGCTGCGATCGGTACTCGAGCACGAAGGCATCGCCCTCCCATCGCGTGACGAAAGAAGGCAGCTCGGCATCCGGATAGAGCTTGCGCACCTCGACGTGCACCACACCATCAAGGCTCTCGAGGAACGGGAAGAGGTCTGCATGGCCGGCCACCGCGAACGGGTAGCGCTGCGACAGCACGCCGAACAGGTGCTCGCCGAAGACCTGGAGCAGTGCGTCGGGGGGCAGGCCGGTCTTCGCAGACAGCGCCATCAAGAGGGCAACGGCCTCTTCATGCGGGTAGGTACCCACCGCGGTGTAGGCGCCGCCCGAGGGCACCTTGCTCTCGGCGATGAGGGCATCCCAGGTGGCCTCACCGAAGCGCGCGCTCACCAGTTCGCCGAATTCCCGAAAGACAATGCCCTTCATGGTGCGATACACGATACGGGCGCGCTGAACGGCGTGCCCAAGGGAACCTCCATGAAGATCGTCCTCGTGCTGCTCACGCTCGCCACCGCGCTGCTCGCCGGCCAGATCGTCATGGCCGAACGGCTCTCCGACCCCTCCGTGCTGGCCGCCGTCAAGTGGTCGGCCTTCGGACTGCTTGCCGTCGGCGCCATCGCCATGGCCCGGGATGGTGCCGCCGTCTGGTGCGGGCTCCTCTCGGCCGTGGCCGTCGTGATCAATCCGCTCTGGCCGATGGCAATACCAGCCGAGTACGCCAACCACGTCCTTGCCGCTTCGGCCGCCATCACCGGCGCGACCGTCATCCGCAAGTGGCAGTGACGCCGGTGCTGCGAAGGGCGGCGCCACGAGCACTGGACCGAAGCGTTCAACCCGGCACCATGAACCCGCCGGCGTGAACGCATCGACTCTCCTCCGGTGGTCTGGACTCGACCGCCTTGGGTACGGCCACGGGGCCCGGATCAAGGAATCGTGAAGATCAGCGCGCCACCAGGCTCGATGCCCTCGGATTCACTCTTCATGCGGCCCACCGCGACCTGTCGCTCCCGCACGGCCACGCCGACGCCAAAGCGACGATTGGGGATGGTCACGGTCGGCCGCAGCGCGTAGCGCTCGGACCAGCCGCCGGCCGCAGGGACAAAGATCGTGACCGCGCCGAGCCGATCCCCCGGGGCCTTGGCTGTGGTGTCGCCGACGGCAATGAAGCCATCGCCCACATCAAACGATGTCCCGAACCCGCTGCCGCTCGAGGCATTGGCCTTGAGTTCGCCCGATGGCGCCCACTGGCCGGCATCCTCGTAGGTGAAGAGGCGAGCGGCCGTGGTCGGGATGTCTGTGGCGCGAACGACGAGCACGTTGCCGCGCAGCCCGAGCCGATTGCCGAAGCCGCCCCACGCGCAATCCGATGGCGGGGTGATCGACTGCCGCAGGGCCCACACACCGTTGGCACCGCGGCGATAGAGGTGCACCGCACACTCGCCTGATTCCTGCACGGGCTGCTTCGGGCTCGGCTGCCAGGCCTTGGGGCTGGCGATCGCGAGTTGATCCCCGGACGCCGCAATGGCACCGCCAAACCAGATCGCCTTGAGCGCGGGATCGGGCGAGAGCGAACCCGCACCCGACCACGAGCCATCCTTGAGCGTGAAGAGGTAGACGCGCGGAGCATCGACGATCGTCCGCCCCTGCTCGCCGCGGAACCGCGTATCGACGGCGCTCACGGCCAGGAAGCCATCGCCCATCGCCATCGCGCTGCCGAAGGCCGGCTCCGCTCGTGTGGCTGGTGGCATCAACCGCTGCACTTGCTTCCAGCCTGACGCCGCCTGATCCCGCTTCCAGACGACGACCTGTCCCGCTCGGCCCTGCACCTCGGCACTCGTGAAGAGCCACTCGTCGTTGCCCACGACCGATTGCAGCACGGTCTCGGAGACGGAGGTATCGCTGATCCCGGCGAGCTCGCGGGTGCCGACCCAGGTCCCATCCGCTTCGGTGAAGGTCGCGATCTGACCGTTGAAGCCACCGGTGCGCACGCGCTCGGGACCCGTGACGATGAGCCTGCTGCCTGCCCAGCCCGTCACCGACCCAAACGTGGGCGAGACCGTGGGCTGCGATGCATCGAGCACGGCGCTCTCACCGAGCTCGATCAAGGTTGCGGCGGCCGCGGGCTGCGGCACGACCTGCGTTGCGGGGCGATCGATGGCCTCTTGCGGCGACGCAACGACGGGTGCAGCGGCCGATTCAGCGGACACGGCCGCCACCGCCGGGGCGCGAGGTGCCTGCTCGGCAACGACGGGCGCGGTGGTCGTCGTCGTTGCTGGTGGCTGCACCGCGGGCGCGGCTGTGGTCGTCGATGCCGATGGCTGCAGGGCGACAGTGGGCTCGACCGCCGTGGCCTGCCCCGGGCTGGAGGAGGCCTTCGGCTCGCAGGCCATGGCCATGCAGGCCAGGCTCAAGGCCGCAACGCGCGGGAACACGGACGAACGCAGCGAATCGTGGGTCATGGACGTACTGTACGGCACGTCATGCTCATCGTTGCCCTGCTGAGTCACGCCCTGCTCGCCGAGCCGCCGTACCAAGAGCCGAGCGTGCCACTCGATCCGCGGATCAAGAGCGATCGCATCACGAGCCTGGCACCACCCGTTCCGTCGACGACCCGACCCGTCGTGGCGCCGATCCACCGGATCAGCTCGTCCCCAACCGAGAGCGGCCTGCCAGCAGACCTAGATGCGCGCGCTCGTGCGGCCCTACGCCGGGGCCTGGCATGGCTGGCCGCATCCCAAGATCCCGCCGGAGGATGGATGGTGGCCAAGGCCGCTGCGGGAACCGATCAGCCCAAGCCCAGCCAGGCCGCCGCCACCGCAGTCACGGGCCTCGCCGTCAAGGCGTTCGCGCAGGCGGGCGATGCGAGCCACGACGCAGCCGTCGCGCGCGCGCTTGCGTTCATCAAGGCCCAGACCTTTCCCAATGGATCATTCGTCCCTGATCCTGCGGGGAGCCTCGGCAACTACGTCGCGGCCTCGGTGGCGATGGGGCTAGCCGCGCTCGACCGCCCCGAGGAACTGCCGATGCTCGAGCAAACGGTCGAGTGGCTGCGCCAGAACCAGTGGGACCACACCGAAGGGCTCGCCTCGACCAAGGACTGGTACGGCGGTGCCGGCTACGGCAACTGGGGAAGGCCTGATCTTTCTAATACGCAACTTCTTCTTGACGCACTGCATGATGCCGGCGTGAGCCAGGACGACCCTGCCGTGCAGCGCGCGCTCGCCTTCGTCACGCGCACGCAGAACCTCAAGGCGACCAATCCCTCATCCTGGGCGCAGGCCGGCAGCGATGACGGCGGCTTCGTCTACACCCCTGCCAACGGCGGTGAGAGCTTCGCGAGCGAGGATGCCGGCGAAGGCCGCTACGGCGAGAAGCTTCCCGCCGGCACGCCGCGCACGCTCCGCAGCTATGGCAGCATGACCTACGCAGGCCTCAAGAGCCTGCTCTACGCAGGGCTGTCGCCCGACGACCCGCGCGTGAAGGCTGCCCGCGGCTGGATCGCGCTGCACTGGGGCTTCGACGCGAACCCCGGCTTGGGCGCGCAGGGCCTCTACTACTACCGGCACGCCATGGCGCGCGCGCTGGCCGTGAATGGCGAGCGCGCGATCGTCGATGCCCAGGGCAAGGCCCACGACTGGCGCATCGAACTCATCGAGAGCCTGGTCGCTGCGCAACGGCCCGATGGTTCCTGGATCAACGCGACCGCACGATGGCAAGAGGACAGGCCGGAACTCGTGACCTGCTACGCGCTGCTTGCCCTTGAGGAAGCGCTCAAGCCAGCGATCGCTCCTGCGATCACGCCCGCTCAGCCGGCACGGTGAGGAACCACGCCCAGGCCATCGCGGCGCTCGCCAGCAGCAACGCACCCGTCGCTTGGTGAGCCGTCGTGAACACGACCTCGAGCGTGGGGATGGCTGCACTGTCACGCTTGAGCACCCAGATCAGGGCGAGGAATCCAAGCACCACCTGGAGCGTGACGAGGCCGTGCAAGGCC
>CAMDAQ010000154.1 GCA_945888705.1 Singulisphaera sp. GP187
CACTGGCCATTCGCGAGACCAAGCATTGGTTGTCCGTGCTCGACGGCTCGAACGACGAGGCTGCCATCCGCGAGGCGGCCGAGATCAGCGCCCGAATCATCCAAGGTGGCGAGGCGCAGGAGCGGCTCGCGAAACTGTGGGGATCCTGATCCGAATGTGCTCAACAATTCGCGCGTGATCGAAACACGATCGACACTGAATCGCGCTTGGACCATAGTCAACCACCAAGGAGCCTCGATCATGTCGACATCTGCGCTGAAGATCACCGAACTTGGCGATGGAATCGTCTCGCTTTCACTGCAGATCAACCCAGACAAGCCGCGCGGCGGGGTCGTCGTGCTCGATGCCTGGCTGATCGATCAGATCCATATCGCGATGGATCGCGTCGAATCGATGCATGATATCAGCGGATTCGTCCTTGAAAGCGCCTCGGACCGGGTCTTCGTGGCTGGCGCCGACTTGGCCGAGATCGACGCCATGGACGACAGTGCGCTGCACGGGTACCTCAAGCGCGCGGCCGACGCTTTCTGGCGCATCGCCGCGCTGCCCTGCCCGAGCGCGGCAATCATCGGCAAGGCGGCCTTGGGCGGGGGCCTCGAGATTGCCATGCACTGCGACGGGCTCATCGGGGTCGCCGCAGCCGAGGGCGCCAAGCCGTACCGGATCGGCCTGCCCGAAGCGGGGCTGGGGATCTGCCCAGGGTGGGGCGGAACGCAGTGCTTGCCTGCCCGCATCGACCCCCTGACCGCCATCAAGGCCACTGCGACGGGTGAAACCTTCGCCAGCAACGCCCTGCCGCCCTGCCTTTTCGATGCCGTGGCACCCTCCGCCGAGACCGCCCAAGCCACCGCCACAGCTTGGCTGCGCGGCCAGTCCAAGCAGCAGCCGATCCGCTGCATCCGCGGTGATCAGGGCGTGGCACTGCCGGGTGTCGCGGAAGCGCTCGCCAAGGCTCGGAACGAGCTGCCAACGACCCCCGCCGCGATCGCCGTGTGTGATCTGGTGCAGTTTGGCCTCGACCATGGCTGGAGCGCTGCCTGCGAGCGCGAACGTCACACGCTCGTGGGGCTGCGCCACACGCCGCAGGCCCGCGAGAAGCTCGCGGCCTTCCTCAAGAAGTGACGCCGTCCGGCGATTTCCCCCGCCGGACCGACCGCCCTACACTTCCACGCCTGCGGGCGACTCTGATGGGTCGCCCGTTCCGTTTCCATCGACGAACCACCCAGAGGATCCGCCATGAGCTCCACCAACCTTGCCGACATGAAGGGCATCGCTGAACGCGACCGCAAGCAGATCGAGGCTGCCCAGGAAATGCTCGGGCCCGATCCCTCGACGATGGGAGCCATCAAGAACAACTTCTGGGGCAACTTCCGCGAGGAACTCATGTTCCCCTACCCCGAGGGAAGCGCCGACGAGACCGCGCGCTGCGACCAGCTGCTGGCCGAACTCGACCGCTACATGCGCACCGAGCACCCCTCGCACCTGATCGATCAGGAGCAGCAGATCCCTGACTGGGTCATCAAGCGCCTGTTCGCGCTTGGCGTCCTCGGCATGACGGTGCCCAAGGAGTTCGGCGGCGGCGGCTTCGGCATCACCAGCTACAACCGAGCGCTCGAGCGCATCGGCCGCAGCTGCGGCTCGACGGCCGTGCTCGTGAGCGCGCACCAGTCGATCGGCTGCAAGGCCGTCATGCTCTTCGGCACCGAGGAGCAGAAGGCGCGCTTCCTGCCCCGCATGGCGCAGGACACGCTCAGCGCGTTCTGCCTCAGCGAACCCAACGTGGGCTGCGACGCCGGCGGCCAGGAGACGCGCTGCGAACTCTCGGCCGACGGCACGCACTACATCCTCAACGGCGAGAAGAAGTGGGCAACCAGCGGCGCGCTGAGCGGCCTCTTCACCGTCATGGCCAAGCAGAAGGTCACCGATCCCAAGACCGGCAAGCAGAAGGACGTCGTCACGGCGCTGATCTGCACGCCGGACATGGAAGGCGTGGAGATCTTCAGCCGCAACCGCTCCAAGTGCGGCATCCGCGGCACGTGGCAGGCCCGCATCCGCCTGACCAACGTGAAGGTCCCCGCGACCAACCTGCTCGCGAAGGAGGGCCAGGGCTTCAAGATCGCCATGACCTGCCTGAACTACGGCCGCTGCACGCTCAGCGCGGGCATGCTCGGCGGCGCGGGCCATGCCTACGAGCAGGCGCTCAAGTGGGCCAAGTACCGCCACCAGTTCGACCGCCCGCTCGCGGACTTCGACCTCTGCAAGGAGAAGCTCGCGCGCATGGCCGGCTACGTCTACGCGATGGACGCCATGCTCTACATGACGACCGGCTTCCTCGATCGCCACGATGACGACATCATGGTCGAGACGGCGATGTGCAAGGTCTTCTGCAGCGAGATGGGTTACCGCGTGGTGAACGATGCGCTGCAGATCATGGGCGGCGAGTCGTACATGACGGAGAACTCGGTCGAGCGCATCTGGCGCGACAGCCGCATCAACATCATCGTCGAGGGTGCGAATGAGGTCATGCACTCCTTCATCTGGGCCTACGGCGGCAAGCAGCTGGGCGAGTGGATGAAGGGCATCAAGGACCGCCCGTTCTCGAACCTCGGCAGCGCGATGCAGATCGGCTCGGAGCTCTTCCTGGGCTTCCGCCGCGGCATGCCCACGTTCACCTGCCAGAACCCGCGCATCGCGCGCCACCTCGACGAATGCATGATGCGCATCCGCGAGTTCAGCCACCAGGTGAAGATGATGTTCAAGGAGCACGAGGAAGGCATCGTGACCGCGCAGACCATCCAGTCGCGCCTGGCGCTCGGGGCCCTGTGGATCCATGCCAGCCTGTGCACGCTGTCGAAGTTCGAGCGCAACATGCGCCGGGGCCTCGAGGGCCGCGAGCTCGAGCACGAGGCCGCGGTCGTCGACCACTTCATCGCCTTCGCCGGCGAGCAGTTCGACGCAGAGCTCCGTGCGCTGCGGCAGAACTGCGACACGTCGATGAAGCGTGCCGCAGATGCCGTGCTCGCTTGGGCCGACAGCCTGCCCAACGCCGACTACGTGCTCCCCGAGCGCACGCCAGTCATGGCGGTTCGTGGCACCGGCAAGAAGCCAGACCAGTCGAACATCCCGCAGTTCGGCACCGGCAGCGTGTTCGCCGGCGTCAAGGTCGGCACCGGTGCGGGCGCCTGAGCCGTTTCATCCGTTCACGTCCGCGCATTAGCATTCCCGCCTTTCCTTACCACTCCACGGAGACACCATGGACCTGCTGAAGACGATGCACACGATGGGCCACGAGCGCGTGGCGTTCCACCAGGATCCCGCCAGCGGACTCAAGGCCATCGTGGCCATCCACAGTACGGTGCTCGGCAACGCGCTCGGCGGCACGCGCCGCTGGGCCTACGCCAGCACCAACGAGGCGGTCTTCGACGTGCTTCGCCTGTCCGAGGGCATGACCTACAAGGCGGCTGCGGCCGACCTGCCGATGGGTGGTGCGAAGAGCGTGATCATCCTCGACGAGCCCGGCCAGCAGCCGACCGAGGCGCAGGGCCGCGCGATGGGCCGCTTCGTGAACACCTTCGACGGCCAGTACATCGCGGCCGAGGACGTGGGCGTGAGCCCGCAGTTCTGCGACTGGATGGCGCGTGAGACGCCGCACATCATGGGTGGTGAGGCCGTGAGCCGCGGCGGCGACCCGAGCCCGTGGACCGCGCAGGGCTGCTTCAACTCGATGAAGGCCTGCCTCAAGTTCCTGGGCAAGCCCGTGGCCTTCGCCAACCTCACGGTCGGCGTGCAGGGTTGCGGCGCAACCGGCTACAAGCTCGCGAAGCTCCTGCGCGATGCGGGCGCGACCGTGCTCGTGACCGACGTGCACGTGCCCACGATGAAGCGTGCGGTCGAGGAACTCGGCTGCGTGGCACTCGGCAACGACCGCAACCTCTTCACCGAGAAGCTCGACATCCTGGCGCCCTGCGCGCTTGGAGGCGTGCTCGATGCGAAGACGATCGCCGGCCTGAACTGCGCGATCGTCTGCGGCACCGCCAACAACCAGCTGCTTGACCCGGCGGCCGATGGCGTCGCGATCAAGAAGAAGGGCGTGCTGTACTCGCCTGACTTCGTCGCCAACGCCGGCGGCCTGATCCGACTGGGCGGCCTCTACCTCGGCTACACCGAGGCGATGGTCGACCAGAAGGTTGCCAAGATCGAGGAGACCACGCTGGCCGTGCTCGAAGAGAGCCGCACGCAGGACTCGACCGCCAACGCCGCGATCGCGTACGCCAAGCGCCGCATCGCTGCTGGCCGCACGAGCGGCGCGAAGAAGCCCGCGACCGTCGGCGTCTGACCGCCTCGCCCCTCACGAACCCAAAGGCCGCTGCCCACCACGGGCGGCGGCCTTGTTCGTTGGGGCGCG
>CAMDAQ010000155.1 GCA_945888705.1 Singulisphaera sp. GP187
CGCCGCCCAGCACGCACCATGCGCAGCAGCGTGCGGATCGTCACCGGCTGCCGTTCGCCGGCCTCGGTCGAGGTCGCTTCGATCATGCGGGAAGTGTAGGGGGCGAAGCCCCGGTCACATCAACCGTCGAACGGGGTTCACGATCATGCCGTCACGGCCCAGGACGAGCACATCGGCCACCTCGAGTGCCTCGCGGAAGCTGTCCTGCGCCGCCTCGAGGTCCCAGCACGGACTGAAGACCTTGCCTTGGGCCAGGTGTTCGAGCGTTGGGATCGCGTCGCCGCACACGAGCGTCGCGCTCGAGGCGTCGAGCACCAGGAGACCAGCGCTCCCGGGCGTCACGCCGTACATCGGATAGAGATCGACGCCCTCGACAAGGTGGTCCTCGCAGTCGCGGCAACGCGCGAGCACTGCCATCTCCGACTCGACCAGGCGGATCAGGTCGCGGTCTTCGGCCTCTTCGGCCTGCTCGAGGCTCTCGCGCAGGCTCGCTTGCGATGCTTCGCGCTCACGCTCGGTGATCCACCACTCGGCCTTGTCGAACGCCGCGATGCCGCGCCGGCGCATGGGCTGGAAGCTGGTCAGGAAGACGTCCGTGATGGCGTCGGGTGGATGGTTGGTGCGTTCCTGCATGCGCGGCAGGAGGACCTGAGGAGGAAGGCTCGGATCGACGAGGATCCTTCGGCCCGCGGCCTCGATGAGCGTGGTCGTGGCGTGCGCGGCCCGCACGTCACCCTTCTCACCCCAGAGCGGATGGCCTGACATGGCACCGAGCGACAAGACGCGTATGGAGGGAGCTGCCATGGTTGGTCGTGAGGGTGCTTGGCGCGCCGGTCAGGACGCCATCAATCCTGGGCCTGCTCGGCGCGCAGGCGACCGAGCGGATTCGATGGGTCATCGAGCTTGGCACGAAGGGCCAGCTGCACACGGTCGGGCACGAATGGGGTGAGCGTGTCCATGCTGCCACCGAACGCGGCGATCTGGCGGATCAGGCTGCTGCTCGCATAGGCGTACTTCTCGCTCGTGAGGATGAAGACCGTCTCGATGCCCGCGACCTGGCGATTGGTGATCGCCGCCTGGCACTCGGCGTTGAGGTCGGTGACGTTGCGGATGCCGCGGATGATGGCACTCGCCCCGGCCTGGCGTGCAAAGTCGACGGTCAGCCCGGTGTAGTGCGCCACGCGCACGGCGGCACCGCGAGGATGCGTCGCAACCAGTTCACCGACGAGTTCATTGAGCAGGTCGACCCGCTCTTCGAAGCTGAAGACCCCGGGCTTGTCAGGGTTGTGGCCGACGGCGATCACGATCTCATCGAAGAGCCCGCGCGCACGCTGCAGCACATCGAGGTGCCCATACGTGACCGGATCGAAGGAGCCGGTAAAGACGGCCAAGTGGTGTGCCACGCGACGGAGTCTAGGGTTTCCGCGCGAAGCGCAGAAAAACCGACCGTTGTGCTTGCATGGCCATCGTGTGGATTCGACCCTTCGTCCGTGGCGGGTGAAACCGCCGGCTGGGTCTCCCACGAGTCAGCCGGGAACGGAACACGGGCGCCACCTTTTCTGGACCCTGGATCGGCCTTGCTCGGTGTGTGCCTCCCCGAGCGAGGCCTTATCCATGGGCACGCTGCTGCGCGTCGGCATCGGGACGATCGCCGCCGCGCGCGGCTCAGTCGGCCAGCGATCCAAGCCCCGCCTGCTCAAGGATCAGCCGGAAGTTGTCACTGAAGACGAAATTGTGCTCAGGGAACTGCAGGCCGCTGCGGTTGGCATCGATGTGGCTGAACATCAGGCTGATCTCGCCGATGCGCTCCCACGTGCCCGTGCGATGATCCAGCACATCGATCAGGCCCATGGTGCTCGCGCCTGCGGCATCCATGCGTTCGATGGTGGCGTCGTAGCGGATCGTCTGGCCCGGAATGACCTCGCGGTCGATCCGCGCATCGTTCACCTTGGCCAGGATCACCTTCTCTCGGAAGCGGTTCACGCTCCCCACCAAGACGCCAGCCGTCTGCGCCATGCCCTCGACCATGAGGCTCATGGGCATGACCGGGCACGCCGGGCCATCCGGTCCCGCCGCGAAATGCTGGTGCAGGTGCTCCTCGGCCAAGCTGACGTTCTTGACCGCCACCATGCGGCGGTTGGGTTCGAACGTCGTGATCTGGTCGATCCACATCCAGCGCATGGGCAGTGGTCCTTCGCTCGTCGAGCCTGTCGCTGCGGCGCGGCGTGCCGGGCACGCACGCGATCGCACGCTCAGTGGCCGAGCTTGCGGGCGACGAAGTCGCAGAGGCTCTTCACCGTGAAGAGCTCGCTGACAGCCTCGACGCGCCGGTCGGCGTCGAAGGACGCAAAGTTCACGTGCGGCATCTTCTCCTTGAGGAGGGCCATGCCGGCGTCGGTGAACTTGCCGTCCTTCACGAGGTCGGGATTGGCCATCAAGTTCTCGGGGAAGAGCTCGCCCTGTCCGATCTTGAAGGGCTTCTCTGGGGTGGCGAAGGCCTTGTCCAGCCGGAACGTGATGTCCAAGAAGTCGATGCTCTCGGCACCCAAGTCCGTGGTGAGCACGGCATCCGGGGTCACGTCGCCATCGTCGACGCCCAGGGCATCCACCAACACGCCTTGGACCTTCTGGAAGATCTCGTCATTCGTCAACGCCACGTCAGGCCTCCCTCAGGGGGTCAATTCTCGGAACGGGTCAATGGAGCGACATCGGTCCTCAAGCCCCGATCAGTGCAGGAATTCGGACGGGTCGCATGATAAGGCGACCGGTGCAAGCCGTGTCAGGCGCGGCACCGCCGGGTCGAACCACCGTGGCGGCGCCCTTGAGCTGCCAGCCTCCGTCGGTCTCCTTGTCGAACGTGACTTCCATGCGAAGCGTGTCGCCGGGCCTGACGAAACTGCCGTACTTGAGCCCCTTGACCTGACCGAGCACCACGCGGCCGCACCCGCGGCCCGTGAGCAGCTCGCGCCCGGTCTGCACCAGCGCCTCGAGCATGAACACCCCAGGCAGCACCGGGAAGGTGGGAAAGTGATCCTGCAGGTACTCCTCGGCGATGGTCACGTTCTTGATCGCCACCACGCGGTCGGCGGACCGCTCGAGCACCTGATCGACGAGACGGAAATGCATGGATCGGGAAGGTAGCGAAAGCCACCAGTCTTGGCTCATCGGCAAGGCCCCGGAACGCCGATGAATCCTGCATGGCACGGACTTCGCCTACGGCTGTTGCACGCCCCACGGGGCGCGCTGTCCTCGACCTCCCCCCTGCCCCGCTCACACGCAAGATCGGCTGGATCGCCGCCTTCGCCACGTGGGTGCTCGTGGCGCTTGCCCTGGTGTCCTTCGACGCCGCCGATGCGCCAAGCCGCACCGTCGCGACGTGGAACCAGCCACCGGCGAACCTGATGGGTGCCGTCGGCGCGATGGTCGCGCTCACGGTCTACGAGGCCTTTGGCTTCGGCGCATGGATTCCCATGCTTCTGGGGGGCATCGCGCTCTGGGCCACGTTCACCGGTCGAGCGATCTCGCACCCGATGGTGCGCGCGGTGGGCGCGGTGATCGCCATGATTGCCCTCAGCGCGCTCCATGCCACGTGGTTCCCACGGCTCGGTTCGCTCGCGGGCGCCGAGGCGGGGCTGATCCCGCAGTGGTTCGCGCAGCAATTCGTCGCGCGGTTCAACGGCGTGGGCACGAGCCTGATCCTGCTGCTCGCACTCGTGCTTGGCCTGATGGTGGCTGCCGACGAACTGCTCGGCATGCTGCCCAAGGCGTTCGCACGCGTGGGCGAGGCGCTTGAGCCGCTCTGGAAGACCGACTGGCGCGGCTTGATCGCGCGCGCGACCGCCAAGCCGCAGCCTGCGGTGGCCGTCGTGGGCGGCACCGCGGCCGCCACGGCGGATGAACCCAAGGCCCGCCCGATGCGCCGCAAGACGAAGGCCGAAGCCGACGTGGCGACGACCGACGACTCAAACGTCGCCGTGCTCGACGCCGAGGAGACCAAGGCTGTCGTGGCCGAGGAGATCGAGGACGACGAGGCCTCCGACGAGGCATCGTGCGATGACGAGGTTGAGGAGGCCGACACCGCGGAGGCCGATGAAGCCCCGACTTCGCTGACCGAGGAAGAACTGCGCGAGCGCATGGCTCGCCTTCCCGTTCGCGTGGCCGGCCCGTCCACGACCGTCGCGCGCGATCAGGACATCCCGCGCACGGAGAACTACGAGGGCTACCAGTTCCCCGGCATCGAGCTCCTCGATGAACCCGAGTCGAACTTCAGCGCCACGATCGAGGCCTTCGTCCG
>CAMDAQ010000156.1 GCA_945888705.1 Singulisphaera sp. GP187
CCGGCTCCAGCCGTCGATCGCACCGTGATCTCACGACCTCCAAAGTTCAGACCCTCCGTATACACACCAGGGCCCACCTCCACCACATCACCATCAAAACTCGCGTCAATAGCACCCTGGATCGTCGCGTACTCCTCAGGCACACGACGGATCTCAGCGAATGCCGCTGCCCCCAGACACTGAAGGATCACCGCGAAGGCGAACAGCGAAGAGCGAGCCGAAACAGTCATGGAGGTCTCCCGGGAAGTAGATGCAGATCGCGGCGAAAAGATATCCGCAATCCCAACCAGTCCAAGCGACTTGTTAGGTCTGATCCTTGGAATTGATGGCCCGAGCAACCGCCTCAGCGACTCACAGCGTTGCTGGGCGATCACCCGATCGCCGCATCGATCCAGGCGCCGCCCAGGACGCGGCTGCCATCGAAGCAGACCACGGCCTGGCCGGGCGCCACGGCGGCCTGCGGTTCGTCGAAGCGCACCTCGATCGTGTCGGTACCGGTCGCGCGAACGCGCGCCGCAACCGGCTGCGCGTTGTAACGGATCTTCGCCGTGCAGGGCATCCATGACTGCGGCGGATCGATGAGCCAGTTCGACTGCGCGGCACTGCAGCCTGCCGACGCAAGCCGCTCGCGCGGGCCGAGCGTGACCACATTGGTCCGTGCATCCTTGCCAATGACGTAGAGCGGCACGCCCGCCGCGACGCCGAGCCCCTTGCGCTGCCCCACCGTGAAGTGCTGGTGGCCCGGATGCTCACCGAGGTCGCGACCCTCGTGATCGATGATGCGCCCGGGAGCGACCGCCGCCGGCGTGCGCCGCGCGACGAGCCCCGCGTAGTCGTCATCGGGAACGAAGCAGATCTCCTGCGAATCGGGCTTGTCGAAGACCGGAAGCCCGCGCTCCTGCGCCATCGCGCGGACCTCGGTCTTCGGCAGGTCGCCGATGGGCAGGATCATCTCGTGCAGCGCCTCGCGGCGCGCACCGAAGAGCACGTACGACTGGTCCTTCGACAGGTCGAAGCCGCGATGCAGCTCGGCCCCCCGCTCGCCATGCACGATGCGTGCGTAGTGGCCGCTGGCGACGGCGACGGCATCGATCGAGCGCGCGTACTCGTGCAGCTTGCCGAACTTGAGCCAGTCGTTGCAACGCACGCAAGGGTTGGGCGTGCGACCGGCGTTGTACTCACCGACGAAGTAGTCGACGATCCGGCCGAAGTCCTTCTTGAAGTTGCAGACGTAGAACGGGATGCCGAGCTTGGCCGCGACCGTGCGTGCATCCTGTGCGTCGCTGATCGAGCAGCATCCACGATGCCCGATCCGCAGTGGCGTGCTGCCATCGGCCTTGGCCGGCAGCGCGCACGACGAGGCATCGAACCCCTCGGTCGGCATGGGCGCGAGGCCTTCGAGTTCCTCGCCGGGCGAGCCGAGCCGCATGAAGCAGCCCACCACCTGGTAGCCGCGCTCGACCAGCAGCGCCGCCGCCACCGACGAATCGACGCCGCCGCTCATGGCGACGAGCACCTTTGATCCTGGGGCTGGGGCCTGCATGCGGCCATCGTAGGGTGCGGGCGACGGGCGCCCGCGCTCGTCCTCGCGCTTCGTCGGATCCTTGCCGTGCGGACGCGCAAAGCTCTGGCTCTCGAACTCTGCAATCTTGACCCCCGAATGTGACTTCGGAGTGATGTGAACGAGGAGTTTTTTGCGCGATTGCGTTCGCGGCGTTCGCTCGCGCTCGTCCTCCGGCGACCTCGGGTTCCGGCTGCGCGGACGCGCGCGCTGCACCCGGCTCCGCGCGCGCTCCTCCTGCGTCGCTCGGCGGTGCTGGCACCCGCCTCCGATGGTCGCACATCGTGCCGCCTTTGCGACTCCGCAGGCCGCGCAGCTCGGAACCGCTCGGTCGCTCCGGACGAGCGCACGACATCTGATGAACGCTGGGTCGCTCGGGATGGGCGCTGCGCGAGTGCATTCATGCGGCCGTCGCGGAAAGGGGGCGCGGCATGCCTCGCCGAGCGAGTTCCGCAGCCTGCGAGGAAAGCTGGCGCGCCGTGCCAGTCAGTGACCACAGGTTGACTGCCGCGCCAGTTTCTGAGCAGGCGAGGACTGTCTGAGCGAACGAGGCATGCCGGCGCCCCAACGGAGCGACGGCCGCGAAACCACAGCGAAACACGCAGCGCGCCGAAACGCCGGCGCCCCAAAGGAGCGACGGCCGCAGAGCAACAACGAAACACTCAGCACATCGATGCGCCGGCGCCTCGCTCGCGCGGTCAGCGGACCTGCACGAGCAGCTCGACCTCGACGCTCGCGCCGAGCGGCAACGCGATGTTGCCGACCGCCGCGCGCGCATGCCGACCGGCTTCGCCGAAGACCTGCTGCAGCAGGTCGCTCGCACCATTGGCGACCTTGGGCTGCTCGGTGAAGCCGGCATCGCTCTGCACGAAGACGCCGACGCGCAGCACGCATTCGATCATGTCGAGGCCACCCGCAGCATCAGCCGCGACGGCGAGCGCGTTCAGGGCACACTGCCGAGCAGCCTGCTGCGCCGATTCGATCGAACACACCGACGGCACCGGCCCGGTCGCTGCCAGCGCCCCGTCCCGGAACGGGAGCTGACCCGACACCCAGACGAGGTTGCCGGACCGTGCAAACGGGACGTATGAGGCAACCGGCTTCGGAGCGGGCGGAAGGACAAGGCCAAGGGCCGACAGTGCTTCGGACGGAGTGGGCATGCGGCAACGGTACCGGGCAGCCACCAACAGAGTGAATTCCGGCCCCTCATGCGACCCCTCCGACTTGACCGCCGTATGGTCTGATGTAAAGTTTGTGCGTGGCTCCCGGGCCACAGGTCTGCCGCGGCTCGTTTCCCAAGCTGTACTTCTTCGACCGGTTTCGGTCACCCCTTGTTTCGCCGCAGCAGCCGACATCCTGGCTCGAACCGCCCCAACCGTCATTCGATGGTGCAGTGCGGTTCCGCTGTGTGCCTTAACGCCTTGAGTTCATTGAGGTTGGCTCACATGCTCATGTCCAGCAAAGCCAATGCTTTGCGTTGCATGATTGCATGTCGCTCCAACCGGCTGGCGATCGTCGTGATCGCTCGCAGCGCGGCAACGGACGTTCCGCTGCCCGTTCCACGGTTCAACGGTCGTTCACCCTGGTGGGTGGTCGATCGAGGCCGGTGCCCCACGCACCGAGCCGATGCAAGGAGATTCGCAGTCATGAAGAAGACCCCACGTGCCTTCACCCTGGTCGAGCTGCTGGTCGTCATCGCCATCATCGCGGTGCTGGTCGGCCTGCTCCTCCCCGCGCTGGCCAAGGCCCAGCAGCAAGCCAAGACGGTCAAGGACCTGACCCAGGTCCAGAACATCTACAAGGCTTGGCTGACCGCGGCCAACGAACTGGAGCGCAACCGCCTTCCCACCCCCGGCTATGCCAACCGCCTCGCCTTCAACGGCGTGCAGGTTCCTGGCCAGGGCAACGAAGACGTGACCCGCAACAACAGCAAGAACCTGTACTCGCTCTGCCTCGCCCGCAACATGTTCAACACCGAGATCCTCCTCGGGCCGACTGAAGTGAACACGGTCGTGCAGGAGTACAAGGGCACCGCTGCGAACAACTTCGCCGGCTACGACTTCACCCAGTACAACCCCGCCCAGGACAAGTACTGGGACGAAGGCTTCTCGGCCCAGATCGCCGGCTCGGGCGGCGCACAGTGCAACACTTCGTATGCGCACCTGGCCATCATCGGCCTCCGCAAGAACCTCGTGTGGTTCAAGGCCTTCTCGCCGGATGGCGGCCAGCGCGGCATGATCGGCAACCGCTCGTGGCAGATCACCTCGGAAGCCAACCCGCTCGCCGGTGATGCGTTCTCCAAGAGCCCGACCCTTCGCCTGCACCAGGACGAGAAGAACTGGGAAGGCAACATCGTCTACACCGATGGCCACGGCGCCATGGCCGAAGGTCCGTTCGGTGAAGTGCAGTACCGCTGCGGCAACAGCGAACTGAAGAAGGACATCCTTCACTTCTGCGAGTGGGGCAACGACGGCGTCGGCTGCTACTCGTCGTCGGGCCCAGGCGCCGGCCCCGGCACGCCCAACGGCGCGACCAGCGGCGACACGTGGCTCGGGATCTTCCCGAACAACGTGACCGCAACCGCCATGATCCCGGCCTTCGACGCCCTGCTGCCCTGACGTCGAACACCGCGGACAAGCAACCACTCAACACGCATTCACCAAGCAACACCACAAGCAATCATCGAAGGACACCCCATGAAGAACTCTCGTGCATTCACCCT
>CAMDAQ010000157.1 GCA_945888705.1 Singulisphaera sp. GP187
CGCACCGGCATGGTGGCGTGGCTGGCCGAAGGCACCGATGGCACCGAACTCACCGTGTTCATCGCGGGCGCCTCGAGCGAGACCGAGCAAAGGGTGCACCCGAAGACCGGGGAAAAGGTCACCCTGCGCGAGAACCTTCAGCTCGATTACGCGGTTCCGGGCGATCCCAAGGGGCGTCGAACTGAGCCTGCGATCATCAAGAATCGCGAATGGGTCATGCGCTGAAGTGACCCGTGCCCGCGCCCATGGCTGCGGTGTGCGAGGGCGGCCTTCCACGGACCTGATAATCACCAGCGGTCATCGAGGTTGGTGCTTCACAAGAGCGTCGATTGCCCCTACACTCCCGGACTCGCTTTCGAAAGGACTTTTCGTCATGGCACACAAGAAGGGCCAGGGCTCGACCCAAAACGGCCGCGACTCGAATCCGCAGTTCCTCGGCATCAAGCTCTACGGCGGCCAGGACGCAAAGGCTGGTTCCATCATCGTCCGCCAGCGCGGCACGAAGTGGAAGGCTGGCTTCATGACCTACCTGTCGGCCGATGACTCGGTCATGGCCAAGGTGCCTGGCACCGTGCGGTTCCGCGGCCGGATGGTCGACGTGATCCCCGCCGACCCCAGCCTGCCCCGGCTGGCCATGGACACCAAGTGAATCGAACTCATTGTGACGGGCGCAGCCACCACGCTGCGCCCGTTTCGTTTTTGCGCATGGCGGTCACGCCGTGCGGACCGATCGATCGCGCCGTGCCGGCGTGCACGCGCACCAAGGAGCGCTGAACGATGTTCGTCGATCGTGCTGTCATCCATGTGCGCAGCGGCAAGGGCGGCAACGGCTGCGCGCACCTGTTGCAGCTCAAGGGCAATCCCAAGGGCGGCCCCGACGGTGGTGACGGAGGCAAGGGCGGCGACGTGGTCGTGGTGGGCGATCCGCACTTGGACACACTGGTCGAGTTCGCTTACAAGCCTCACTGGTTCGCGACCGACGGCGAGAACGGCCAGAAGAAGAAGTGCCATGGCTGTGACGGCGCCGACATCGAGATCCGCCTGCCGCTCGGCGCGCAGATCATCGATCCGGAGTCGGGCGACATCGTCGCCGAGATCCTCGAGCCCGGCCAGCGCGTGGTGATCGCCCCCGGCGGTCGCGGCGGCCTCGGCAACGATCACTTCAAGAGCGCCGTGCACCAGACGCCGCTCGAGCGCACGCTCGGCGAACCGTCGATCGAGAAGACCTACGACGTCGAGCTCAAGCTCATCGCGGACGTGGGCTTCGTCGGCCTGCCCAACGCGGGAAAGAGCACGCTGCTCAAGGCGAGCACGCGCGCGAATCCCAAGGTGGCGGACTATCCGTTCACCACGCTCGGCCCGCAACTGGGGATCCTCGATCTCGGTGATGAGCGGCGGCTCGTGCTCGCCGACCTGCCGGGCTTGATTGAGGGCGCGGCGGAGGGCGCCGGCCTGGGCCATGACTTCCTGCGGCATGTCGAGCGCACCCGGTGCATCCTGCACGTGGTCGATGCGCTGCCGGTCGATGGCAGCGATCCGGTGGAGTCCTATCGAACGATCCGCCGGGAACTCGCGGAGTTCAGCGATGAGCTGGCGCGCAAGCCCGAACTCGTGGTGCTGAACAAGATCGACCTGCTGCCCGCCGAGGATCGCGCCGAGCTCCTGGCCGATGTGCTCGAGCGATTCGCCGGCCGCGGCGTCAAGCCGATGATGATGAGCGGTGCGACCGGCGAGGGCGTCCGCGAGGTGATGCTGTCGGTCTGGCGCATGGCCGAGTCGGCGCGCGCACGAGGGTGAGGTCACTCCGCCGGCCGCGGCACCACGGTGCCCGGAGCAGTCAGCGCGCGCACGAATCGATGCGCGCGCAGCAGCCGAACCGCACGGTGGATGTCGGTGGCGAGCGGAGCGATGAACTGCATCGGCT
The DNA here is from genome assembly GCA_945888705.1 of Singulisphaera sp. GP187. GTDB lineage: Bacteria > Planctomycetota > Phycisphaerae > Phycisphaerales > SM1A02 > SYIB01. The sequence continues at coordinate 1,925 of CAMDAQ010000157.1, forward strand.
CGTTCGTGATCGGGTGGCGGAACCCGAGCATGGTCGCATGCAGCGCCTGGCGGCAGAGGAACGGCTCGGTTCCCGTGCCACCGAAGTCAGCCTCGCGTGAGTGCTTGCCGCCGTAGAGATCATCGCCCACGATCGGGTAGCCGATGTGCGAAAGGTGCACGCGGATCTGGTGGGTGCGCCCGGTGAGCAGCTCGAGCTCGACGAGCGACGCGCCCTCGTACTCCTCGATCACGCGGTAGACCGTCCGTGACGGCTTGCCGGTCTCGTCGTGACGGACGGCGTACTTCTCCTTGATGGTTGGGTGCTTGCCCAGGGGCAGGTCGATGAGGTCGGCCTCGGGCTCCATGCGGCCGTGGACGAGGGCGAGGTAGCGCTTGCTCGTCTGGCGGTGCTCGAACTGCTTGGCGAGGCGCCAGTGCGCGGTGTCGCTCTTGGCCACGACCATCACGCCGCTCGTGAGCTTGTCGAGCCGGTGCACGACGCCTGGTCGCGCGATGTCCTTGCCCACGCTCGAGAGCTGCCCGCCCGAGCGGTGGCGGAAGTGCCACGCCAGCGCGTTGATCAGCGTGCCGGTCTTGTGGCTGCGTGCCGGATGCACGATGAGCCCGGGCTGCTTGTTCACGACGATGAGTTCGTCGTCCTCGAAGAGCACTTCGACGGGGATGTTCTCGGGCGGGATCTCGCTCGAGGGCGGCGGCGGCAGCATGGCCACCACGCGGTCTCCCTTGCGCAACTTGGTGCTCGCCTTCGGGATCCTGCCGTTGACCGTCACGGCCTCTTCGTCGATGAGCCGCTGCAGCTGCGTGCGAGAGAGGAACGGCACCCGGTCGACGAGGTAGCGATCGAGCCGCTTCTCGAGATCGCGTGTGAGTTCGAAAGTCACGCTGACGGGGTTGTCATCATCGAACTCGCCGCTGGATTCGTAGAGCGCGAAGAGCGCCTCGCGATCGACCTGCCCGCCGGGTGCGATGAGCTGCACGGCGCCGCCGGGCCCCGACACGATCGAGTCGTCATCGGGAACGCTGGTCGGGCTGGACATGGCGAGGCGTGCGGTGGAGCGGCGCGCCGTTGCGCGGCGTGATCAGGGGGTGGCTGCAGGGGCCGGCGCAGCAGCAGGTGCGGGCGCAGCAGCAGGTGCGGGCGCAGCAGCAGCAGCAGGTGCCGCGGGTGCGGCTGGAGCCGCAGGCGCCGTCGCAGGAGCATCGCTCGCTGGAGCGACCGGTGCGGTGGCGGGCACATCCGTCGCAGGTGCAGTGGCCGGCACATCGACCGCCGGGGCGGGTGCAACCGGCGGTGCGGGCGGTTCGGGGATGAACACGGGCGTCTCGAGCGAAGCGAGCGACTCGATGCGGGCCTTGGCCTGGGCGGCGAGCTGCGGGTAGGCATCCTTGGCCAGCGCGGCGGCCTGCTCGTAGCGCTCCTTGGCGAGCGCGAGCTTGCCTTCGCTCTCGGCGACGGTGGCGCGACCGAACGCGGCCGGGATCGCAAAGACCAGGTTTGTGGTCGGCGAGGTCGCGGCCGACACCACCTGCGCATACAGCTCGTCGGCCTTGCCCATGTACTCAGTGCGAAGCTCGGGGGTGACGGCCTTGTCCGCATCCTCGGGCTTGCGGTCCCAACGCACGCCGGTCTGCAGGCAGTTCATGTAGGTGTCTGCCGCGGTGAGCAGCGCCATCATCCGCACGCCGGGCTCGCCTTCGTTGCGGCTGGCGATCTCGACCATCGCGGGGGGGATGCTCGCGCCGGCCAACTCTTCCCACGCGAGCGCGACAGCATTGGCCTGCTTCTGCGTCCACCAGTTCCAGCCCATGAACGCACAGAGCACCACCAGCACGCCCAGCAGCCAGTTGGGGCCGCTGGTCTTGAGCCACTGGACGAAGTCCTCGTTCAGGCGACCTTCCGCCAGATCGGTCTGCTGCATCTGAGCAAGACGCTTGCGATCGGAGACATCCCCGGCGGGTCGTTTCTGGTCTGCCATGAGGGCGGGAAGTGTAGCATCGGCCGCGCCCAAACGGGCTCTGGACCATGCGTTACCGACTCCTCGTCACCGACCTCGACGGCACGCTCCTGGACCGTCGTGGGCGCGTGAGCGAGGGCAATCGGCTCGCCATCCGCAAGGCCCGGGATGCCGGGCTTGAGATCGTGGTTGCCACGGGCCGCAGCTGGATGGAGGCGCGATCGGTGGTGGAGGAGGCCGGTATCGACGGACTCTGCATCGCGGTGGGCGGCGCCAGCCTGCACCGAGCGACCGACGGCGGCGTGGTGCACAC
>CAMDAQ010000158.1 GCA_945888705.1 Singulisphaera sp. GP187
CGCGACACCCGGCTGCCCAAGGGTGGCTTCGTGCGATGCCATCACTGCCTGTCCGAGCTTCGGCTCCCCGAGCGCTGCCCGGTCTGCCGCGGTCCGATCAGCATCTTCGGACTGGGGACGCAGCGAGTCGAAGAAGAGCTGGAGCGCACGTTTCCCGACCTGCCGCCCGGGGCGCTGGCCAGAGTGGATGGCGACACGACCCAGACTGCAGCACACTTCCACGACGTGCTTGGTCGATTCGGCCGGGGTGAAGTCCGGATCCTGCTGGGCACGCAGATGATCGCCAAGGGGCTTGATTTCCCGAACGTGCGCGTTGTTGGAGTGATCAGCGCGGATACTGCATTGAATTTGCCTGATTTTCGCGCAACAGAAAGAACCTACCAGCTCGTCAGCCAGGTGGCTGGCCGCTGCGGTCGGGGCGATGCGGCCGGTTTGGCCATCGTGCAGACCTTCCAGCCCGATGCCCCCGCGATTCAATGGGCCGCCACGCAGGATTTCGAGGCATTCGCGGCAAGTGAGCTCGAGGCTCGAAAGGCCTTCGGCCTGCCCCCTGCCAAACGCTTGGCACGAATCGTGGTGCGCGATCCTGATCACGATCGAGCCCTCTCAGCCGGGCGGGCCGTCGTTGCGCGGCTCCTGACCCTGCCGGCAGCTTCGGGCGTGCTCATCCGCCCAGCCGCTGACTGCCCGATCGCTCGAATCAACGATCGATTCCGGGTCCAGGTGGAGCTGTTGGCCCCTACGGCGACCGCGCTCCAGCAGCTCATCGCGGCGGGGCGCTCAGCGGGGGCCATCGTGCCCAGCGACCATCTCGCCGTGGATGTCGATCCTGTCGCCCTGCTCTGATCTCGCGACAAGCCTGATTCCCGGACGCATCGGGTGGACCGAGCGAAGGGTTGGTGCGGTCGTCCACCGCGCTTTGGGCATGAATCTGCTGCGGTTTTGCCCTATCCTCGACCGCCCGGCTGGCGCTGTCCCACGCCGGTTTCGCACGCCCCGCCAGGAGCACCCCCCGTGTCGACCCATTCGTCGGCGTCAGGTCACTCGTCCGCCCAAGCTGCCCAGTCGGTGAACGCCTGGGATCCAGCGTTCCTCGAGCAGCAGTACGCGTCGTGGAAGCGCGACCCGCAGTCGGTCGATGCCAGCTGGCGACAGTTCTTCCTCGGCTTCGACCTTGGCTTGGCCCGGCCCACGCCGACCAAGGCGACGGCGACCTCCTCCGTGGCCGCGACGACGTCCGCAACGGTCCCCGCCACGTCGACCGGCTTGAGCCAGGCGCAGCGTGGCGTCGATGCGATGATCGTTCGTTTCCGCGAGATCGGCCATCAGGCTGCGCAGCTCGATCCGCTCGGCACGACCCGTGCGTACCCCGCCGACCTTGCGCTCGAGACCTTCGGGCTCGACGACTCCAACCTCGCGCAGTCGTTCGATCCCGGCACGCTGCCGTTGCCCAACCCCAGCCCGCTCTCGGCGATCCTCGAGTGCCTCGAGGAGACCTACTGCCGCAGCGTCGGCGTTGAGTTCATGCACATCCAGGACTCGGCCAAGCGCGCATGGCTCACGCAGCGCATGGAGTCGGGCCGCAACCGGCCGGTGCTCTCGGAGAACGGGCGCAGGTTCCTGCTTGAGCAGCTCATGAAGGCGGAGTCGTTCGAGAACTTCCTCGCGACCCGCTACATCGGCAAGAAGCGATTCGGCATCGAGGGCGGCGAGAGTGCCGCGCTCATCATGGAGACGTGGATCCAGCTCGCGCCGCGCCTGGGCACCGCGGAACTCATCATCGGCATGGCGCACCGCGGCCGCCTGGGCATGATGGTGAATCAGTTCGGGCAGAAGCCCGAGCAGATGATGTCGAACTTCGAGGAATCGTGGCAGGCCGACTTCGAGCACGGCGGCGGCGACGTGAAGTACCACCAGGGATACAGCAGCGACCGGGCCACGCTCGACGGCGGCAGCGTGCGCGTCTCGCTCTGCTCGAACCCCTCGCATCTCGAGTTCGTGGGTTCGGTCGCTCTCGGTCGCGCGCGTGCGCGCCGCGACGGCGACCGCGACCTTGACGGCCTGCTGCATGTGCCCGTCGTCGTCCACGGCAACGCAGCGTTCGCCGGCCAGGGCACCACCGCCGAGTGCTTCAACATGATGGGGCTCGCCGGCTACAACGTCGGCGGCACGCTGCACCTGGTCATCAACAACCAGGTCGGCTTCACCACCGATCTCGAGGATGGCTCCACCGGCGAGTACGTCACCGGCTACGCGAAGAGCGTCGAGGTACCGATCTTCCACGTGAACGGCGGCGATCCCGAGGCCTGCGCGTGGGTCGCGCAGCTGGCCTACGAGTTCCGCCAGGAGTTCCGCACCGACACCGTCATCGACATGTGGTGCTGGCGCAAGAACGGCCACAACGAGGCCGACGAGCCGACCTACACCCAGCCGGTGCTCTACCAGCGCGTGAAGGCTGCCGGCACGGTCGTGAAGCGCTACGCCGATCGGCTCGCCGGCGAGGGCGTGCTCGACGCCGCCGCATTCGAAGCGCAGACCAAGGCATATTGGGACACCCTCGACCGCGCGCAGGAGCAGGCCAAGGCCACCATCATCGACCCGATCCGTCCTGGTTTCGAAGGCACATGGAAGGGCGTCGCTCCGCGGCTCTCGACCGATGACGTGGCAACCGGCGTGCCGGAGAAGGCGCTGAAGGCCGTCGCGAAGGCGCTCGCCGCGAAGCCGGAGGGGATCGCTGCGCACAAGACCATCGAGAAGATCGTCGGCGCGCGCGGGACCTTCGCCAAGGACGAGCGCGTCGACTGGGCGCAGGCGGAACTCCTGGCCTACGGCTCGCTGCTGGCCGACGGCGCGCGCATCCGCCTCACGGGCCAGGATGTGGAACGCGGCACGTTCAGCCATCGCCACGCGGTCGTGACCTGCCAGAAGACCGGCGCGACCTGGAATGCGCTCGCCGAATACGCCGGCTCGACCGGCGGCATGTTCCACGTCTTCAACAGCCCGCTGACCGAGAGCGCGTGCCTGGGCTTCGAGTACGGCTACTCGCTGAACGACCCGAACTCGCTCGTCATCTGGGAGGCGCAGTTCGGCGACTTCGCCAACGGCGGCCAGGTCTTCATCGACTGCTACATCACGACGGGACAGACAAAGTGGCGCCGCGCGTCGGCGATGACGCTGCTCCTGCCGCACGGCAACGAAGGCCTCGGGCCGGAGCACTCGAGCGCGCGCATGGAGCGCTTCCTGCAGCTCTCCGACGGCGACAACATCTGCGTGTGCTCGCCATCGACGACGGCGCAGATCTTCCACCTGCTGCGCCGCCAGCTGAAGGCCACATGGCGCAAGCCGCTGGTGGTGATGAGCCCCAAGAGCATGCTGCGCCTGCCCGCAGCGCAGAGCCTGGGCGCGGAATTCGTCGAAGGATCGTTCCGCACCGTCATCGATGACGACAAGGCCGATCCGAAGGCCGTGCGCAACGTCTGGCTCTGCCACGGCAAGTTCTTCCACATCCTCGATGCCAAGCGCCAGGAACTCGGCGACACGGCCAACGCCTTCGTGCGGCTCGAGCAGGTCTCGCCCTTCCCTGAGGAGGCGCTTCGCGCCGTGCTCGCGCGCTACCCCGGTGCCACGGTCGGCGTGGCGCAGGAAGAGGCCCGCAACTCGGGCATGTACCGCTTCGTGCAGGCGCAGATGATGGACCGGTTCGGGATCAACCCGGCCTGCCGCAGCCGCGTGGAGTGCGGTTCTCCCTCGACCGGCAGCGAGAAGATGCACAAGAAGGAAGAGGCGGCGCTCATCGAATCGGTCTTCGCGGCATCCGATGCCGACGGCACGCTCTTCGAGTCCGCGCCGGTCAAGACCGACGCCAAGACCGGCGCCAAGCCAGCCGGCACCCGCTCCTGATCCGCCTGCTCGTGCAGACCTGCGCGAGCCGTGACACAATCCCCTGCGAGGAACCATGGCACAGATCACCGACGTCAAGATCCCCAGCCCCGGCGAGAGCATCACCGAAGTCCGCCTTGGACAGTGGAAGCGCGGCGATGGCGACTGGGTCGAGAAGGATGAGCTGCTCAACGAGATCGAGAGCGACAAGGCCACGCTCGAACTGCT
>CAMDAQ010000159.1 GCA_945888705.1 Singulisphaera sp. GP187
ACCGTCAGTCGCACGGCGGTGGATGCATCGTCGCCACGCTCGAGCGGCGCAAGGTCGAACCGCGCCGAAGCACCGCGGCCGCGACGCAGCAAGCGCCCGTCCTGGCTCTCCTCGATGATGACCGAGCCACCGGGCGCGCCGACGGCCTGCCCCGCCTGGATCCCCGCCGCACGCAGTTCGTAGCGGCGGCCAGAACGATCGTCGACGAAGGGCACCGCGATGCCGCGCCGAAGCTGCGCATCGGCGAGCGCCAGGGCACGCGCGCTCCGCACCATGCGCGCGATCTCGGCCCGGCGCTGCGCGCTGTCGCCGCTCACGTCGGGATTGCGCATCATCGACACGAGATCGATGAGGTTCGCCATGTTGGGACTGCGTTCCGAGGCGCTCTGCACCTCGACGGCATCGGGATTCGCCTCGGGCACGAACGCCACGGTGCCATCGAGCAGGCGGACCACGTTGACCTGGCGCATCGACGCCTTCATGAGCAGCCGCGACTGGCCCGCGCGACCCTCGACGCGATACAGGTCCACCACCGCCGACTCGGCGACGAATTCCGTCTCGGGGACGCCACCGGCGCCGAACTCGACCGCGACCACGCCCCGCATGCCGATGCGGTCGGCCACGCCGTCGGGCGCCCGGAGGAGTTCGGCCTCATCGGCATAGACCATCATGCGGCCGGCGTTGAAGGCCTTGCCGTCACGCACGGTCGCCACGAAGACCGCGGCGGCATCCTGCGTGATCACCGACTTCATCGCTGCCCAGAACGGCGGGATGACCGCGTTCACGAGAATCGCCATGATGATCGCGAGCACCACCCCCAGCACCACGTGCGGCCTGAAGATGCTTCGGTAGCTCAGCCCCGACACGCTCATGGCCAGGAACTCGTTGTCCGAGACCATGCGGTGCGTGACCAGCGTGGCCGCGAATCCACCCGCGAAAGGCAGCGCAAACTGGAGCATGGGCACCGTGGCGAGCGCCACGTACTTCGCCACGCCGAATGGCCCGAGCAGGTTCTGCGCGAGCGGGCGGATGACCGCACCGAACGCCACCACGATCACCATGATGGTGGTCGTCAGCACGAGCACCTTCGCGATCTCCGCGATCACGTGCCGGACCAGGATGCTCGAGTCGGTGCGCATGGGTGCGATCAGCGCAGGCCGTAGTCCTTGATCTTGCGGTAGAGCGTGCGTTCGCCGATGCCCAGGAGCTGGGCTGCCTGCTCGCGATTGCCTTGCGTGCGCGCCAGCGTCTGGCGGATGGCTTCCTTCTCGAGCTGCGCCATGTCGATCCCAGCGAGCGCACCATCGGGCGCAGCCGCTCCGCCCTCGTCACGATCGGCAGCGCGAATCTCCTCGGGCACATCCCCCACATCGATCGCATCCCCCATGGCGGTGACGACCATGCGGTGCACGACCATCATGAGTTCGCGCACGTTGCCGGGCCAGTCGTAGGCGACCAGTCGCATCATGGCAGCCTGCGACACCGGCATCGGCGCCCGGCCGAGTTCCTTGGCGTACTTGCCGATGCCGTGGTTCACCAGGAGCGGGATGTCCTCGCGGCGCTCGCGCAGGCTCGGCAACCGGATCTCGACGCCCTTGAGGCGGAAGAAGAGGTCCTCGCGAAAGCGCCCGGCCGCGATCGAGTCGCGCAGGTCGCGGTTGGTGGCGCTCACGAAACGCACGTCAACCTTGCGCAGGTCGTTGCTGCCCAAGCGGATCACATCGCCTGACTCGAGCACGCGCAGCAGCTTGGGCTGCATGGTCACCGGCATGTCGCCGATCTCGTCCAGGAAGACGGTGCCCTTGTCGGCGTACTCGAAGATCCCCTCGCGGTCCCGGTCCGCACCGGTGAACGCGCCGCGGACGTGCCCAAAGAGCTGGTCCTCGAGCAGGCTCTCGGCCTGCCCGGCGGCATTGAACGTGACGTAGCGCTTCTCCTTGCGCTTGGAGTGGCGATGGATCGCCGCCGCCACGAGTTCCTTGCCGGTCCCGCTCTCGCCGGTGATGAGCACCGGGATCGTGGAGGGAGCGACCTGGTGGATGGTGCGCAGGACCTGCTGGATCGCGGCAGATTGGCCCACGATCCCGTCGACGCCGTAGGCGGCGTCGAGTTGGGACTTCAGACTTCGGTTCTGCTGGCGCAGCGCCACCGTCTGGGCCGCCCGCTGGACCAGGTTTCGGAAGACGACGAGGTCGAGCGGCTTCTCGATGAAGTCGTACGCCCCGCCCTGCAGCGCCGCCTTGGCGGTCGGCACATCGCCGTGGGCGGTCACCAAGATCGTCTCGGTCTGCGGCTGGCTGGCCTTGGCCTGCGCCAGTACGGCGAGCCCTGCATCGGGCCGCTCCATGACCAGGTCGGTCACGATGACGTCGTACATCCCGCCCTGCAGTTCCTCAGCTGCGGCAGCCGCCGAGTGCACGACCGTGCACACATGGCCCGGCTTGCGCAGCGCGTCGGCCATGGTCTGGGCGTGCTCGGGTTCGTCGTCGACGATGAGCACCTGCGCGCGCACCGTTTCGTCGTCCTTCGGCATGGGTGGAGTGTATGGACTCCGGCGAGGGACAATCGTCGATGCACGGCGCCGGAGCGAGCCGATGAAGCAACGTCAGGCGTGCACGGAACCCCGGCACTTGGGTACGATCGAACGACGTCGGGAACGGATGCCCGGCGGATGCACTCAAGGCACGAGTCGTGGTTCGGAAGGCGTGGCCAGGAAGGCGTGAATCGCATGCGGAGCGAAGCAGCTGGGCAGTGTGGCTCGGGCACGGCGCCCTTGGCGTCGACCGATCCGGTCTTCGGCGGAAAGCGCGTCCATTTCATTGGGATCGGTGGCTCCGGCATGAGCGGCCTTGCGCAGCTCCTGCAGCGCCGCGGCGCACGCGTGAGCGGCACCGACCAGTCCTGGAGCGATGTGCTCGATCGGCTTGGCGGTGATGGCATCACCGTCTCGGTCGATGCGCAGCCGACCGAGCTGCCGGCGTGCGACCTCGTCGTCGCCAGCGCCGCCGTCAAGGACCACCACCCGCTGCTGCAGGCTGCACGCCGCCGGGGCGTCGAGGTCTTGAACTACGCGCAGGCGCTCGGCCGCGTGATGATCGGCCGCACCGGCATCTCGATCGCCGGCACCCACGGGAAGAGCACGACCACCGGCATGCTCGCGCACGTGCTGATCATGGCCGGGATCGATCCGAGCTTCATCGTGGGGGCGACCTGCAACCAGATCGGCGGCGGGAGCCGCGTGGGCACCGAGCGCATTCCTGCGGGTTCGCTCGCCGGCGCACCCGGCGTCATGGTCGCGGAAGCGTGCGAGTACAACCGCTCGTTCCACAGCCACCGTCCCACGCTGGCCCTGATCAACAACATCGAGGAAGACCACCTCGACTTCTACACCGGCGGTCTCGACGAGATCATCGCCTCGTTCAACGCCTTTGCCGCGCGGCTGCCCGATCGCACGCAGGGCGGCCGGCTGCTCATCGCGCACGATGGCGCGCACCGACGCCGCGTGACCGCTGGGCTGGCCTGCGCCGTCAGTTCCTTCGGCTTTGCGGCCTTGGCGGACTACCGAGTGCAGTTCGATGCCCAGTCGCGCGAATGCAGCGTGTCGCACCGCGGGTCCGAACTGCTGCGCTGGACGAGCCGATTGCTGGGCGACCACAACGTGCTCAACTCCGCTGCCGCGGGCATCCTCGCCACATGGGTCGGCGCCGAACGTGCTCGCATCGAAGAAGGCCTGTCGACCTTCGGCGGTGTGGACCGTCGGCTCCAGCACATGGGTGATCGCGCTCTTGCCACCGGCGGCACGGCGCGGGTGTACGACGACTACGGCCACCATCCGACCGAGGTCGATGCCACGCTCCGCGCGATCCGTGCTGGCCTGGCCCCCACGCGGCTGGTCTGCGTCTTCCAGCCGCATCAGCACAGCCGCACGCGCCACCTGCTCGATGAGTTCGCGCAGTCCTTCGGCCACGCCGACATCGTGCTCGTGCCCGACATCTACTTCGTGCGCGACAGCGCCGAGGACGCGCAGAGCGTGTCGAGCGGCGATCTCGTCGCCAAGTTGCGCGAGCGCGGCGC
>CAMDAQ010000160.1 GCA_945888705.1 Singulisphaera sp. GP187
TGCAGTCGCTGTGCGATGCGGACTCCGCCGTGCGGCATGAGCATGGCGGTGGTCGGCGAGGCGCGGACGGCGACGCCATCGTCGATCGTGCCGAGCGGATCAGCGAAGTGGCAGCGTGCCGTGCCACCCTGCGCGGGAACGCTGCGGCAGCATGCCGCGAGCAGCGCATCGAGCGCGGCGGATTCACCGTGCAGCGTGACGAGCGCGATCGCGCCCGGCTGCATCGGCGTGGACCACGCCCACTGCACGGGGGTCATGCGTGATCGTCGTGCTTGGCGTGGCAGCCGCAGCCGTCGCCGCAGCCACCGGGCCGCACATCGGCCACGGCTGAAGCGCGTTGCACGGCCGGGCGGCTCGGCTCGGACTCCGCTTCGTAGACCGCGCGCCAGGACTCGTGGATGCCATGCAGCGTGAGGTCGGGGACGATCGCGTTGACGAGTTCATCCTTCGCGAAGAGCGTGGCGGCATCGCCGCCGGTGGCGAGGACGACCGGGAACGCGCCGTACTGCATCGCGTACTGCTCGACGAGCTTCCACACGAGGCCCTGCAGGCCGACGTGCACGCCCTGCAGCATGGCCTGCTCGGTGTTCTTGCCGAAACTGCCGGCCTCGGGCTCGCGGTAGGTGATCGAAGGCAGCGCCGCGGTGTGCTCATGCATGGCACGCAGGGCCATCTGCGCCCCCGGCGCAATCGCGCCGCCCTGGAACGTGCCCACGCCATCGATGAAGTCGACGGTGATCGCGGTGCCGGCATCGACGACGACGCAGGCCTGCTTCACGCACGACCAGGCCGCCGCGGCGTTGAGCAGGCGGTCCTGGCCGGTCTTGGCGTGCGCATCGAGGTGCGTGCCGATGGCGGGCGCGACGTCGGGGCCCACGCGCAGGACCTCGGCGCCGGTCCGGGCCTCGACCTCGTCGGCGATTCGATCGGAGAACGGGTCGTTCGTCGAGGCGATCACGATCGGCGCACCGGCGCTGTCGAGCATCTTCCATGCGCCCTCGGCGGCCGTGGCGACGGCGATGGCATCCGTGTTGTCCAGGCGGGTGACCGCCGTGAGTTCGCTCGCGGTGAACGAGCCGATGGCGGTGCGGGTGTTGCCGACGCTGAGGGCGAGGAGAGTGGGCACACGGCGAGTCTAGCCGGGCGGCAGACCGCACTCGCGGCGGATGCGCGCGGCCAGGAGCGAGAACGCGCGCTGCGTGACCGGGCCGATCGCGCCGTCGCCGACCCGGCACCCGTCGATCGCCAGGATCGGCGTGACGAGCCGGCGGCTGGCGGCGATGAAGACCTCGCTCGCGGTGGCGAGTTCATCGAGGCCGATCGGCCGGACGGCGGTTGGGATGCCGGCGCGCTGCGCTTCTTCAAGGAGCTGCCACCGAGTGACCCCGTGCAGGATCGGCGGGTCGTCATCGACCGGCGTGGTCACGAGCGTGCCGCCGAGCAGGGCGAAGACGTTGCTGTAGGCGCCTTCGCCCACGAGGCTGTGGCGCGTGAGCAGCACTTCGTCGGCGCGTGCATCCTGCGCGTCGAGGAGGACGAGGATGTTGCCCAGGAGGCTCGTCGTCTTGATCTCGCAGCGTGACCAGCGCGGATCGGGTCGCGTGATCGCGGTGCCGGCGTGCAGCGTGGCGAGTTCATCGATCGATCCGCACGCGCTGGCGTAGGCGAACACGGTCGGCGCAAGTCCCGGGGTGGGCATGTGGGCGCGCGGCACCTGCACGCCGCGCGTGACCTGCAGGTAGATCGCGGCATCGCGCAGCCCGTTCGCGGTGAGCACGTCGTGGCAGAGCGCAGGGAACGAGCGTGCGTCGAAGCCGCTGATGCGCGTTAGCCCGAGGCTGCGCTCGAGCCGCGCGACGTGGGCATCGATCCCCACGCCGACACCGTTGAAGAAGCGCACCAGCTCGTACACGCCATCGCCGAAGAGGAAGCCCCGGTCGAAGGGGCTCAGCGTGGCCTCGTGGGCAGGGAGGATGCGACCGTTCAGCCAGACCTGCATGGATGCCCGATCGTAGGCGGTTCTCAGCGGATCGCGTCGCGCGCGGTGACGATCGCGCGCATGCGGTCGGGGCAGAGCTCGTTCGACCAGCGACCATCCTGCTTGATCGAGCTCCCGACAATGACCGCGTGGGCGTGCGCGAAGAGCGCCGGCAGTGCGGCGGGCGTGGCGCCGCTGCCCACGACGACCGGCAGGGGCGAGGCTGCTCGCGCCGCCGCCAGTTCTGCCGCATCGACCGGCTTGCCGGTGGCGGTCCCGGTCACGATGACGCCGTCGGCTCCGAAGAAGTGCGCGGCCTCGACCCAGTCGTCCATCGAGAGGTCGGCGGTGATCGCGTGGCTCGAGTGCTTCTTGCGAAGGTCGGCGTAGATGCGGATGCCATGCGCGCCCAGCCGCGCGCGATCCCGCAGGAGCGGTCCGGCGCAGGCATCGTTCACGAGGCCCTCGTCGCTGACGCTGGCGAAGACGAAGCCCTCGACGCGGATGAAGCGGGCGCCCGCGGCGTGCGCCACGGCGAGCGCCGCCGATGCCGCATGCGACAGGACCTGCACGCCGACCGGGATGCGGACGGCGCGCACGACCTCGGCGGTGACCAGGGTCATCGCTGCCACCACCTCGGGGACCGAGGCATCCCGCAGGTAGGGCGCGTCGTGCATGTTCTCGACGATCAGGGCATCGAAGCCCGCTGCTTCGAGGGCGCGGGCCTCGTGCACGGCGATCTCGGCGATGCGCGCCACGGGCAGCGTGGAGCGCGGCGAACCGGGCAGGGCACGCGCATGGACCATGCCCACCAGGGCCCGGGGATGCTCGAACGCGGTCATGCCCGAAGCCTACCGCCGCGGCGACGGCCCCTTGGTGGGTGCTATCCTTCCCGCCCCGTTGGCGGGCCGAGGTCGGCGCGGCAAGCGGGCAACCAAGGAGCACCCATGGCCATTCGCGTCGGCATCAACGGTTTCGGTCGCATCGGTCGCCTCGTCTGCCGCATCGCCACCGCGCGCGGCATGGAGGTCGTGGGGATCAATGACCTCGTTCCTGCCGACAACCTCGCCTACCTGCTCCGTTACGACACGATGCACGGCCGCTTCGACGCCAAGGTCGAGGCCGATGAGACGTCGATCACGATCAATGGCAAGCGCACCGCGTGCAGCGCGCTCAAGGATCCCGCGGCGCTGCCGTGGAAGCAGCTTGGCTGCGACTACGTGCTCGAGTCGACGGGCCTCTTCACCACGCTCGAGGACGCGAGCAAGCACCTGGTCGCCGGCGCGCGGCGCGTGCTGATCAGCGCGCCGACCAAGAGCGAGAAGGAGGTCCCGACGTTCGTCTACGGCGTGAACTCCAGCGCGTACGACCCTGCGAAGCACATGGTGCTCAGCAACGCGAGCTGCACCACCAACTGCCTGGTTCCGGTGGTGAAGGTGCTGCTGGACACCTGCGGCCTCGACGAGGGCCTGATGACCACCGTGCACGCCGCCACCGCGACGCAGCCGACGCAGGATGGCCCGAGCAAGAAGGACTGGCGCGGCGGGCGCAACGCCTACATGAACATCATCCCGGCCTCGACCGGCGCGGCGAAGGCCGCGGCGCTCGTGCTGCCCGACGTGAAGGGCAAGCTGACCGGCATGAGCTTCCGCGTGCCGACGGCCGACGTGAGCTGCGTGGACCTGACCTTCCGCACCACCAAGCCGACCTCGCTCGAGGCGATCAATGCGGCGATGAAGGCAGCGGCCGAAGGCCCCATGAAGGGCGTGCTCGCCTACACCGACGAGGAAGTCGTGAGCAGCGATTTCGTGAGCGATCCGCACAGCTCGATCTTCGATGCCAAGGCCGGCATCCAGCTCAACGACCGCTTCTTCAAGATCGTCGCCTGGTACGACAACGAATACGGCTACGCGAGCCGCTGCGTCGACATGCTGGCGATGATGGCGAAGCAGGACGGCGTGGCCTGAGCGAGCGCGAGCCCGCGGCGTCGGGTGCGCTGCGGCGAGGACGGATGCAAGTCGGCCAACGCAAACTGGCCAACGCAAACTGGCCAACGCAAGCGGACGCATGCAAGCCCGTATCCTCCGGCCGATG
>CAMDAQ010000161.1 GCA_945888705.1 Singulisphaera sp. GP187
AGCACGCTCTCGGGCAGGTCCAGCGCGAGCGAGTAGATGCCGGGCAGGTCGATCACCTCGAGCGGCGCACCAGCGATCGTGCACTGACCCAGATGATGATCGACGGTGCTGCCCGGGAAGTTTGCCGTGCGCGCGCGAGCGCCGCAGAGCGCGTTGAAGAGCGTGGTCTTGCCTGTGTTCGGATTGCCGACCAGGGCGATCGTCGCGAGCTCGGGTTCGCTCATGATGCGTCGTCGATCGGCGTGACCATGATGCGGGCGGCGACCTGCTCATCGATACCCAGCCGCGTGGTGTCGACCTGCACGATGCAGGCGTGGCCGCGGCGGCAGAGCCGGACCTCACAGCGCTCGCCCAGTCCCATCGCCGTCAGCAGGCAACGATCGTCCTCGGGCAGTCCATCGAGCGCCGAGCATTCCACGGTGGCCCGGCGCCCGGGGGCGAGCTGGGTCAGGGGAATGCGGATGGGCGGGGTGGGAGTTGTCACGCGAGGCTCGTGTTGAGAACGAGTCTCAATACTAGCCGCGTTGCCAAGCACCCGCGTCGGCGGCTTCGTCACCTTGATGGAGCTTGCCGGCAGCCTTGTAGGCCGAGCGCTTGGCCACGTATTCCTCGGGCGAAACAGCCAGATCTGGCTGCTGGCCCGCCGCGTGCTGGGCGTGGAGACGACAGAGGAACGGCACGCACCAGCCGCAGCCCGTGCCGGCCTGCAGGCATTGGCTCAGCTGGCTGGGTACGGCGGGCTGTTCGCGCTCCATGAAGGTCGTGAGCTTGTGAAGGCTCACCTTAAAGCAGACGCACACGTGGTCATGCTGGTCCATGTCGACGGTCCTTTCAGGTGCTGAGCACCGCTTGGGTCACGATCACGCGGCCCTCGAGGCACGGCCCGAGGAAGCGGTCGTTGCGGAAGGGGCGGGCTTCCTGCTGCTCGAGATCGATGGTCAGTTCGAGCGTCGCCAAGCCGCGCAGGTTCGCGCGCCGGCCGGCAATGGCCACGCCGCGCCACGACTTGGCGGCAGCACCGGCGAGTTCGATCGTGCACGGCCCGAGTTCGCGCCCTGCATCGTCAAGGACGACGGCTTGGATGAGAACGCGTCCGCTGCGCGCGGACATGGCCTCGACCAACCGCACGGACCACGTCACTTCGCGACGCATCGAGCGCGCGGTCGTGGCGGTCCATGGCTTGAGCTCGCGCTGGTAGCTCGCTCGTTCCTTGGGATCGCTTGAGCCTGCGCGCGCGCCGAAGTCTTCGCGCAGGCGGACCCGGACGGCGTTGAGCATCGCCTCGGGCGAGGCATAGTCCGCCGCTGTCGCATCGTTCGCCGGTGCCGGTTCGCTGGGCGCCGCCGGCGTGGGTTGCGCCGGCGGCCTGAGCGGATCGGCCGGAAGCGGTTCGAGCGGATCGGGTGCAACGGGGGTGGCAGGGGTGGTCGGCGCCGGCTCCGGCGTTGGGTCGGGCTCAGGTGCCGCCGGAACGGAGGGCGCACCCCTGCGTTCGCAGTCGGCGAGCTTGGCTTCGAGTTCGGTGACCTTGGCGGCCAGGACCTGCAGGTCGATGTCCTTGCGGCGCACCTGCTCCTTGAGCGCATCGACCTGGCGCTGCAGGTCGTTGTCGACCTGGGCGGCGGCGTGCGGCGCGCCGAGCATGGCAACGGCGGCGAACAGCAAGGCGATGGCTCGCGTCATGATCATCGAGGGGTATCCTTCTGAACAGGAGCGTACTGCCATGGACCTGATTGATCGCATCGTCCGTCGCTGCCAGGGTCGCTACGCCGTGCAGGCGTGGGCTCGCGCGTTCCTGTGGGCGCTGCTTGTGGCGAGCGTGCTGCCGGTGCTCTGGGTCGTCGTGGCCAAGATCGTGGGTGATCGTTGGGACGCAGCAGGTGATCCGCAGTGGCTTGCGCTCGTCAGCGTGGCAGCACTCGTGGGCGCCGGCATCGCCGCGCTCGTCATGCGCGATCGCACGCCATCGCCCGTGGCCATGGCCAGCGTGATCGATGCTCAGCTTGATCTCAAGGATCGCCTGTCGACGGCGCTTGCGGTGCGTGATCGCCAGGATCCCTTTGCGCAGGCCGCCGTGCAGGATGCGATGCACCTGGCGAATGAGCGCGGGCTGTTGAACCTGTGGCGCCGTGCGCTGCCCTTCACGCTGCCTCGGCTGTGGTGGGGTGGCCCGAGCGCGCTGGCGCTCGCGTGGCTGCTCTTCATGGTGGTCCCCGCGTGGTCGACCGCGCAGGCCGATGCCGCCGCGACCGATCCGGGAAGCGCGTCGCGCGTCGAGTCGATGAAGGAGCGTCTTGAAGCGGTCGTGAAGACCGTGACCGACGATCCGCGCCTGAGCGAGGAGATGGCAGCCGAGATCCGCCGCGCGAACGAGGCGCTCGAAGGCCAGGACGACAAGACCCTGGCAGAGAAGGAACGCGAGCTCGCCAAGCGCCTGACCGAGATGGCGCAGAAGCTCGAAGCGCTCAAGGAGAACGCCCAGGCCAAGGGCATGGAGCAGACCAAGGATGCGCTGGCCACCCTCGAGGTGCCCAAGGACAGTGCCGTCGCGCCGCTCACCGAGGCGCTCAAGCAGGGCGACATCGCCGCCGCGAAGGAGGCGATGAAGGACCTGCAGGAGAAGATGAAGGATGGCTCGATGAGCGACGCCGAGCGCGAGCAGGCGAAGAAGGACCTCGATGCTCTGGCGAAGAAGCTGCAGGAGATGGCAAAGGACAAGGACGCCCTGCGCAAGTCGCTCGAGGATGCGGGCCTCGATCCCAACATGGCCGACAGCCCCGAAGCGCTGAAGCGGGCGATCGAGCAATCGAAGCAACTCAACGAGGCACAAAAGGAACAGCTCAAGCAAGCGCTCGATGCTGCGCAGCAGATGCAGCAGAACATGCAGCAGCTGAGCAACGCCTGCAAGCAGTGCCAGAACCCCGGCCAATCCGGCCAGAAGGGTCAGCAGGGGCAGAAGGGTCAGAAGGGCCAAAAGGGCGAGCAGGGCAACGAAGGCCAGCAGGGCAGCCAGGACCAACCGTCCGACGGCGAGCAGGGCGAGTCCGATGAGGCGAAGGATGCCGCTGCCGGCGAGGCGAGTGAACTGCTGAACGACATGGAGGCGCAGCAGCAGATGGAGCAGGCCGGTCAGTGCGCCGGCGGCCAGTGCAAGGGCGGCGACGGACCAGCCAAGCTCGCGCAGGGTGGTCAGAGCGAGGGCAACAGAGGCGGGGATGGCGCCGGCATGCGCCAGCGCGGCCAGGGCAGCGGCGGTCAGGCGCCCCGCGAAGTCACGAAGACCAACACCGTCAAGCGCCGCGAAAAGGTCGAGAAGGGCCAGGGGCCGATCATCGCGCGCCAGCTGGTCGAGGGCCCGGCGATCACGGGTGAGGCCGCCACCGCGCTGCAGTCCGTGGCCGGCGACGTCACGCGCAAGGCCGAGAGCGCCACCGCGGAAGACCCCGTTCCTCCGCACTTGAAGGAAGCGCATCGACGCTACTTCGGCGACGTCAAGAAGCAGATCGATCGCAAGACCGGCGGCCAGGGCAGTGCTGCAGGGCAGCCTGCTGGAGCGGCACCGAGCCAGGGCGGAACGAAGTGATGGCCTCGTCCATCCGTGGTCCGTTCGTCCGCCGCTGCCTGCTGTGCCTCGCCATCATGGCGCTGGCCGCCTGCGGCAAGTCGCCCGACCTCATTGTGTACGTGAGCGCCGATGAGCAGGTCGCCCGGCCGATCATCGAGTCGTTCGAGCGCGAGTCAGGGCTGACCGTCGGCGTGCGATACGACACCGAGGCCACGAAGACGACCGCGCTCGCGAGCCTGCTGAGGGCCGAGCGCGAGCGGCCGCGTGCCGATGTCTTCTGGAGCAGCGAGTGCTTCGCGGTCGCTCAGCTGGCGAAGCAGGGGGCCTTCGAGCCGCTCGATGCCGGCGTCTTCGGCGAGTGGCCGGAGCAGCATCGCGACCAGGAACGACGTTGGTTCGGGTTCAGCGCTCGGGCGCGCGTCTTCGTGATCGCGCCCGATCGCGTGAAGCCCGAAGAGATGCCCGACACATGGATGGACCT
>CAMDAQ010000162.1 GCA_945888705.1 Singulisphaera sp. GP187
CCGACGCAGAACCCGGGCCACGTTGTCATCGACGGCCAGGCCCCGACCTTCGTGACCCCGCCGGTCGAGCGCATCGAGGTCCAGGCTGACGCAGGCATTCCCTGCCAGGCCCAGATCACCATGCCGTTCCTCCCCGTGGCCACGGACAACTGCGGCAACGTGACCATCACCCCGGTCCGTTCTGACGGCAAGCCCCTGACCGACCCCTTCAACTGCGGCACCACCTACATCGGCTGGAACGCGGTTGACGAGTGCGGCAACAAGGCCACGCGCACGACGGAAGTCGTGGTGCAGCCATGGAACGTCATGCTGGTCAACCTCGAATGGGACCGCTCGATGCGCAACGCCCAGGGTGGGTGCAGCGACGTGGACTTCGGCGGCAGCATCACGCGCTGCATCGAGTTCACGTTCAGCACGGGCACCGGCCCCAACGGCCAGTGCTACTCGACCGAGAAGGAGTTCACCTTCGTCAACGGCGTCGCCGTGGGCCAGGTGCTCGTTCCCGGCGCCGCCGGCATGTGGACGCAGGCCTCGGCCGATGATGACCTGCACTCGCTGGTCACCACCTCCGCGGTCAACGACATCGGCCGCGAGTACTACGTGACCTTCTCGGGCAACGATGCCATGCTGCTCGGCGACTTCAACGATGACAACTGCATCGATGCCGCCGACTACGCCATCTGGACGACCCGCGCGGGCCTCCAGGTGCCGGTCAACACCGGCTGCGCCTACGTGCCGCCTGCTGGTCTGGGCTACCACCCGGACATCAGCGGCAATGGCTCGGTGGACCAGGCTGACGCTGACCGCCTCCTCTGCAACGCCGCCACCTGTGGCGACACGCTCGAGGGCAATTGCGGTGGCGGTGGCCTCGCATGGGGCAACGGCCCTGTGATGGCACTCGACGTGGCCACGATGAGCGCGCTCATCGGTGCTGATGCGAGCGCGGCCGATGTCAATGGCGACGGCATCATCGATGCAGTCGACATGGGCTTGGCCGCCCCGGCGGTGGATGCCACCCCGGTGTCCAAGCGCCGCAAGTGATGCAACGAACCGGCCGGGCGCCTGACGGCCCGGCAACGTGACCCAACGGGGGCCGGATCCACTGGATCCGGCCCCTCTTTCATTGGTGGTGTTTGGTCAACGCGAACTCAGTACCGCAGCACGCTCGAGACAGCGATGTCGCGAAGGGCCGCGCGCCCGCCGAGGCCTTCGAGCTCGATCAGGACCGATGCCCCGACCACGTGGCCGCCGCACGCATGGACCAGGTCGGTCGCTGCCTTCAGGGTGCCGCCGGTTGCGAGCAGGTCGTCGGCGAGCAGCACGCGCATCCCGTGCGTGATCGCGTCCTCGTGCATCTGGAGTTCGTCGTGGCCGTACTCGAGCGCGTAGCGCACCGAGCGCTTGCGCCACGGCAGCTTGCCCGGCTTGCGCACGGGCACGAAGCCCGCGTTGAGGCTCTGGGCGATCGCCGTGCCGAAGATGAATCCGCGACTTTCGGGACCGATCACCACATCCACACGCACGTTGCGGAAGGGGTTCGCCATCAGTTCGATGGCCAGCGCCAGGCCGGCCGGGTCGCGCAGCACCGGCGTGATGTCCTTGAACATGATGCCGGGCTTGGGGAAGTCTGGCACGTCGCGCACGAGCTGGCGGATCCGGTCTGGCATGCGCGTGTTCTAGCAGCCACGCGCACCGTTCGCCTATCCTCAAGCCATGTCGAGCAAGCCGACGCCGCCCGCAGCACGCCTGGAGACGGTCGAACCCGTCGGCAAGCGCGTGCTCATCCGCAAGGACGAGGACAAGAAGATCACCAAGGTCGGGATTCACCTGCCGGACAAGATGGAGATCCCCACGCTCACCGGTCGCGTCGTGGCGGTCAGCGCACAGGTCGAGCGCGACGAGGACTACCCCATCAAGCGCTACGACCGCGTGCTCTTCAACCCGCGTCATGGCATTCCGGTCGATTTCGAGGGCGACAACCGCCTCTTCGTGATCCCGGTCGATGACATCGTGGCCGTCTTCCGCAGGGAAGGCGCCTGAGTGGTGACGGGCGCGGCGCGGGCGGTCAGGCCGGCAACGTCGGGGCGGGACATCGTCGTGCGCGTGCCCGGCAGCAAGAGCCTGACCAATCGTTGGCTCATGCTTGCGGCGCTGGCCGAGGGATCGAGCGTCCTGCATGGTGCGCTGGCGTCTGATGACACCACGTCGTTCGCAGAGGCCGTGTCGCGCTGCGGTGTCCGTGCATCGTGGACGGCACCCGACGAACTCACGGTGGTGGGTTGCGGCGGGCGCCCGCGCGGCGGCAGCAGCGTCAACCTGGGCGACGGGGGAACGCCGACCCGGTTCATGGCCGCCTTCGCCGCGCTTGCCGATCGACCGATCGTGATTGATGGCAGTCCGCGCATGCGCGAGCGCCCCGTGGCCGAGGGGATCGCCATGCTGGCTGCGTTGGGAGCTCAGATCCACTGGATTGAGGCTGCGGGTCGATTGCCCGTCGCCGTGGGTGGCTCACTACCCACGGGCAGCACGCTCTCGGTGGGCTCCACCAGCAGCAGCCAGTTCATCAGCGCGGTCATGCTGATCGCGCCCTGGCTCGAGCGGGGGCTGGAGTTGGTCTTCACCGAGCCGCCCACGAGCGCGTCGTACCTCGAACTGTCGATCGGCGTGCTCGCGCGTGCGGGAGTGCCGGTCAACGTCGAGCGCGCGGCCGGTGGGGGGCTTGCAGCCGTGACCATCGAACCGACGCTCGTTCGCGGCTGTGACATCACGGTCGAGCCCGACGCCAGCAGCGCGGTGTACCCGCTGGCTGCTGCTGCGCTGGTTCCGGGCATGCGCGCCACGGTGCCCGGCCTCCCGCGGACCACCGCGCAGCCTGATCGCGGGGCGATCGATGCCTTGGTGGCGATGGGTGCGCTCGAACGGACCATCGATGGGTTGACCTCGATCGAGCATGGGGGGGCACTGCGAGGGATCTCGGTCGATGCATCGCTGTGGCCCGATGGCGCCCTCGCGATTGCGGCAGTTGCCGCGGCTGCCTCTGGCACGACGACCATCACGGGCCTGCACACCCTGCGCGTGAAGGAAAGCGATCGCATCGCGGCCATGGCCGCGGAGCTCCGCGCCATCGGGTGCACGGTCGCGGCGAGCGGTGATGCGCTGGTCATCGATCCATCGACCCGTCACGAGCGTCCGGTCACGCTGCATGCGCACCGTGACCACCGCGTGGCGATGAGCCTTGCGACGCTGGGCCTCGTCCGTCCCGGCATCTCGATCGATGACCCCGCGTGCGTCGCCAAGAGCTGGCCGGGATTCTGGGAGTCCCTCGCCCAGTTCGAGGGCGTGTAAGGTGGCGTGATTCCCATGAAGGCGTACTGGACCTTTGCCCGAGAGCTGCTGGCCACGCCCTGGACGCTGGCGGGTGCCGTGGCGTGCGCGGTCGTCAGCGGACTGGGCATTGCGGCGGGCCTTGGTGCCGCGCTGCCGGTCCTCGATCTCATGCTGGGCGAGGATGCCAAGGGCCTGGCCGGCATCGCGCGCGATCACAACGCGACCGGTGCATGGCTGCAGGTGCCTGACTGGTTCCTCGCGCGGCTGCCGGAATCGACCGACGCGAGCCTTGGGGTGGTTCTGCTGGGCTTGGCTGCGCTCACGGTGATCGGTGCTGCCGCGAACTTCCTGCACCAGTACCTCACGCTCACGATGGTCACCCGCATCGTCGCGGAGGCGCGCCAGCGCGCCTTCGAGGCCGCGATCCGACTGCCGCTGGCCCGGGTCGTGGCTCAGGGGCCGAGCGATTTCACCACCCGCATCCTGCGCGACTGCAGCGAGCTTCATGGCGGGCTCGTGGCGCTGACGAACCGTTCACTGGCGCACGTCACCAAGGGCCTGTCGGCTGTGGCCGTCGCGATCTGGTTCGACTGGCGCATCGTGCTCGCGGCGATCGTTGCCGGGCCGCCGCTGGCGTACACGCTGCGGCGCCTTGGCAAGCGCATCAATCGTGGCATGCGTGGCACGCTCGAGGCGCAGCAGCGTCTGTTGCTGGT
>CAMDAQ010000163.1 GCA_945888705.1 Singulisphaera sp. GP187
GGCGTCGCCGTGAGCCGCGCCGTGCTCGCAGCATCCGACCCCGCCGAGGCCGTGCGCAGGCTGCGCGGAGCCCTCGCCCATGGCTGAGCGCGCCCGCCCCAATCGATCGAACCTCGATGCACCGGGTGATCCCTCCGCCGTACTCACGCTGCTGGGCACGGGTACATCTGCGGGCGTGCCGTTGATCGGCTGCGATTGCGCGACCTGCACGAGCGATGACCGTCGCGACCGCAGACTGCGCACGGCGGCCATGCTGCGCTTCAACGACGCGCAGGGCGTTCGCCGCACCGTGCTGCTCGATGTCGGCCCCGACCACCGGCAACAGGCGCTCGAGCACCGCATCGATCGTGCCGACCACATCCTGCTCACACACAGTCACGTCGATCACGTCTGGGGGCTCGATGAGGTGCGCCGCTACAACGCGCTCATGGGGACCTCGATTCCCGTGATCGGCGATGACCGCACGATCGACGAGGTGCGCCGGATCTACGCGCACATCTTCGACCGCGGCCGCAACGCCAACGACAGCTGGGTCGCCGACCTTTCCGCCGTGCGCATCTCGCCCGGTGACTCGATCGACTGCCATGGGATCCGCGCCACCGCCGTGCAGATGCTGCATGGCCGGCTTCCAATCCTGTCGTGGAGGTTCGATGGCCCCGGCCCGCTCTTCCCGCTCGTCTACGCCACCGACGTGAACGGCATTCCGCCTGATTCGTGGCGGCACCTGATGGGCACGCGCACGCTCGTCCTCGATGGCCTCCGATTCAGGTCGCACCCCACGCACTTCTCGATCGACCAGGCCGTCGATGCAGCCTCGCGCATCGGCGCGGCCCGCACGGTCCTGGTGCACATGACCCATGACATCCTGCACGAGCGCGACGCGCGCAACCTGCCCGAGGGGATCGAGTTCGGATTCGATGGGCTTGAGCTTCGCTGAACGCTGCGCACGCACAGCGGCGGACGCCGACGCGCAGCCCGTCGGCGAGGCCTAGACTGCGGTCATGAGCAACCACTACCCGTTCGCCCTTCCCTCGCTGCCGTACGCCGAGAACGCGCTTGAGCCCGTGATCGACGCACGCACGATGAACATCCACCACACCAAGCACCACAACGCGTACGTCACGAACCTGAACGCGGCGCTTGAGCCCCATGCCGACCTGCACGGGCTCTCGCTCGACGAACTTTGCCGACGCATCGCGTCGCTGCCCGATGGCCTGCGCAACCCGGTGCGCAACAACGGCGGCGGTGCGTGGAACCACACCATGTTCTGGTCGCTCATGGCAGCCCCGGGCACCGGCGGCCAGCCGAGCGACGCGCTCGCCAAGGCGATCAACGCCGCCTTCGGCTCGATGGATGACTTCAAGAAGAAGTTCGCGGCGGCGGGCACGGGGCGGTTCGGCTCAGGCTGGGCGTGGCTCTGCGTGATGCCCAACGGCACGCTCGCGGTCTGCTCGACCCCGAACCAGGACAACCCGCTCATGGCCGGCATCAGCGACTGCGAAGGCACGCCGATCCTCTGCCTCGACGTGTGGGAACACGCGTACTACCTCAACTACCAGAACCGCCGCCCCGACTACATCACCGCATGGTGGGGCGTCGTCAACTGGAACGAGGTCAACAAGCGCTTCGACGCCGCCAGCAAGCGCTGAGGCTCGATCCATACGACACGCCTGCGGGCCGATCGGACCATCCGGTCGGCCCGCTTTCGTTGACGGCCGCCGGCACGGCGACCCTCCCGGTCACGGTGCGGCGGGCGCGGCCAGATCGGCGCGCAGGCCATCGACCATCGCCCGGAAATCCTTGCGATGCAGCTCGACGGTGCGCTCGGGGCCGTTGAGTCGCAAGAACACGTTGCGCTCTGGCGCCTGCACGATCGCACCGAACTGCATCTGTCCCGGTCGCGGTGCGGCTGCACCCATGCCCTGGTACGCGCCCTTGAGCTCGATCAGCGCCACCTTCATGCCGGCGACCGTGATGTCCTCGCGCACGGGCACGATCGGTCCGCCGTCGCTGCCACGGAACTGGCGCACCCAGCGCTCGATGTTCGCATCGATCGGGCCGCCATCGCCGCCCGGGAAGAGGCTCACCACGAGCTCGGCCGCGCCGCCATCCTCGCCGCCGGGACCCGGCACCGAGTACTGCAAGGTTCGGAACTGCATGGTGGGCAATTGCCATTGCCAGGTGGTGGGCTTGGGAAAGCTCAGCCCACCGACTTCGATGACGGTGGCGTCGCTCGTTGCGCTGCTCAACGGCCACGATGGCGCTGCACTCGGAGCATCGTTCTTGGCGGCACCTGCTCCGGCTGGTGCAGCCGCCTGGCCCGCGGCCTCTGGCGCCTTCACCGCGGGCGGCTTGGGGCCCGCCGGTGCAGGCGGCTTGGGCTGGGCATCGCTGCAGGCCGCGACCGACAGCACGACGAGGGGCGAGGCACGAAGCACGAATCGACGAGCGATCATGCTTCTAGGATAGGGCGATGGCCGCATCCGCCTCGATCGACGTTCCCGCGTGGTGCCCAGCCTCGGGCGATCGTCACGGCCTGCACTGGTCGGAAGGCGTGATCCGCTCCGGCGCTCCGGGCGCCCCCACCATCGACCTGCCACCGGGCGCGTTCGCCGTGCCGGGTCTCATCGATGGCCATTTGCACCTGATCCTGGGCGGCCTCGGCCTGGAGATGCTCGACCTCGCATCGTGCACCAGCCGAGTAGAGGTCGAGCGCCTCGTGCGTGCCCGTCACGCCACGCTCGAGGCCGGTCGCTGGCTCATCGCCCAAGGCTGGAACGAGGATCGATGGGGCGGCGAACAGCCGACCGCCGCATGGTTCGATGGACTCGATGGCCGACACGTCGTGGCGTGGCGCATGGATCACCACGCCTGCGTGGTCAGCACGAGCGTGCTGTCCCGGCTCGATCTCTCGTCGACCCCCGAGGGCGGCGAGATCGTGCGCGATGCTGCGGGCATGCCGACGGGCGTGCTGCGCGAAGCCGCCGCGTGGCACCTGGCCAAGCCGTCGATCCCTGCGCCGAGCGTGGATGCGCGCCGCACCGCACTCGAGGCCGCCGTGCGCCAACTGCATGCCTTGGGCGTGACCGGCGTGGGCAGCATGGAGTACGGCGCTGACCTCGAGCATGTGCTGGCGCCCCGCCGACACGACCTGCCGCTGCGCATGGCGGTCACGCTGCTCGATCGCGAATGGCCGCTCGACGTCACCCAGGGCGTGCGCTTCGATCGCACCGATCGCCTGTGGGTCGTCGGCTACAAGAGCTTCATCGACGGCACGCTCGGCTCGCGCACCGCGCGCATGCACGCCCCGTACATGGACGAACCGTCCACGAGTGGGCTCTGGACCGAGCTCGCCGCCGATGGCCTGCTGCGCGACTGGGCGGAGCATGTGCTGGCCAACGGCCTCAGTCCGAGCATGCACGCGATCGGCGATGCAGCCCTGACGGCCGCGCTTGATGCACTCGAGCGCGATGAGCGGCGCGTCGGCCGGATCGAGCATGCGCAGACGGCGCGTGCGGAGGACATCGCGCGCTGCGCTGGCCGGATCATCAGCATGCAGCCGTTGCACAAGGCAGACGATGCTCCGAGCGCGCCGTCACGCCTTGGTGCATCGCGCATGGATCGCTTCTTCCGGTTCCGTGACTTCGCCAGCGCCGGCGCGCGGCTGGTCTTCGGCAGCGACTGGCCGATCGTGACCTGTTGCCCGATCGCCGGCATGCGCGCGGCGATCACCGGGATCGACCGCACCGGGGCCGTCGTGGCTGCGGAGCAGTCGCTCACGCCGATCGAAGCCCTGCACGCCTACACGCTCGACGCTGCGACCTCGCTTGGATTCCCCGCTGGATGCGGCTCACTCCGCGCCGGCGCGCCAGCCGACCTCACGATCCTCGATCGCGATCCGCGCACGGCTGACTGGGTGAACGCACCGCCGCGCGTGCTCATGACCATCGTGGGCGGCGACATCGTGCA
>CAMDAQ010000164.1 GCA_945888705.1 Singulisphaera sp. GP187
CACGGAACTGCTGGGCGAGTGCCAGCGTGTTCTGCGAGTCACCCACGCCGGTCGTCGTGCCGGTCACCAGGAACGCATCAGGCGGGCGGACGCCGGGCAGCCACTGCTCCCACGGGATGAAGAGCCCGTTGCGTTCCTGCTCATGCGTGCCGTTCTGCGTGTTGAACCACGCGGCGCCCGCATCGCAATCCGCGATGTCCGGGATCAGCGTCCAGCCGTTGTTGGCCGTCGCGGGATTCGACAGGTGCGACCAGTGCGTGAAGAACGGCAGGCGATTGTTGTCGTAGGCGCGCATCGGCTCGGTCGAGCGCAGCCATCGCGTGTCGCCGTAACCGGGATTGCCCCACGGATTCGCTTCGTACACGCGCAACGGGTGGTTGGCGTTGACCACGTTGTTGTTGGCAAAGAGGTCCGGCCAGTTGGTCCATGGGTACACGTGGAACGGCGCGAAGTTGTATCCGTCGATGATGATCGACTGGGACACCCTTTCGATGTCCTCATCCTGCGGATCCGGGCTCAGGTCCTCGTTGAAGAACGCGTTCCATGGGTCGACCCCGTAGCGCACGGCGCCGCGAAGCGGCTCGAGCCGCGGGTACGACGTGCTCGCCACCAACGGGTAGCCATACTGCGTCGGATCAGGCACGAATCCGCCCTGGAAGGCAGGATCGGCCGCGTCGATGAGCCGTGGAAACAGTGACTGGGCCACCTCATCGACCACGGCCTTCGTGATCGAGTCCACACGCTGCTGCCTTGCCTGCGAGGACTGCTGCGCCGAGGCGATCTGACGGCCCGCCTGCGTCCGGGTCAGGAAGGCCGAGGCAATGATCACCAGCAGCACCAGCAGTGCAGTCACCATGATCATGACGTTGGCACGACGCCAACCAGCTGCAACGCGACGGGTGGATCGGGCAAGGCTCATGGCTTTGACCTTTCGGGCAAGTCGATGACGAACGTGAACTCGCGGCCCCCATCGATGCGACGGTCCGGGTCGTGCAGCGTCATGGTGATGCGCACGGCGCTCGGTCGCGGGGTGTAATCCAGGCGCGGCACGACCCAGTCGGTCGGCTGGCCGGCAATGACCGCACCCGTCACTGGATTCTGGTTGGAGCGCACCCGGAACGTCGGTTCCGTGCCGTTGAAGCCGAAGACGCTGGTGTAGCTCCACGCGCTTTGTGGCGGGATACCGCCCCCCACGACAGCCAGAACCTGCGCGCCCGCCGGCCCCTCAATCGACGGTGCATAGAGCGGCGCCGCCAATCCTCCGACCTCTTCAAGCGTTCGCGTGCCACGGCGTTGGTTGAGCGGCACCAAGAATCCGAGCGAATCCACTCTATCGGGCAGCCCGATCCACGGCGCAACGCCATTAGTGGGCGCGAGGAAGCCGAGCATCGGCACCGTGCCATTGCCGATGACCGGATCGAGCGCCAGCTTGACGCGGCGGTCATCCTCCATAACCCGCCCGACCCCGTCCTTCCAGCACCACTCGACGATGAAGTTGCTGCAGTGCCCCGCGATCATACCAGCGGTCAGCATCTGGTCACGCTTCTGAATGACGTCAGAAGCGATACTGGGCGGCTCTCGCTCAACCCTTGGCCAACTAGCCAGCCCGTATGGAATGCCCCCTTGGCTCGCGGACGGAAGAAAGCCGAAAGTAGCGTTGATAACGCGTTGCCTGACTACGCCGAATGGACGTGCGTCTGGCTGACTGGTCGAAACCTCGACGACGCCTGGAACAACGACCCATGGTGCGTAGTACGGCGGCACGTTAAAGTCGCCGCTCCAGTCGAAGCGGCCGAGGATCCGCTCCAAATCCGTCACCCTCATGGCGGAGACATCAAACCTCCCCGAGAGATAGCCAGGCGAAGGCCTGAGCAGGGCTCCGTTGGCGTATCCCGTCAGGAGGCTGGGAACACTGTTTGGATCAGTGAGCTGGTCGGTTCCTGGTCGAATTCCGAGGTAGTTCGAGTTCCCATCACCGTCGTCAGCCAAGAGCATCGCCCGTCGCGAGAGGATCCAATCACGCGCGGCCGGCTGGGTGCCGTAGACATTCGGACTGATCGCCTGCCCGGACGGATTGGTCAGCAATCGGAGACCAGGGCCATTCGGCACTCGATCGACCAGCCAGGGAGAGAGCCACTTCTGCTCGTTATCCAGATAGAAATCCGGGTCGTAGAGCCGCGACGCGGGATTGGACTGAGCCGTTCTGTTACCAACCTGAACGCCGTGTCCGTAGGTCACTCGCGAAACGACCGAGGACGGCATGTAGCCCACGACTCGTCGATTCGTCGTCGGATCAATGGCGGAGAGATTTGCCCCTCCGATGAGATCCACCGTTTGGGCTGCCCCCTCGGTGAAGAAAACCAACTGGTCGAGGCGAAGGATCGCATCCTCGGCCAGCTCTGGGTTCAACAACTCTTTCTGCCCCGAGGTCGCGGGATCGTCATTGATGTCATTGCGCACCGCGAAGTTGCGGATCGCCATGTAGCCCTTGTCCGACATCCGAGCCAAGTCATCGCGCAGGCGCCGCTCGATGGCCCCCGCATCCTGCAGGATGGACGCATTGGCTTCGCCCACGCTCGACACGCGCTGGGCGGTGCCGAAGATGCGTGCGGTGGCGGCAATGACCACGAGCAGGACCAGCACCGCAAGCAGCAGCTCGGTCAGCGTGAAGGCCTTGGCATCGTGGGTGGCGCGCGGCATCAGAGCTCCATCACCGTCACGAAGACGGGCGTGATCGAGACGCCGTTGGCGTCTTCGGTGGGCAGGTACCAGATCACCGGCAAGGTTCCGGGATCGGGGCGCGGCAGGCCATCCTGGCCGACACCGAAGTACACGGCGCTGGGCATCTTGGAGCTGATGGGACGCGCCAGCGTCACCGGACCGTCAGCGCTCGTTCGACGACCACCCACCACGCGATGAATGTCGTTCCATTGGTCGAGCCAGATCTGATTGGGTGCCTGCCATGCGTACAGGTCATTGGTCACGTTGAATCCAGAGGCCGGCGTTCCAGGATTCGTGCCCGGAATCGCCGCGTTGTCGGCGCGCGTGCCCACGGTGCCATCGACGCCCCCGGCGCGCGGGATGGATGTACCTGAGAGCACCGTCGAACCCGCGGGCGGATTCGTGACGAAGGCACCGAGCCGGGGCATCGCGGGATAGTTCGCAAGCCCACTGGTGGTCGGAGCCTGGGCCACGCGGTACGGCCCGGCCTCGACCCCCGCCGTGCCGACGCGATACACGAACACCGCGACGAGGATGCGACCTTCGAACCGGCGGAACATGCAATCCCACACGAACTGCGGCCTGCGACGTGCCTGCGCGTTCGCCTCGCCCGCCGGATCACCGCTCGTCAGCAACCTCGACGGCGGCATCGCCGGCCACCATCGCTCCGCCTGCGTGATGATGGCGGCGGGCTGGCGCGCGAGCAGTTCGCCGCCGTCCTCGATCGAGTCGCCGTCGTAGTCCGCAAAGATCGCCAGCGGCGTGCTGGTGTTCAGGTCAGGGTCCCACTTGCGGCGATTGACGGGAATGCCGTAGACACGGTTGGCCGCATTGCCCAGGCCATCCGTGCTGGACTCGCTGCCCACGCGTGCGAGATTCAGGTTGTTGCTGGGCCCCGCGCCGAGCTCCGCATTCAGGAGCAGCGTGCCGAAGACATCGATCGTGCCGGTGTCATCCTCGACGTTGCCATCGGTCCAGCCGACGCCCGTGAGCTGGGGCTGGAAGTACATGGTCGGTCGCTTCCAGAGCCAATCGCCGGGGATGGTGGTCGGGGCGATGCCGTCGAGGTCGTACAGGCCGTACTCCTCGAAGGTGCCGAAGTCATCCTGCCCGACCTTGCTGCGGATCACGCCCATGGCGTGCTGCGCCACCACGGGCCCGAGCGCATCATCGTTGGAGGCGCGCTGCTGCACGATGCCCGCCGGGAACAGCGCACTCACGCTGATGATCCCGATGCCCAGGATGAA
>CAMDAQ010000165.1 GCA_945888705.1 Singulisphaera sp. GP187
CGCATCAGCGGCGAGCCGTGCAACGCCAACCCGCCTGCGAATGACACCTGCGGGGGAGCAACGCCGGTGATCCTGCCTAACACTGGCGAGCCCAATCCGTCGGTGCTCATCCCGTTCTCGAATCGCTTCGCGGCAACCAACTTCTCGCAGGCCTCCTGCGGTTACGGTGGCGAGTCGTTCACGAAGGACGTTTTCTTCCTCTTCCGGCCGCCCGCGGGACTTGAGGGCGACTATCTGATCTCGACGTGCGAGCAGGGTGAGAATGGCCCGTACTTCGATTCGGGCATTGAGGTCTGGCGGGGTTGCCCGACGACTGGCGGCTCGCCCATTGAGTGCAACGACGATGGTGAGCTGTGCAACTTCCAGAACGGTTCCGACCTCCAGTTCGCATCAAGCCTGTACGTCAATCTTGGTGCGACCACCGCGGCCGAGCCCTACATCATCCGCGTCGGCGGTTGGGCGGGCGCCGTCGGCGAGGCCGCGCTGTTCGTGCAGTTCGTCGGCACCCGTCCAAGCTGTGATGACCCGGGCTCACTCGGCTGCTGCTTGGCGCACGAAGATGGGCAGCCCTTCTGCTCCGACAATCCGTGCTGCGAGCGGGTCTGCGGCATCGATGCCTTCTGCTGCACGATCACGTGGGATTCGATCTGCGCCTCGTACGCGCGCTCCTACTGCGAAGTCTGCGGCGGTTCGGGCGGCACGCTCGGGGGAAGTGACGAGTGCGCCACGGCGGTGCCTGTGATCCTCGGGCAATCCATCGACTTCTCCACAGCGCTGGCCTCGGCCGAGACCGCCGTGCCAACGTGCGACGGGATCACGCTCGGTCGCGACATCTATTTCCTGTTCGTGCCGCCGCAGGCCGGTGTGTACACCTTCGACACCTGCGGCGGCGGCGACAATGCTCCCTTCGACACGGTGATCGAGGCCTGGACGGCCTGCCCGAATGCGGGCGGTGTCCTCATTGCGTGCAACGACGACGGGAACGAAGCGGCCTGCCTGCCGCTGCGCTCGAGCCTCAACGTCGAGTTGCCTGCTGGGGCACCCGTGACGATCCGTGTCGGTGGCATCGGCACCTCGGCGGGCCAAGCCACGCTCAGGGTGAGTGAGGGGCCGGCTGGGCTCTCCTGCACCAATCCGCAATCGATCGGTTTGGGCATCACGCCCTTTGACCGCGCCGATGCGACGCAGGACCTGGACCTTGCCGGCGCGTGCGCGATCGGATCTTCGGGCAACACCAAGGTCTGGAACTCATTGTGGTTTGAGTACCGGGCTGAGCGCTCAGGAACCTGCACCGTCTCCACCTGCAACGCTGCCGATCACGACACCCGCCTTGCCGTGCTTGGCGATTGCAACGCGTCGTCCACGATCGGCTGCAACGACGATGGCCCCGGCTGCGGCGGCTTCACGAGTGCCCTCACGTTCCAGGCCGTGTGCGGCCAGACGTACCTGATTGCCGTGGGTGGCTTCAGTGCCTCCACGTTCCAGGGCACGGGGCAGCTCACGTTGGCCCAGACCGGGCCGATCTGCCCGCCGCCCGTGCAGGGCGATCTGAACGGTGACGGCGTGGTCAACGGTGCCGATCTGGGCATCCTGCTCACGGGCTGGGGGACCAATGGCGCAGGTGACTTCAATGGTGACGGCGTCATCGATGGCGCCGACCTTGGGATCCTGCTGACGTCCTGGACCCCCTGACCCATCGCCATGACACGCCAAGACCTGCTCCTTGCGCTTGTGGCCGCGGCCTCGTGCCTGCTGCCCGGATCATCGGTGCTCGCACAGTCGTGTCCCGCCACCGGTGACTGCCTGGCGCCGCACGGTACGCCCGGCTGCAACGATCCTGCGTGTTGCGCGAGCACCTGTGCCATCGACAGCACCTGCTGCACCGTCGCGTGGGATGCCGACTGCGCCCAGCTGGCCAACGCGTTCTGCTCGATCTGTGGCGCGTCAGGTCTGGGGAGCTGCTTTCTTCCGCACCCGACCTCCAAGTGCGATGACCCCACCTGCTGCAGCACCGTCTGCCAGTTCGATGCGTTCTGCTGCTCCGTGCAGTGGGATGCAACCTGCGCGGTGTATGCGAATGCGTTCTGTGAGCCGGGTGACCCGGGCACCTGCGGCGATCCGAATGCCGGTGGCTGCGATGTGCCCCATGGCACCCCTGCCTGCAGCGATGCTGCATGTTGCGACGCCGTGTGCGCCAAGGACCCGACCTGCTGCACGCAAGCCTGGGACTCGTTGTGCGTGTCGTACGCGGCAGCAGCCTGCTCGGCGCAGTGCGAACCGCCGTGCCCGCAGGGCTCGGTGACGGAAAACGAGCAGTGTGGCCTCTACCTCAACGATGCATGCATTGCGCCGGTGCCAGGCTCGCAGGCGCAGCCGCTCACCGGGGGCAAGGCATGTGGTTGGCTGACGTACGAGCCTGCCGGCGGTCTCACGCGGATCGACGTCGATGTGTGGTCCCTGACTGTGCCGGATCCGGATGGTGACGGCCTCGCACGGGTGACGCTCGGCTTCACCTGCAATGCAGGCACCTTCGCAGCGCTCGTTCCGGCTGGAAGCTGCGCCCTGTCCCAGGCTCCGGTTCACGCGCAAGTCTCCAGTTGCATTGAAGCGGTCGACCAAGCCTGCATCCCAGCAGGTCAATGGTGGGTGGTGTGCACGTCGGGCACCTTCCCGCAGCAGCAGGCCCCGCAGTCGTACCCATGCCCCGGCCGCCCGTACTCGCTGCGGGTCGAGATCGATCAGGTGTGTGCGGTGCCATGCGGCTCGGCTGAACCTTGCCTTTCGCCGCATGCGTCGCCGGGCTGCTCCGATGCAGCGTGCTGTGCTGCGACCTGCGCCGTCGACCCCTACTGTTGCGATGAGGAATGGGATGCAGGGTGCGTGACGGCCGCCGTGCAGGCGTGTGGCATCGCACCCCCATCGAACGATTCATGCACCGGCGCCACGCCGCTGGTGCCAGGAACGCCACTGATCGTGGAAACTGGTGCCGCCACGGCCAGCGGGCTGCCATTCCCCGCGGGCTGCGTGGGCACCGGCACGATCGCCGGCCAAGACGTGTGGTGTTCGATCGGTCCGCTCGACCGCGCCGCCACGGTGCTCGTCTCGACCTGTTCGAGCACCACGCTGTTTGACACGTTGCTCGTCGCCTACCGCGGCGGATGCGCCGGCCTTCAGCCAGCCGGGTGCAGCGATACGGGCCTCTGCCCGCCGCAGTCGAACGCTGAACTCTCGATCGATGTCGCGTGTGATGAGGTGGTCTTGCTGCGCGTGCTCGGCCGGCAGGGCAATCTCGGTCGCGCGAGCGTGCTGCTGTCGGTTCCCGGTGCACCGCCGTGCCCAGGGGCGTGTCCTGCCGACCTCGACGGCAACGGGACCATCGATGGCGCCGATCTTGGGCTCTTGCTCAGCGGTTGGGGCATCGATGCCACTGGCGACATCGACGGCAATGGAACCGTCGATGGTGCTGACCTTGGCGCACTGCTCAGTGCTTGGGGCCCGTGCCAATGATGCAGGCCGTCAGGCGCAGCGCACGGCCGAGCGCGACCCTCACGCCGAGGCGTTGATCCCGGGCGTCGCTGCCGACAGCGCGCGCCGCATGACCTTGCCGGTCGGATTGCGCGGCATCGCCGCAAGCACGCGGAACTCGCGCGGAACCTTGTAGCCAGGCAAGCGCTCGCGGCACCAGGCGCGCACCGCATGTTCATCGAAGGTCGCCCCCTCGTGCAGTTCAAGGAAGGCAAGCGGGACCTCGC
Organism: Singulisphaera sp. GP187; assembly: GCA_945888705.1. Classification (GTDB taxonomy): domain Bacteria; phylum Planctomycetota; class Phycisphaerae; order Phycisphaerales; family SM1A02; genus SYIB01. Next base: position 3,753 of record CAMDAQ010000165.1, read on the forward strand.
CGCGAGAGCCATCCGTCATCCCGATCACGGCGCTTTCCTTGATCGAGGGCTCGTGGTTCAGCACCTCCTCGATCTCGCGCGG
>CAMDAQ010000166.1 GCA_945888705.1 Singulisphaera sp. GP187
TACGGCCTGGTCGTCACGCCCATCGGTGTGGTCGCTCGCTGGTGCGGTTGGGATCCATTGGATGCACGCGTTGGCACTCACCACTCACGTTGGCACACGCTCCCTGCACAGCGGCACGATCCCGAGCGGCAATTCTGACCATGGCCCAGACCACCCAACGGGACCGCGCAGCCTTGCCGCCCTGGAAGCGCGCGGTGTTCATGCTCATCACGCTCTCGGTCCCGCTCGTGGCACTGGTGCTGCTTGAGCTCGGGCTGCGGCTTGCGGGATTCGGCGGCTATCCGGCGTTCTTCCGGGACACCGGCGAACTCTCGCCGGGGCAGTCGCTCGTGATCACGGTGCCCGATGCCTCGCGGCCGTACTTCTTCGCCGATCCCGATCGTGCTGGCTACGCCGAGGAGAGCGAGTTCGTGATGCCCAAGCCGGCGGGGACCTTCCGCATCATGCTTGTGGGCGAGTCCGCGGCCAAGGGATACCCGCAGCCACGCAATCTCTCGATGGGATCGTTCCTCCAGGTGATGCTGCAGGAGCGCTGGCCCGATCGTCACGTCGAGGTCATCAACCTCGGCACCACGGCCGTGGCGAGCTTCCCGCTCGTCTACCTCACGCAGGCGGCCGTCGAGCATCAGCCTGATCTCGTGGTGCTGTACGTCGGCAACAACGAGTTCTTCGGCGCGTACGGCACGGCGTCGATCAGCGCATCAGGCACGATGCCGGTCACGGCACTCCCGTGGGTCCGTGCGGTGCGTGGGTCGGCCTTGGTGCAGGGCGTCGAGGGACTGCTTCGTGGCGGTTCCGCGGGCGACCGAACGTTGATGGAGCAAATGATCGGCCAGACGGTCATTCCTTCCGACGCGGCCCTCCGCACCGCGGCCGCAACCAACCTCGGGACCCACATCGAGCAGATGGTCCAGGCATGCTGCTCGTTCGGTGCGGTGCTCGTCTGCACGACTGCCAGCAACGAAGCCGGCCTTGTTCCGCTGGGGCAAGAGGTGCTCGATGGGTTGCCTGACGAGGATCGCCTGACGATCGAGCGCGATCTCGCCGTGGCACGCACGGCCGCGACCGGTGATGCTGCGGCTGCCGAAGCATCGGCGCGTGCCGTGATCGAGCTCGCCCCGCAGCATGCCGAGGCTCACTTCTGGCTGGGCAAGGCGCGGGCCGTGCAGGGGGACCGAGTCGGCGCCCGGGCAGCGTTCCTGCGCGCGCGGGACTGCGACACGATGCCCTGGCGACCGACGAGCGCCACCGAACAGGCGATCCGAGATGCGGCCCAGCGAACAGGCGCGACGTTGTGTGATGTTGCCGAATCGTTTCGCACCATGAGCCCGGAGGGCGCGACCGGGTGGGAACTGCTCGATGACCACGTCCACCCCAGTCTGCGCGGCCAGGCTGAAGCCGCGCGGCTCATGGCGAATGCGATTCTTGGGATGGCGGCCATGCCGCACGGCGAGCCCATTGCGGAAGGGTTCGACTGGTCGGCGATGGCTGCTCGGCTGGGAGCCAATTCGTGGGATGCATGGCGTGTCGATCACACGCTTCGGGTGCTCTTCGGCGTGCCGTTCATGAAGCGCTCCAACGCGGAGGCGTTCGCGCGCTTCGATCGTGCGGCCGGAGCCCTCGAAGGATCGGTGTCGCCCGCCATCCGTGCCGTGCTCGAGGAGTGGAAGACCACGCGGCCGCACGCCGGAGCGCAACGGCCGGTCACGGGCATGGTGGCACGTGCCATGCTGCGTGAGGGGCGTGGGGCGGATGCAGAGCCGCTGTACGCGATCGCGCTCAGCCAAGTCCCGGGCTACATGAGCTGGAGCCTTGAGTACGCCTACTTCCTGCTGGCCTGCCGCGAGAAGACCAAGCCGGTGTTGGATGCAGCCGACCTGCAGCTGGCGGCCGATGCGATTGCGCGAGGGCGTTTCCTGCTCGCACACGGCGAGTCAGGGTCGGGATTCACCGAGCGGTACGTCGGTCGGCTGCATCAACTTCGGGGCGAGTGGGCCGAGGCGATTCCCTACCTCGTGGCCGCGCGGCCACGGATGCAGGCCGAAGATCTGGTGGCCTGTGATCAGGCGCTGGTGGCCTCGTACATCAAGCTCGGCAGGACTGGCGATGCGCTCGCGCTGTGCGACGAGGGGATCCGGTCCAGCGGTCGCTTCGCAACGATCTATCAGCGGTTGCACGAGCAGGTCCAGCAGGGCAAGTGAGCGAGGCCTATGGCCCGCAGACCCTGGCAGCCATGGGCCGCCGCCCGCGGAGCGGGCCACCCGCGCGCAAAAGCGACGAAGCCGAAGGCTTGGCCTTCGGCTTCGAGCATGGCAAGCGGGTGAAGGGGATCGAACCCTCGACATCTACCTTGGCAAGGTAGCGCTCTACCGCTGAGCTACACCCGCACTGAGCCCGCCTGCGGTCACTGGCGGGACGAGAACTATACCGTTCCCACACGGTTGCGCAAGTGATTCGAGGGATCGTGCGTGGAGTCCGAGAACGCGCAGTGGATGCTCGATGGGCTAGCCTCTCGCGCATGTCGCAGGACTTCCATCTGCATGGGCGCGTTGCGCTCGTCACCGGCAGCAGCAAGGGGCTCGGCAAGGCCATGGCCTTCGCGCTCGGCAAGGCCGGCGCGCGCGTTGCCTTGAATTACGCGAATGACCAAGCGTGGGCGGAGCGCACCTTCGCCGAGTTCCAGGCACTCGGCTACGAGGGCGCGCTCTTCCGGGCCAACGTGACCGACGAGCATGAGGTCAACCACATGGTCGCCGACATTGAGCGCACACTCGGTGCCGTGCACACGCTGGTGGTCAATGCCACGCCGAAGCAGCCTCTCAAGCCGATCGAGGAATATGACTGGGCCTTCTACCAGTCGATGCTCGACTTCTTCGTCAAGAGTCCGTACCTCCTCACGCGTGCCGTCCTGCCTGCCATGAAGCAGCGCAAGGCGGGGCGCATCATCAACATCACGAGCGAGGTGTTCGCCCGCGGCGTCGGCAACTTCAGCGCCTACGTGGCGGCGAAGGGTGCGCAGATCGGCTGGACCCGCAGCATGGCGACCGAACTCGCACCGTGGCACATCACCGTCAACGGCGTCGCCCCCGGTTGGATCCCGGTCGAGCGCCACGCCGATGATCCGCAGCACGAGAAGGATGCCTATGAGCGACTGATCCCGATGGGGCAGTTCGGCACGCCCGAGGATGTTGGCGGCGCCGTGGTCTTCCTCTCGAGCGATGCCTCGCGCTTCGTGACCGGGCAGTCGATCCACGTCAACGGCGGCATGACCGTCTTCTGAATCCCCAAGGAGCCACCGCATGAGCCTGATCACCGCCACCGTCCTCGCCGGAGCCATCATGACGACCACATCGCCAGACCAGACGGGCCACCCCGAAGCCGCCTTTTCCGTGACTGAATGGGGTTCGGTCGATGGCAAGCCGGTGCAGCTGTGGACCCTCGACAGCGGTTCAGGCATGCGCATGCGCGTGACGAACTACGGCACGATCATCACCGAGCTGCACGTTCCCGATCGCAGCGGCAAGCCGGTCGATGTCGTGCTGGGCCGGCCAACCGTGCAGGACTACGTCGAACGCACGCAGTACTTCGGGTGCACCGCGGGCCGGTGCGCCAATCGCATCGGCAAGGGCCAGTTTTCGATCGACGGCAAGGCGTTCCAAGTCACCTGCAACAACGGCCCCAACTGCCTGCACGGTGGAGCGAAGGGCTTCGACAAGGTCGTCTGGGAGGGCAAGGCAAGCCTCGATCAAGGCATGCCCAGGGTGGTCTTCACCTCCACGAGCAAGGATGGCGAGGAGGGATTCCC
>CAMDAQ010000167.1 GCA_945888705.1 Singulisphaera sp. GP187
AGAGCACCGTTCCCGTGTTCGGATCGCGCAGTTCGATGATCAGTCCAGTGAGATTGCCCACACCCTGGAGCAGCATGCCCGACAGCGGACCATGGGCCTTGATGCCGCTCTTGATGACGCGCGCCTCCGAGCCCTTGGCCGAATCTCGAGCAACCATCTCGAAGCTGCGCGAAGCATCCAGCCCGACCATCGCTAGGAACGCGTTGCCGGTCACTGGGTCGCCCCACACGATCACACCACCCGTCGACGCAGCGGCCGCACCGGACAAGGCGGTGACCGGCACTCCATCGCGAAGGAATGGCTCGATGGTCGGACCAAGCAACGCCTTCAGATCATCACGCGACGATGCCGAGATCGCGGCAAGCGTGACCCGCTGGGTGTAGCTGTCCTGCCGGGCGAGCGCGTAGCCCGCCACGACCAGGCACGAGGCTAGCGCGATGCACGCGGCGCGCAGCATGTAACCATGACTACGCGCACGATCCAGCATCGAGCGCAGCCGCTCGAGTTCGGACTGTTCAGCGGCCTGCGTCACGCGCTCGAGCACATCGGCGTCGCGCGAGGCAGGGGCCGGGGCGACTGGCCCAATCGCCGCAGGAGCGACAGGAGCAGTCAGGGCCGCGGGGGCAAAGGTGGGGGCAATGATCGGCGCCACGACAGGCACCGGGCGCTGCGTCGCCGCAGGCCGACCAATCGAGGCGATCGGGGCGAGTTGAGACTCGCTCTCGGTGACGGCATCGGCGATGCGCGCCATGACCTTGTACTTCAGGCCAGCCTCTGGCTCCTCATCGCACAGGCCGATGGGATCGAGGACCGCGGCATCCTGAATCGCGTGCAGCTCGGCACGCAGCGCAGGCGATGACTCGCGGAGGCCTCGTTCGAACCGGGCCTGTTCGGCAGGATCGAGAGCCCCCAGGGCATCCAGTTCAGCAAGTTCGAGCAATTCGTCGCGGGTCGGTGGCACGGTCATGGACACAACTCCCTCGTGTGCGCCGGCATGGCACAGCACGCTTGTCCTCTTCATTCCCGGCCGAGGAATCGGCCGCCCAACCCAGCTTTCTTCGCCTGCCTATACGCAGGCCTGTTCCATCAAGAGGCAGCAATCAGCCGATTGCGCGATCAATTCCATATCGGTCACGGAGGCGCTGCAGGCCGCGGCTGAGGGCGCTCTTGACGGTCCCCAGCGGCAGGCCGGTCTGCTCCGAGACTTCACGAAGGCTGTAGCCCTGCATGTAGACGCGCTCGATCACCACGCGCTGCTGCTCCGGAAGATCGGCCAGTCGGCGACGCATGTCGGGGGACAGGTCGCTCGGCACAGGCTCCTGCGATGACTCATCGCGGACCTCGTTGGCCATCTCCGGTGTGAGTCCAGCCATGGTCGGGCGCACCTTCTTGCGGCGCAAGCGGTCGATGAGGCAACGACGGGTGATCAGCATGACCCACGTCACCAACTTGGCGCGCTGCGGGTCGTACTTGTCGGCGGTTCGCCAGATCTGGACGAAGACATCCTGCGCCGCATCCTCGGCTTCGGCACGCACACGCAGGGTGGTCAGGCAGCTCTTGAAGACCAAGGCGCCAAATCGATCGTAGAGCTCCAAGACGGCCTTTTCGTCCGCCTGAGCAACGCGCTGCATGAGCAGCTGGTCAATGTCGGTCATCTTTTCCCTCTTCCTGCCCGAACAAACGGGCTCTACCCACTTCAATCCACCGGAGGGGTGGATCCAACTTCGGATCGCCGCGAGCGGCGACCTTGACTCCGTGGCACCTCCCCCTGCAGGCGGGGCGGCGTCTTTCTCCACTCTGACGGGAGAGTGCCACCATCAAAGGGTTGCGCAAATAGTTGGGGAAAAACTTTCGCGCATTTGCGCAACCGTGACATAGTCCTTACATCACGGAGGCGGCGAAAGGGCGGCCAATAATGGCCGGAGGCCCCAATGCCAGCACCGTCCTTGCGACAGTCTGGGCCTTGCCGAACTCGTGGGTGCGGAGCCATCGCTCCGTCCGCGCGCGCGTTCACGTTGATTGAGCTGCTGGTCACGATCGGCATCACGGCCGTGTTGCTGGGCATGCTCATGCCCGCGGTGCGGGCGGCACGCGAGCAGGCCAATCGCATCGAGTGCAGTTCGAACCTGCACCAGATCGGCTTGGCCGTGGCGATGTACGGGTCGTCCTACGAGGATCGACTTCCCGAGACGGTGTACTCGCGCGGACAGGGCCTGCCTTCGGAGATGATGTCGGCGAATGTGGTGGTCGCGGATCCGCTGCCGCCCGGGTTGGGCACGGAACAGATCTTCCAGAACGAAGATGGTTCCCGTTGGGATGGCCTGGGCATCCTGGCAGGCCCGATGAACTACGTGTTGCCGCGAACGCTGTACTGCCCGAGCCATCACGGCGAGCACACGTTCGAGCGCTACGCACCCGCATGGTCCGCCGGCGGTCAGCAGAAGATCAGCGTCAACTACCAGTATTGCGGCGACATCGACCGCACCCGCGGCACCGTGCGGCGGCTGTGGATGAACCCCCGCGCGGCGATCGTGGCCGATGGCATGCGCGAGGTCACCGACGTCAATCACACCTGCGGCTGCTGCGCGCTGCATGCCGATGGCTCCACAAGCTGGTGGTACGACGAGCGCGCCAAGCTGGTCACGCCTCGTGAGTCGTTCATGATGGGCAGCGACCAGGTCTCGGCGTGGTACGACGACTTCTGGGCTGATCTGTCGGGGCGTTGAGCCTTGGCGCGGCCGCTTCCGAGCGCGTCGCGGCGCTCAGCGTCGCTCACGCGAGCATGACACCGTGTTCAGTAGGTGATGCCCAACCCCGGGATCGTGCAGCTCGCACCGATCCACGTGCAGGCCCTCCCCCACCAACGCAAGATCGATGTGCAGGATCGGCCGCTCGCGAGGCCAGCTCGCGCCCCAGCCCTGACCGGCGGCGGTCCACGCATCAGTGAATCCGGGGAACGCATCGTGGACGCTGGCGCTGCCTCGCGTGCAATTGAAGTCACCGACGATCAGGTCGACCGCCCGGAGATCGACCGATGCACGGACCTGCGCAGCGAATCGCGCCAACGCCGCGTGTCGCGACCGGAGCGGGTTCGAAGGCAGATCGATCGCCAGCACGCTGGTCTCGCCCGTCGTTGGCGCGCTGAAGCGAAACAGCGTGGCGAATCCATCGTCGCCCTGGACGACGGGCCGGGCCTCGATCACCGTGACCGGACCGGTGAGCATGAAGGTCCCTGCGAACGCCACCTCGTCGCCCGCACGCGTCCAGATCGAGGCGTGTTCCGCCATGCGCCCGGGATTCGAGATGATCATGACACGGCCTGCCCAGGGCGCGAGCGCCTGCGCGCTCGCACGAGCCTGCTCGCCGGGCCAGCGCGCGTTCCAGCAGACCAGGTGCAGCGCGTCCGGACCATGCGCGTGACTCACGAAGGAGAAGGAACGCATGGTCGCTCCGGCCGCGATCACCGAAGCCGCAACCGCGACAAGCGTCGCACCGCGACGCAGCGTGCCCGGGGCGAGCAGTCGCGCGCTCACGAGCCCGCACAAGGCGCTGGCAAGCGCCACCGGCGCCGGGATCCACCACAGCCACTGCGACCAACTCCATCGATCGTTCAGCAGACAGCCCGCGGCCCACGCCAGGCAGACCAGTGCGGCGCCAACGCAGGGCACGATCGCCAATCGACGCACCATGATCAGCCGCGCACGGCCGCGCGTTGAGTGCGCACGGCTTCGACCAGTGCTGCGTGCACGGTTGGATCGCACACGATGATGCCCT
>CAMDAQ010000168.1 GCA_945888705.1 Singulisphaera sp. GP187
GCGGCGCACTCACGGCACGAGCAAGGCGACGACGTGCACTTCGATGGCTCGCCCTTCGCCGACGGCGTCGACCTTCTCGTGCGTCTTGCCCTTGATGTTGATGGCGCTCACGTGCGCGCCGAGCAGCTCGGCCAGTCGCGCGCGCATCGCTTCCTTCACGGGTCCGATCTTGGGCCGCTCGCAGATCACCGTGGCATCCACGTTGCCGATGCGAAGCTCCCGAGCCTGCATGCGTCGCACGGCTTCAGCGAGAAAGATCGTGCTGTCGGCTCCGTCCCATCGCGGATCGTGGTCGGAGAACAACTGGCCGATGTCGGGTTCGGCGAGTGCGCCCAGGATGGCATCCGTCACGGCATGCAGCAACGCATCGCCATCAGAGTGGCCCACAGGGCCGCGGTCATGATCGATCCTCAGGCCACCGAGCACGAACGGCCGGCCTGCACCCTCGGGTGCCAATGGCTCAAGTCGATGCAGGTCGTAGCCGTGGCCGATCCGCGCGCCGATCACGGGTCGTAGATCTCGCGTGGATCCTTGTCCGGCTGGCGTGACTCGCCACCGGCCTTGGTGTCCACTTCCTTCGAGGCATCCTCGACCGGAAGCGGTTCGGGCGGCCGGATCTCGACATCGATCCGTCGGCAGACCGAGGGCGGGCACGGCATCTGGTTACGGAGCGATCCGGTGGTGGTCCCGGCTTCCCACTCCTCCCACAGCAACTGGTCGGGGCGCTCGCTCGCGTTGTCGCCTTGGCCGTGCAGGAACTTGAAGGTCAGCTGGCGGCCTGGCGCCAGGCGCCACTCGCGGAAGACCTCGGGCTCATCAGCCTCATTGAGCTTGCAGATGTTCACCAGCTTGATCGTGAGCGGCTGGGACGGGGTGCTGATGTACGTGAAGCCGCGGCCACTGGTCGGCATCAGGCCGCCGTCGGGCGTATAGCACGAGGCAAGGGCCAGGACCGGGGTCAGCAGCGTGGCGCGAAGGAGGGCTCGAAGAGTCGCCATGGGAGGACTCTATCGGCTTCCGGTGGCTGCCGCCGTGCGAACAAGCTCGACGAAGTGGTCGCCCCGGTGCTCGAAGTTGGGGTACTGGTCCAGACTGGCGCAGGCTGGGGAGAGCAGGATCGAATCGCCGGGGCGGGCACGGTCGAAGGCAGCGTGCACCGCCGCGTCCAGCGTGCCGCAGGGCATTCCCCCCAATGCAGCGAGCTGATCCTGCACCTGCCCGACGGCGTATAGGCCGGCGAGTCGCGGAGCCAGCCCGGCGATGCCGGAGAGATCGATGTGCTTGTCGTACCCGCCGGCAATCAGGTGCACCCGCGACAGATCATCAAAGGCCTCGAGCGCACGCATCGTCGCCGCCGGGGTGGTGCTCTTGGAGTCGTTGAAGCAGGCGATGCCGTTCCAGACCCCAACCCGCTGCATCCGGTGTGGCAGGCCCGGGAAGGCATTGATGGCACGCATCGCCGCCATCCGATCGACCGGCAGTCCATCGATGTCTCGTGCGCGGTCCAGCAGCACCAGCGCGGTCCGTGCGTTTTGCACCATGTGCGCACCGGGCACGGAGAGCGAGAGCCCATCCATCGCGACGACCGGCGGCGCCGCTCGCCACCACACGCGATCCGCACCGACCGCCGCCGCAGCGGCACGCTCGGCTTCGGGGTCATCGTTGGCGAACCAGCTGACCAAGCTCCCCGAAGCGGGCGCGATGCCCGCCTTCGACATCAGGTAGTGCTCCACTGAGCCATGCCAATCCACGTGGTTCGGTGCCAGGTTCGTGAGCACGCCGATCGTCGGCCGCCAACCAAGCCGTGGCTGGCCCGACCAGTCGGCGGCCTCATCGGAAAGCCACCACAGTTGCGCGCTGCTCAGTTCGAGGACGAGCCAATCGGCTGAGCCGGCTTCGGCGTTGCCGAGCAACGATCCGCCGTAGTTCCCGCCGATCACGGCGCGGCGACCGCTGGCACGGAGCGCCTCAAGCGTCATGGCGCTGGTGGTGCTCTTGCCTGCGCTGCCCGTGATGCCGATCGTGCGTCGATCGTGCAGCGCCTCGATGGAGAGCCGGATCTCGCTGGTCACCGGGACCCCAGCCTCGCGCGCGGAACACAGCAGTGGATTGCTCCAAGGTGTCGGCACCGCGGCGTTGGCGACGAGCAGATCGGTCTGCGTGAACCAGTTGGGTGTGTGCTGTCCGCACTCCACCTCGAGCCTGCCACATGCGCGCAGCGGTTCGAGCGCGGCAAGTGCATCGGCAAGGACGGTGGCATCGCGACGATCGGTGATCCTGACGTGGGCACCCTGTGCATGCAGCCAACGCGCCACGCCAAGCCCGCCTCCGAAGAGGCCAAGCCCCATCACCGTGACACGCCGACCGGCCAGGATCGGCGTCATGGAGCCTTGGGCTCCGCGGGTGGGAATCGCAGATCGCCCTGTGCCGGATCGATGAGCTCGATCCAGCGCAACTTCATCGAGAGCCCGCCTTGTGGCGTCGTGATCTCGGTGCAGGACCTGGCCTTGATCGTGGCACGCTCGAACCGGAGTTCAAAGTCCGCCTCGAATTCCGGGCGCTTGGAGTCCGGCGTCGGTGCTTGCGTGCTGCGGTCGAGTTCGCACGTCACGAGATTGCCGTATCGGCTCTTGATCGCTTCGAGGAAGGCTGTGGCCTCCGCGTCAAACGTCCTGCCCTCGGGAATGGTGAAGCGCGCCACCATGGCGGGTGCGCCGCCATCAAGGCCCGCGCGCAGCGCGGGAGCCGGGCCCTCCATCAGCGGCGCATAGATCGTTGTGTACGACCACGCACCGAAGGCCACTTGCAGCGCGGTCCCGATCAACCCCAGTCCCAGACCCGCGATTGCCAGCCCGCGCCCCGAGGCCATGCGAGCCTTGGTGGCGTTGATACCAACCGCTCCCAGCACGATGGCGGCAATCGACGTGAGGGGGCAGCAGAGCACCAAGCCGAGCACGAGCGATGCGACGGCGCAGACGGACATGCGGGGCGGAGCGGGTCGCTCCGGATCGCTCGAGATGGGCATCGTGTGCATGATCCTGATCGTAACGGGTCCGTTCTGCTCTCCCTGCAGGGTGTCATGCTGCCCCGGTGAAGCGCGCGCCCGCATGTGGCGTGGCGCTCGACCCAACGACAAGGACCCGGCGCGAGGCCGGGTCCTTGGTGCAATCAGAGTTGACGAAGGGGGTCGAGTGGATCAGCTGCCCCAGGCGGCGAGCAGCAGGCCGAGGTCGGAACCGTCGGTCGTGCCGTTGTCGTCAATGTCGCCGCCCGCGGTGCCCCAAGCGCCGAGCAGGATGCCGAGGTCGGCTCCATCCACGGTGCCGCTGTCGTCGAGGTCGGCGGGGTTGGCCGGCGGCGGGGGAGCGATTGGGCCCTTGCCCGACACGCTGACGGACGTCGCCGTGCTCGAAGCCGTCGCAGGCTTGAACAGGCCAAGCGTGGCCGCCACGGTCTGCGGCGGCTGATCGGCGTCGAAGCGGAAGTTGTACATCGTCGACCAGCGCAGGGCGTTGGCCGTGGTGTCCTGCGCGTACGGCGTGGTGGCCCACGTCACGGCGTCGGCCGTGCGCGTGCCGGTCCACGGCGTGTTCTGGTTGTAACCAGACGCACCCGAGTTCTGATCACCCGAGTGATAGGCAGGGGCCGAGAAGCCGATGTTGGTCACATTGACGCCAGCCGGCACCGGCACGCTGAATGAACCGCCGCTGCGGTCGCTGTTCAT
>CAMDAQ010000169.1 GCA_945888705.1 Singulisphaera sp. GP187
GCGAAGTCCGTGCGCATCGATTCGAGCCGCTTGAGCCGCGTGATGTCGTCGAGCACCACCAGCAGGCCATCGATGCGTCCGTCACTGCCTGGCAGCGGTTCGCTGGCGGCCTGCATGACGAGCGTCTCCACGCCTTCAAGCCGGATCTCCGCGTTCAGGTGCCCGCTGGCGGCGAGGGCCTCGCTCACGAATCGGCTCAGGTCCGGCTGGCGCGTGGCCTGCTGGAGCAGTCGGCCGCGGTAGTCGCCGGTGAGCCCGAGCAACTGCTCGGCGATCCGATTCGCGCTGCGGATCCGCTGTTCGCGATCGAGCGCGATCAGGCCGTTGCCGAGCGCTTCGAGGATCGCCTGCAGTTCGTCGCGCTCGACGGTCAGCCTGGAAATCGTGGTCGACACGTCGCGCTGCGCACGCCCGAGTGCGCGAGAGACGCGGAACGCCTGGCCGCTCTGGGGCCGCTCGAACCGGGCGGGGAGACGGCTCTCGGCCATCGCGTCGAGCGCGGTCTCGATCATGCGCAAGTCGCGCGCGCGGATCGTGTGGCGCAGCACGACGCAGGCCGCTCCGCAGGCCACGCCGGCAAGGAGCGTGCCGCGCGAGGGCGCGTCGTCGGTGAGCGCAGCGACGACCAAGAAGCCCGCGGCCAGGAGCATGGCCCAGGACAGCGTGCGCAGCACCGAGGTTGGCACGTTGGTCATGCGCGAAGGCTATCGCGCCAGCCGAAGCTGGTTCACTCGGTCAGATCGTTCGGGTCGCGGAAGCGGTAGCCCACGCCGCGCACCGTCTGCACGCATTCGCCCAAGGCACCGAGCTTTCGGCGCACGGCGGTCACGTGCACGTCGACCGTCCGGCTCGACAGCACGGTGTTGCGGCCGTGCACGGCGCTGATGATCTGGTCGCGGGTGCGCACGAAGCCCGGACGCAGGGCCAGGAAGTGCAGGATCCCGAACTCGGTCACGGTGAGCTCGATCGTCTGGCCATCGACGGTCACCACGTGACGCTCGCGGTCGATGAGCAGCCGTCCATTCACGAGGCCGATGCGCTCGGTGGGCTCGGTCGCGCCGGTCTTGCGCAGCGCGTTGCGCAGTCGCGCCATGAGGACCCGCGGGCTGAAGGGCTTGGTCACGTAGTCGTCGGCGCCCATCTCAAGGCCAGCCACGATGTCCGACTCCTCGCCGCGGGCGGTGAGCATGACGACCGGGATCTCCTTGGTGCGGTCCTGGCCCTTCAGGCGGCGGCAGATCTCCAGGCCGTCGAGGTCGGGCAGCATCAGGTCGAGCACGATCAGGTCGTAGCCCGCGCCCTGAACCATCTCGATCGCCTTGCGCCCGTTGCGGGCGACGCTCACCTGTATGCCGTCGCGTTCAAGGTGAAACTTCACCAGGTCAGCGATCTCGTTCTCGTCCTCGACGATCAGGGCACTCGCGGGCATGCAGGGATTATGGCGGCCTCCGGATCTTTGTCATGTGTCCGGCGCGTTAAGATACAGTGAACCCGCTACGGCCGGATCGTGGTGCAGCAGCAGCCGGCGAGGCTGCGGCGTCCGGTGACGGCGGGCAGTCCGGGTGGTACACCGTCAAGTGCGAGGGCGCCCAGCACCGCCATCGCTGCGGCTTCGCGGAAGGCGGCTGGCCACTGGGCGGCGGTTGGCGGAGCGCCACCGGGGATTCCCTGACGCAGCGCGCTCTCCAAGGGCAGATTGAGGACGCCGCCCCCCGCCAGGACCAGATGACGGACGTCGGCGGCGCGCAGCGCTGCCACGATGGTGCCGGCGATCGCCGACACCGCCGTGGCGCAGGCATCGCCCGGGGCCAGCTTCGCCAGCATCGATGCCGCCATGGCCACGGATTCGTCAGCCGTGCCGAGGCTGCGACCTGAACTCGCCTGTCGAGCGAGCAGGGTCGTGACGGTTTCAAGCGCCGCGCGGTCGACCGTGCCACCAAGGGCCGCACTGCCATCCCAATCGCACGGCTGCCCGAGTCGCGTGCGCGCGAGTTCATCGAGCAGCTGGTTGCAGAGGCAGATGTCGAAGCCCCGCACGGCGGATGGATCGCTGCCCCGAGGCGGAAGCACCGTGGCGTTGGCGAAACCGCCGAGGTTGATGACCGCGGTGGGAGCCGAGCCCGCGTACATGATGAAGTCGCTCGTCGGCGTGAGCGGTGCGCCCTGTCCACCGGCCGCGAGGTCGGCGCCGCGCAGGTCGTGCAGGACGGGCACGGCCAGCGCTTCAGCCACGGGCCACGGTGCGCACAGCTGCAGCGAGACCGGCGGTGCGTGGTACAGCGTCTGGCCATGCATCGCGATCGCCATCGGTGCGGCGGCCGTGTGGGCGAGTTGCCGCAAGATCTTCGCATGCGCCTGCGCGAGATCGTGCCCGAGTTGGGCCAGGTGGCCTGCCGTCAGTGGCTCCTGACGGAGCGCCGAGCGCACGCGTTCTGCGAGTCCCGGCATCGCGTCGTCATAGGAGAGGGAGGCACCAGCGAGAAAGTGGGCGCGCATCGTCCAGCCATGCCCTTCGATCGCGACGGCCGCGACATCGATGCCATCGCAGCTCGTGCCGCTCATGCAGCCATGGATCACGCGCACGTCGCCATCGCCAGCCACCATCAGGGCATTGTGACAGAACCGTTACACTCGCGGGTCGCATGCACAAGCGCATCCTCGTCACGGGCGGAGCGGGTTTCCTCGGTAGCCATCTGTGTGACCGTCTGGTCGAGGCCGGCCACGACGTGATCTGCCTTGACAACCTGTTCACGAGCCAGAAGTCGAACATCGCCCACCTGCTCGGTCGGCCGAACTTCGAGTTCGTGCGCCACGACGTGATCAACCCGTTCCACTTCGAGGTCGACCAGATCTACAACCTCGCCTGCCCGGCCGCGCCGGGGCACTACCAGTACAACCCGATCAAGACGATGAAGACGTCGTTCCTCGGGGCGATGAACTGCCTTGGCCTGGCCAAGCGCCTGCGCGCGCGCATCTTCCATGCGAGCACCAGCGAGGTGTACGGCGACCCCGAGGTGCACCCGCAGGTCGAGAGCTACCGCGGCTGCGTGAATCCGATCGGTCCGCGCGCCTGCTACGACGAAGGCAAGCGCGCGGCCGAGACCCTGATGTTCGACTACCACCGCATGCACGGGGTGCAGATCAAGGTCGTGCGCATCTTCAACACCTACGGCCCGCGCATGCACCCCTTCGATGGCCGCGTGGTCAGCAACTTCATTCGCCAGGGCCTGGCTGGCGACACCATCAGCATGTTCGGCGACGGGTCGCAGACTCGGTCGTTCTGCTACGTGAGCGACCTGATCGATGGGTTCCTGCGCATGATGGAGTCGCCTGCCGAGTTCACCGGGCCGGTGAACCTGGGCAACCCGAACGAGTTCACGATCATGGAACTCGCCCAGAAGACCATCGCCATGACCGGCGGCAAGGCACGCCTGGGCGCGAGCCGGCCGTTGCCGCCCGATGATCCCAAGCAGCGCAAGCCCGACATCACGCTGGCGCGTGAGCGCTTGGGCTGGGAGCCCAGGGTGCAGCTGGCCGAGGGCCTGCAGCACACGATCGACTGGATGAAGTCGGTCGACCTCAGCGACTTCCGCGCACCGACGCCGAACTACTGAGCCGCAGCCGCTCGATGCAGGCCGGGATCACCCGCGCGGCGTGGTCGATCTCGTCGCTGGTCGTGAACCTGGACACACTCAGGCG
>CAMDAQ010000170.1 GCA_945888705.1 Singulisphaera sp. GP187
GAGATCAAGCCGGTCGACGGAACGCCGCTGGACTTCCGCGTGGCCAAGCCGATCGGTCGCGACATCGCCCAGCTGCCGGCCACCAAGGATGATCCCGGTGGCTTCGACCACAACTGGTGCGTGGATGGCGCAACGGGCACCATGCGCCCGGCGGCGCTCCTGCGCAGCCCGAAGACAGGCATCACGATGCTCGTCTCGAGCAACCAGCCCGGGATCCAGTTCTATTCGGGCAACTTCCTCGACGGCATCCCCGGCAAGGACGGCGCCACCTACCGCAAGCACGATGGGCTGTGTTTGGAGACGCAGGCGTATCCCGACAGCATCAACAAGCAAGGCAAGGCCGGATGGCCCAACGTGGTGCTGCGCCCGGGCGAACGTTACGACCACCGCATGGTGCATCGGTTCAGTGCGGAGTGATTCAAGCCGGCGGCCCCGGATCTAGGATGCAGCGATGCTGCGTCCTGCCATCGTTGCCGTTGCGTGCCTCGTGGTGGTTGTCTCCTCCCATGCGCTCGCGCAGCAGGACGATGCACCACCCCCGAAGGCCGCGGTCATCGACATCGAGCCCGCGCTCGGCACGTTCCTCGGCACGCTGCAGGCTGGGCCGAAGCGGCTTCCGCTGGTCTTCCGCATCGAGCGCGGTCGCGGCGAGCGCGGCACCGGCACGATGGATTCGCCCGACCAAGGTGCGATGGGAATCCCCGTCGAGTCGATCGTGCTGCGCGCGGACCGATCGGTCACCTTGCGCTGCAGCGCCGTGCGCGGCGAGTTCACCGGCACGCTGAACGCCGATGCCAGCGAGATCGATGGCACCTGGAGCCAAGGCGGCCAGGAGTTCCCGCTGCTGCTCATCCGTGGCCAGCCACCCGAGCTCAAGCGCCCGCAGGAGCCCAAGCCGCCGTTCCCGTATCGCTCGACGGACGTGAAGATCGAGCAGGCCCAGGACCGCATCATGCTGGCAGGCACGATCACCATGCCAGAGTCGAAGGCGTCGGTGCCTGCCGTGGTCCTGATCACGGGCTCGGGACCACAGGACCGCGACGAGACGCTCATGGGCCACAAGCCGTTTCTGGTCCTTGCCGATGCGCTGACGCGCGCAGGCGTGGCGGTGCTCCGGCTCGACGATCGCGGCGTGGGCGGCTCGACCGGTTCCCTCGAGCCTGGAACCACGGTCGATTTCGCGCGCGATACGGCCGCGGCCATCGATTGGCTCGTGGAGCAGCCGGGCATCGATGCCAAGCGCATCGGCCTTGTCGGTCACAGCGAAGGTGGGCTGATCGCCCCGATGCTCGCGACCTCCCGCGACGATGTCGCGTTCATGGTGCTGCTGGCGGGGCCCGCGCAGCAAGGCGATGCGCTGCTCGTTGAGCAGACCGGCCTGCTCGCTGCCGCAGGCGGAGCGGATGCAGCGATGGTGGATGCCATGCGTCGTGCGTTGGCTGACTTGATTGCGCAGGCCAAGGATCCGGCGGTCCCGCAGGCCGAACTGCAGGGCAAGCTGCGCGGCGCGCTGCTCGCGAAGGCGTCGGAGCTGCCGCCTGGCCTCTACGAGATCATGGATCCCTATCCGGTGGTGCTGTCATCGCCGTGGATGCGCGCGTTCCTCGCCTACGACCCGGTGCCCACGCTCGAAAAGGTGCGCTGCCCCACGCTCGCCCTTTTCGGTGAGCGCGACCTGCAGGTGCCGGCGGCGTCGAATGAACCGCTGGCCCAGGCTGCGCTTGCGAAGACCGGTCTTGGTGATCGCGCCGCCATTCGCGTGGTGCCCGGCGTGAATCACCTCTTCCAGCCGTGCACGACCGGCGGCATCGCGGAGTACGCGCAGATCGAGACGACGATCGACCCCGCCACGCTCAAGGCGATGGTGGAGTGGATCGTGTCGACCTCGACGCGCTGATCGCGCGCTCAGCGATCGGCCTTTGGCAGGCCCATGCCCCGACGGTCGGGTCCCGTGGGCTGTGGCACCGGCTTCCAGGCGCCTGAATCGAGTTCCTTCAGCAAGACCTCGACGGCCTTCTCGAGCTGCGGGTCGCCGCCGTCCTTCATCTTCGCCGGATCATCGAGCACTTCGATGTCGGGATCGACGCCGTGGCCTTCGACGCCCCAGGTGCCGTCGACTTCGTAGAAGCCGAAGGTCGGTGCGCTGATGCTGCCGCCGTCGATGAAGGATGGGTTGCCGCTGATGCCCACGAGGCCGCCCCAGGTGCGCGTGCCGATCGTGGGGCCGAGCTTGTTGGCCTTGAACAGCCACGGGAACATGTCACCGCCCGAGCCGGCGAGACCGTTGATGAGCATGGCCTTGGGGCCGCGGTGGCCATCCGGCGGCCACGCACCGTCGCGCGCATCACGGCGCGCCCAGTAGTTGGTGACCGGTCGGTTGAGCAGCTCGATGAAGCGCGTCGGGATCTGGCCGCCGCCGTTCCAGCGCTCGTCGATGAGCAGCGCAGGCTTCATGCGCTGGCCATAGAAGCCGCGCACGAGTTCGGTCTGGCCGTCGACGCCGGTGTTGGGTACGTAGATGTAGCCGATGCGTCCGCCCGAGAGTTCCTCGACGCGCTTGCGCTTGGACTCGACCCACGCGCGGTAGCGCAGGCCCGACTCGCTGCCCATTGGCGTGACGACGATGTCCTTGGCGTCCTGGTCCATCACGGGCTTCTTGGACACCGTGAGCACGGTCGACTTGCCCGCGAGCCCCACGAAGGGTGCCCATGGATCCTTCGACGTGTCCACAGCGACCCCGTTGACCGCAAGCAGGTAGTCGCCTTCGGCGATGCCGAGCCCCTGCATGGCCAGCGGGCTGCGCGCTTCGCTGTCGAACGGGCCGCCGCTTGGGAAATGCGCGAGCTTCCATGCCTTGGCAGGGGAGCCGTCCTCGAGCGTGGCTGCGGCGAAGTCCACACCGAGCATGCCGACCGAGCGGCTCGGGGTCTCCTCGACGTCGCCGGGACCGCGCAGGTACGCGTGGCCGACGTTGAGTTCGCTGATCATTTCGCTGATCAGGTAGTTCAGGTCCTCACGCGTGACGACCGAAGGCAGCATGCCCGCATAGCGGTCGTGCATGGCCTTCCAGTCCACGCCGTGCATGCCCTCGTCGTAGAACCAGTCGCGCATGATGCGGTAGCAGTCGGCGAGGATCTGCCGGTGCTCATCGCGCGGGTCGATCGCCACGAGCATCGGGCTGGACACAATCGGCTTTGGCGTGGCGCCCGCCGACGCCGCGGCGATGGATGCGCCGCCGCGGCCGCCCATGAGGAGCTTCTTGCCGTCGGCCGAGACGTCGAAGCGCATGCCGGCAGGACCGGCCTTCTCGGTGGGCTTGGCGTCGTTCAGGTCGAGCAGCCGCACGGAGCCGTCACGACCGAAGAGCAGTTCGTTGCGGTCATTGAAGCCCAGTGATCCGAACGAGCCCTTCGCCACAGGCAGTTCGATCGCACGCGCCTCGAAGCCGTCGACATCGATCTCGACACGCTTGGGTTCGGGCTTCTTCGGCTCATCCTTGCCGTCCTTCGCTTCCTTGGCGTCCTTGGGATCCTTGGCCTCGTCGCCATCCTTCTTGTCGGCGGCGTCCTGATCATCGTCCTTCTGGTCGTCGTCCTTTTTGTCGTCGTCTTTCTTCTCGTCCTTCTTCTCCTCATCAGCCATCAGCCCGAGTTCTGGCTGCTCGGCGCCGCGACGGCGTCGGCCAC
>CAMDAQ010000171.1 GCA_945888705.1 Singulisphaera sp. GP187
CCGTCGTAGGGCACACTGCTCACCCACCACCGCGCGACGTCGGCGCCGTAGTCCTTGAGCAGCGCGGCCACGTCAAGGGCGTTGCCGAGGCTCTTGGACATCTTCAGGCCGTCCTTGTCGACCATGAAGCCGTGCGTCAGGAGCGTGCGGAAGGGCGGCTCGCCGGTGACCGCGAGCGCGGGCAGCAGCGAGAGCTGGAACCAGCCGCGATGCTGGTCGCTGCCCTCAAGGTAGAGCTCGCTTGGGAAGCCGATGCCGCGCGTGCGCAGCACCGAGTGCCAGCTGCTGCCGGCCTCGAACCAGACGTCGAAGATGTCGTTGCCCTTGGTGAGCTCGGCCACGTCGAGGCCCGCGGGCGCATCGGCATCCTTCGCGGCGGCGTAGCCGGCCAGGAGTTCCTGCGCAGAGAGCTGGAACCATGCGTCGCTCCCCTTCTGCGCGAAGACCGCGGCGACCGCGCGGATGCTTGCTGCCGTCATGAACGCACTGCCATCGGGGCGCAGGAAGGCCGGGATCGGCAGGCCCCACGAACGCTGGCGGCTGATGCACCAGTCAGGGCGGTTCTCGAGCATGCCGCGCATGCGGTTGCGGCCCCAATCGGGGACGAAGGCGACTCGGTGCTCGACGGCATCGAGCGCGAGCTGGCGCAGGGTGCGGCCATCACGCTTGACGGGCCGATCGACGCCGATGAACCACTGCTCCGTCGCGCGGAAGATGACCGGCGTCTTGCTGCGCCAGTCGTGCGGGTACGAGTGGGTGAAGGCGTGATCGAAGACCAGGTGCCCACTCTCGCGAAGATGCTCGGTGACCTTGGCGTTGGCATCCCACACGCTCAGGCCGCGCAGCCACTCGGGCACGGTGTCGTCATAGGTGCCGTCGTCGCGCACCGGGCAGTAGGTCGGCAGGCCTTCTTTGAGGCCCGTTCGGTAGTCCTCGGCACCGTGGCCGGGGGCGGTGTGCACCAAGCCCGTGCCGTCCTCGAGCGTGACGTACTCGGCGGCGACCACGCGCCCCGATCGTTCGCAGAACGGATGGCGATAGACAAGCCCCACCAGGGCTGCGCCGTCGCACTCGCCGACCATGCGGGCCTTCTCGGCCTTGATCGTGGCGGCGACCTTCGGCCAGAGTTCCGCAGCGACGATGCTCAGCGCGCCGTCGTGCTCGACGAGCGCATAGCGGTAGCGCGGGTGGCACGCGATCGCCAGGTTCGCCGGCAGCGTCCAGGGCGTGGTGGTCCAGATCATCAGGCACGGCGTCTGGTCGATCTCGCAGCCGAAGGCGCGCTCTGCGGCCTCGCGGTCCTCGAGCTCGAAGTCCACATACACCGAGAGATCCTGTCGCTCCTCGTACTCCAGCTCGGCCTCGGCGAGCGCCGTGCGGTTGGCGATCGACCAGTGCACCGGCTTCAGGTCGCGGTAGACGACCCCCTGCTCGACCATGCCCGCAAAGACCTCGAGCGTGGCGGCTTCGTACGCCGGCTGCATCGTGGCATAGGGGTGCGCGTAATCGGCGAAGGTCAGCAGCCGCTGCATCTCCTCGCCCTGCAGCTTGATGAACTTCTCGGCGTAGGCGGCGCACTCGCGGCGGATCGCCATGCGGCGCACGTCGGGCGCGAGCGTCTCAAGCTTCTCGGCCTTGCCGCCCTTGACGATCTCGGTCATCACCTTGTGCTCGATGGGCAGGCCATGGCAGTCCCAGCCCGGCACGTAGTGCACGCGGCGCCCCTCAAGGATGCGGCTGCGCACGACGAGGTCCTTCAGGACCTTGTTGAGCATGTGGCCGACGTGGATGTTGCCGTTGGCGTACGGGGGACCGTCGTGGAAGACGAACGGCTCGGCGCCGTCGCGCGCACCCATGATGCGGTCGAACGCGCCGCCTTCCTTCCACGACTTGAGGGTTTGCGGCTCCGCCTGGGCCAGGTTCGCCTTCATCGCGAAGCCGGTCTTGGGCAGGTTCAGCGTGCTGCGGTAGTCACGGGCGGTCGATTCCGTCATGGGACCGCGATCCTACCCCGGACCGGGTCACGCTTCGGGCTCGTCCTCGGGCTTGACGGCCTCGTCGAGGTACTTCTGGAACGCCGCCATGTTGTAGGAGACGAAGCAGAAGACGTGGTGGACCGTGAACCACTCAAGGTCCTTGGGATCCTTGGGCACGTCCTGGCGGATGCGGTTGAGTTCGGCGAGCAGGCGTTCGGCCTTCATGGGCGGCAGGATAGGCCGCGCGCGCGGTCGCGGCTCAGTGATCGTGGCCGTCGTGGCTGCCGTGATCGTGGGCGTCGGGGCTTGTGGCCGGTGCGGCGTGATCGTGGCCGTCGTGGCTGCCATGATCATTTCCGTCGGGGCTGCTCGCTGCGCCATGATCGTGATCGGCGTGGCCATGCATGGTGGCCTCGAGCCTGGACATGCCCCACGCAAGCAGGATGCCGCCCACGAGTGCCGCAGTGAGCTTGAGCCGATCGTGACGATGGAACTGCACCTCGGGCAGCAGGTCGCTGCAGGCGATGCACAGGAAGACGCCACCACTGAAGGCCAGCGCCAGTGCGATGACGTGCGGATCGTGGCGCACGCCCGCCATGAAGAGGAACGCGCCCACCGGCATGACCAAGGAGAAGAGCACTTGGATCACCGCGGCCTTCCCCGCATCGACGCGGTCTTGGCGCAAAAGCGCCGCCAACGTCATGGCATCGAACGGCTTGTGGGCCACGATCACCAGCAGCGTGCCCAGGCCAGCGAGCCAGCCGGCGCTTGATTCAGCCTGAACGCTTGCGGCAAGCGCCACGCCTTCCATCAGGCTGTGCACCGTCAGGCCAAGCAGCGCGCCCATCCACCCCAGTCGCGGTGCGCGCGTGTGCGCATCGGCATGGGCGTGCGGGGCATGATCGTGCTCGTGGTCACAGGTGTGCGCGACGTGGCCGCAGCTGCCGCCGCCGCAGTCCCCACCGCCGCCATGTTCATGTGCATGGAAGGGCGCAAAGCGCTCAAGCACGAAGAGTGCCATGAAGCCGATCAAGGCCCAGAGCATCACGTCCATCGGTGCAGCGCCACCGCCGTGCGTGCCAAGGGCGTGCGGCAGGAGATGGAAGAAGACGATCCCCAGGATCATGCCACTGACGGCGCTCAGCACCAGCTGCAGCGGGGTGTGCGCCAGGCGCCGGGTGCCGACCCACGCACCGATCAGGCTGGCCGCGACGACGAGCGCGGCCTCGACGGCGAGCACGGTGGATGGAGCGGCGGCGAGTGTTGGCATGGGTCCTTGCGATGGCCTCCGGAAACGACGCGGGCGCCGCTGAGCGACGCCCGAATCAAGTGGACTGGATGAGAATCGAACTCACAACCTCCTCGATGCGACCGAGGCGCTCTGCCAATTGAGCTACCAGCCCAGCGGGGCGGGGAGTATAGCGGGATCAGGCCCGCTGCGGCACTGCGATAACACGGCCGGGGCAATGGGCTGACGAGGCGAGCGGCTACCCTTTCGAGCGTGGAGAAGATGGCCCACCAGGCGCCCGCGCCCAACCGCGACACGCCCGCCATGCGGCAGCACGCGCACTTCAAGGCGCGCTATCCCGATTGCCTGCTCTTCTTCCGGATGGGGGACTTCTACGAGCTCTTCGATGACGACGCGGTGACCGCGCACCGCGCGCTTGGCATCACGCTGAC
>CAMDAQ010000172.1 GCA_945888705.1 Singulisphaera sp. GP187
CCCGCACCGCCGCCGAACGTGCATCGATTGCCGATGAACCGACAGTTGCGAATCGTGGGCTGGCCGTTGGACAGGATGATGATCCCGCCGCCCTTGTCGTAGTTGGACGCCGTGGCGCCGTTCGCATAGCCCCCGGTCACCGTGAAGCCGTCGAGCACGGCCGTTGCGGCCACGCCGGTGGCCGACACCACGTGATAGGAGTTGTCGGCAAGGTTCGTGGTGGTGCCGTTGTCGTTGCGGGACAGATCGCCGGTGAGGGTCGTGGCGTTGACCGCCACATCGCGCTGATCAAGCGCCGTCTCCGTCCCGGCGAATCCTCCGTAGACCGCCACGCCAGACTTCATGGTGATGAAGACCGTTCGGGCGGTTCCCGACGTCGGCTCGTAGGTGCCCGCCGCCACCCAGACCTGGTCGCCACTGACCGCTGCGGTCAGGGCGCGCGAGACACCATCGACCGTGCGGTAGGCGTTCTCCCAGCTCGACCCGTCATCGGCACCCGTGGTCAGCCCGACGTTGACGTAGCGAATGGCAGCCTGCGCCGACGAGGACAGCGCACCCAGGACAAGCAGCGTGGACAGGATCTTCATGGTTCAGTGGCCCCGAAGGGGTGACGGAACCTAGCACGGGAGGCGAGCGCGTCACGGCGTACCAGTGACAATCCGGGGAAATCCGCCGATGATCTCATCCGGGCCTGTCCATGCACACCAGCGTGGGCTCGCCACGCAGGCCCACGCGCCCGTCGGCGCCCGTGGTGCGGCGCCCTCCGGCTTGTGCGGTGCCGAAACCCTGCTGACAATCCCCACATGATGACCTGTGCCGCGACGATGCTGGGGCTCGCTCTGGGACCTCTGGGGCTCACCCCTGCGCCGCCCGCGGACACTCGCCCGGGCCCGGACCGCCCCAACATCATCCTGATGATCGTCGATGATCTCGGGCAGCAGGACACCTCGGTGCCCATGCTGCCGGACCGCACTGCCCTCAACGACCGCTACCGCACGCCGAACCTGGAGCGGCTCGCTGCACGGGGCGTGCGATTCTCAGACGCCTCCGCCGCGGCACCGGTCTGCACGCCATCGAGGGCAGCCATCATGAGCGGCCAGTCACCGGCGCGATCGCGCGTGACGTACTGGACGCTGGAGCAGGACACCGACACCTCGTCCCACCACCCTCGTCTGGCACCGCCCGCCTGGCAGGTCAACGGCTTGCAGCCGAGCGATGATCTCTTGCCGGAACTGTTGCGCAAGTCAGGCTATCGAACGATCCACGTGGGCAAGGCGCATTGGGGAGCGCGTGGAACGCCAGGCGCGGATCCGCTGCGCATGGGGTTCGACGTGAACGTCGCCGGGCACGCCGCAGGTGCACCGGGGAGCTATCTCGCGCGGGATCACTTCAAGGATGCCGTCCGCAACCGGCGGGGTTCACTGCAGCCGGAGGAAGCACCCGCAAGCGTCTGGGATGTTCCCGGCCTGGCACGCTGGCATGGCACTGATGCGTGGCTGGACGATGTGCTCGCCAAGGAGGCATCAAGCGCGATGTCGGACGCCGTCCGGGAGAAGGTGCCGTTCTTTCTCTCCTTCTGCCCCTACGGCGTGCACACGCCGATCATGCAGGACGATCGGTTCACCGACGACGCTGCGGGCCTTGATGCGCGCGAGCGCGCCTATGCGACGATGATCGCTGCCGTCGACCACGCGCTCGGCACACTGGTGGAGCGCTGTGCCTCGCTGGGTGTGCTTGAGTCGACGGTGATCGTGTTCACGTCCGACAACGGTGGCCTGTCGGCCCACTCCCGGGGCGCCGCGCCGGATGGCGCGACGCAGCACTCGCACAATGCACCGCTGCGCTCCGGCAAGGGATCCGCGTACGAGGGCGGGCTGCGCGTGCCCCTGGTGGTGGCCGGTCCGCGGATCGAGGCGCGCACGAGACCCATCGATGTGCCTGTCGTGGGTACCGACCTCTACCCGACGCTGCTCTCGCTGGCAGGCTGCAGCATGCCAGCGGATCGCACGATCGACGGCATCGACCTGACGCCGGTGCTGCGTGGAGGATCGACCATGCCGATGCGAACCACGCTGGTACACCAACCGCATGCCTGGGGGCCCAGCGGACCGGGCATCGAACCCTTCAGCTCGATCCGTCGCGGCGATTGGAAGCTGATCTGGTTCCACGACGCTGCGGGAGCGAGCGCCCAAGGGGTCGTGGTGCCGCGCCTGGAGCTCTATCACCTGAGCAAGGACCTCGGCGAGGCGCACGAGTGCTCAGCGCAGCATCCCGAGTGCCTGGCGATGATGCGCGTCGAGTTCGAGGCAGCACTGCGGACGACTGGAGCGCAGTTCTCGCTTCACCGCGCGACCGGTCAGGCCATCACCCTCGGTGCAAGCCCCGCGAGCGATCCACGGTAAATCCGCCGCAAGCCAGGTTCGCGAAGGATGAGTCTCCCACGCACCGTGGGACTGATCGGCCCGAGTTCAGTTGGGGCTGAACGGCAGGGCCGACTTGTGCACGCACAGCCGCAGGGTGCCATCAGCACAGCGACGGAAAACGAAGGTCTTGTCGACCATGACCTCCTTGCCGTCGGGTCCGGTGATGTAGACGTTGCCCATCGTGATGGCGATGTCGCCGTGGATCTGGATGCCGTTCTCGGCGGCATTGTTGTCGTAGCGCGCCGCCGTCCAGCCCTTGAGCGCGAAGCCGGTGTCCTCGGGGAAGTTCGGGTTGCCGCCGACAAAGTACGCCAGCGCGCCTTCCTTGGTCGGGCGGAACGTGCGCGGTCCAAAGGCGAGCGTTGGCTTGAAGAAGACTTGGCCGTCGGCGTAGTCGTAGAGATCGTCGATCATGCGCGATGCTTCGGCACGGGCGTCGCCGCCGCGCGCGTGCACCTGGGCCACCTGCACCAGGCCATCGCACCAGGCTTGCTGCGCCGCATTCACCTGCTGAGCGGTGATGGGCGCAAGGGCACCAGTCGCCGTTCGCGTGGGCGCCGTGGCGCTCGAACCCTTGCTGACGTTGTTGCCGATGGAGACGCAGGCCCCCATGTGGATCGCAAGCAGGACAAGGACGCCACGGGAAAGGAAGGGGGACATCGCCGGATCCTACATCGCCGGCCGCGCCGGACGAGGAGCTCGAGCGCGCCCCGCGGCGCCTGGTGCAGCGCCAGCCGCACCGGAGCGCTGCGGCGGGTCATGAAACGAAGCAGCCCCGGCGAGTGCCGGGGCTGCAAGGTGAATGACCCCAAGGGGATTTGAACCCCTGTCCTCTCCGTGAAAGGGAGATGTCCTAGACCGGGCTAGACGATGGGGCCAGTCGGTGGACGGGCGGAGACTATAGCGACTTCCGCCCGCCGTGGCGAGGGGTTCCGTCGCACGCCCCACCGCCTTCGGACCCCGGTAGCCTCGAGGCCGTGCCGCCCGAGAACCTGCCGACGTTCCACCCCGGTCGCGCCGGGTCAACCGTCATCGTCTGCCCCATGCAGGTCGAGCGCAAGGCCGCCGAATCCTGCGGCCGCCCGGTGCCGGTGATCCAGTGCGGCATCGGGAACGATGCCATCACTCGTGCCTTCACCCGCATCGATGCCCTGCCCGAGCGACCACGCCATGTG
>CAMDAQ010000173.1 GCA_945888705.1 Singulisphaera sp. GP187
CGGTGCTCGGCATCGCGCCAGGCGGGGAAGGCCCGGTGCGCGGCCTCGACCATCGCGGTCGCCTGCTCGATGGTGCCGTCGTTGGTGATCTGCGGCATCGATGCCGAGGCGAGCGCAGCGGCGAACCGCTCACGCACGTCCTTGCGCGAGAAGTCGCGCATGGGCTCGGTGTAGAACGGCCGTCCGTCACCCACGCCATCGACCGCATCGCTGAGCGCATGTCGCTCGGGTGCGGCCTCCAGCCGAGCCGTCGCACTGACCGGATCGGGCCGGGCCGGATCGGCCAGCAACGTGTCGGCGCTCGCGTTGTCCAGGAAGCCGGCCTTGAGCCAGCTCTCGTTGCTCGTGTTCTCGAGCAGGCGGCGCACCAGGTACGCCATGCCCGGAACGAGCTCGCCGACCGGGACGTACTCGCGGATGCGCAGGCCAAGATCGACCGCCGCGGCCTTGAGCTCGTCGGCCATGCCGTGCAGCATCTGCAGCTCAAGCGCACTCGTCGGCAGGCCGCGACGCTCCAGCGCCGTCATGGCCGCAGCGATCGAGCGTGCGTTGTGCGATCCGAGCGCGAGCTTCACGCCGCCTTCGCCCGCGGTCGCGGGGGTGCTGGCGATGAACTGCGCGGCCATGCGTTCGAAGCTCGCATCGGTGTCGCGCTTGGCGCCCCAGACCGGGCTCGCCCAGCCCTGCTGCTCGGCATGGATCGTCTCGTAGTCCCAGTACGCCCCCTTGACCAGCCGCACCGTGACCTGACGGCCCGTGCGGCGGCTCCAGTCGATGATGCGCGCGGCATCGTCCTGCCCGCTGCGCAGGTACGCCTGCATGGCCAGCCCGGCAGGGAACGCATGGCGCTCGCACGCGCGCATGAAGAGCTCGAGCGTCAGGTCCTTGAGCGCAAACTGCTCCATGTCGAAGTTGACGAAGACGCCCTTCGAGGCGGCAGCGGCCAGGATCGGGTCGAGCGAGTCGAGCAGGCCTCGGATCGAGCCCTCGGTATCGATCGGATCCACGCGCGCCGAGAGCGACGAGATCTTGATGCTCACGTTGGTGCGCGGGATCGCGCCGAGGTGATCGCTGTCGAGCCGGGCGTTGTGGGCCCAGCCTGCGACCGTGGACGGCAGGTTGTTGACGAGATCGAGGTACTTGGCCCGGTAGGCCGTGGCCTCGTCATCGCTCACGCAGGCTTCGCCCAGCAGGTCGACGCTGAAGGCCAGGCCTTGCTTCCACAGGGACTGCAGCGTGGGCAGTGCGCTCTGCGCATCGGTGCCGGCGATGAACTTGCCAGCCATCGCGGTGATCTGGCCCTCCATGCCCCAGTTCATGAGGCCCTTGAAGAGCCCGCCGGCCTTCATGCCGAGTTCGAAGCCCGGCGGCGGCTTCACGCCGGGCTGGGCCATGTAGTCGGCGAGGTGTTCGTGCACGGCCTCGGGCGTGCGCAGCGTGGGGTAGCAGTCGACGAAGCGGAAGAGCTGGACCTTGAAGGCCTCGTCCTTCATCGACCAGTCCATGAGCTTGTTCGACCAGACCGCCGCGCTCAGCAGCGACCCCTTGTTGCGGCGCGCGCGATCGAGGAACTGCCCCCCGAGCTCGCGGATCCTGGCCTCGGCGGCGCTCGACGGCGCGCTCGCGGCTGGTGCTGCGGGGGTGGGACGGCGCTTGGTGAAGAAGCCCATGTCGTGGCAGGTCCTAGGGGTGCGGCAGGCTCTTGATCATAGGGCGCACGGCCGTGATGGCGCGGCGGTAGCTCGCCACGCATTGACGCGCCGCCCCGTCCCAGCCGATGCCTCGGACCTCGAATTCGCCGTGGTCCTGCAGGGCCCGCTGCAGGGGAGGGTGGCGCAGCACGGCCACGATCTTGTTGGCGATGTCGTCCACATCCCAGAAGTCGACCTTGAGCGCGTGCATCAGGATCTCGCTCACGCCGCTGTTGCGGCTGATGATCACGGGCACGCGATGTCCCATCGCCTCGAGCGGCGCGATGCCGAAGGGCTCGCTCACGCTGGGCATGACGTAGAGGTCGGCCATCGAGAACACACGGCTGATGTCGCGGCCGCGCAGGAAGCCGGTGAAGGTCATCTTCCCGCCGATACCCAGTTGTGCGGCGAGTTCGATCATGCGCTGGGCCTGGTCGCCGCTGCCGGCCACCACGAACCGCACGTCCTCCATGACCTCAAGCACGCGCTTGGCCGCGCGCACGAAGAACTCCGGTCCCTTCTGCATGGTGATCCGGCCGAAGTACAGCACGATCTTCTCGTGGCGCTCGATGCGCTTGATCCCCGCCTGCACAGGGTCCAGGTCCACGCCGTTGTAGACGACGTCGATCTTCTCGGCCGGGACGCCGTAGCGGTTCGTGCAGAGGTTCTTGGTGAGCATGCTCACCGCGATCACGCGCGCGGCCGCATGCATGCCGCGGCGCTCGATGTTGTAGACGAGCTGGTTCACGTGCTCGCCGCTGCGGTCGAACTCGGTCGCGTGCACGTGCACCACGAGCGGCTTGCCCGTGAGCCGTGCGACCGCGATGCCCGCGGGGTACGTCAGCCAGTCGTGGGCGTGGATCACGTCGAACTCGAGCCCGCGCGCGGCCTGCACGCAGAACTGCGCGTAGCGCTCGCTCTGGGCAATGAGGTCGCCGCTGTAGTCGGCGGCACCCACGATCGGGGCGGCCTCCGCAGGAGCAGCGGCGGGGCGATGGGGCGCCAGAAAGTCCGTGAGCGGGACGAGGGCGCCGCCCTCGGCTGGGATCCGCAGCGTGCGCAGCACCTCAGGCGCCGCGCCGACCTCATGGATCCAGCGTGCGACCGCCTCGGCACGCGCTGCGGAGTACGGGGCATCCGCGATCACGGGCAACTCGAGCAGGCGCGCCTGCAGGAACTCGCGCAGGTGCACTTCGTCGACCACGGTCGGTCCGGCCGCTGGAGCCAGCGCCGCGGTGGGCGGCTTCGGCGTTGGCGGGGTTGCCGGTGCCGCGGCCTGCTGCGCCACGGCTTGGTCGTGGCGCACGAAGCGTGCGCCGGCCTCCGGCGCGAGCAGGTTCACGTGCGAGGCGAACGAGCGGTCCACGCTCTTGGGCAGCACGAAGGTCACGGGGACGCCCTCGGCATCCAGGGCCTTCGTGAGTCCGTAGCACGCAGTGCCGAGGCCACCCGTGATGAAGGGCGGGAACTCCCACCCGAGCATCAGCACGCGCGGTGCCGGCATCACTCGTCCTCGTCGCCGCCGCCCATGTCGCCGAGCTGCCGGAAGGCGGCCTCGTACGCGAGCAGGAAGAGCAGCGCGCTGCGGTCGTCGGCCTGCGGGACCTCGTTCTCGAAGACGTACTCGCGCGCATCGTTGCGGAAGTGACGGATCTTCGGAACCTGTCCATCGCCGCCGAGCTCGACGAGTTCCTCGGCGACGAGGTCCTCGATCGCGTCGCCGAAGTGCAGCAGGTCGGTCTCGATCGACTCGCTCAGCCAGCGGTCGGCCGTGCGGAGCCGTACGGTCACCTGCTCGCCCTGCGCATGGAGCGAGTAGGTGGCCGGGGCGGCCGCCTCGAGCGCCGCGCACTCAAGATCGTGCCCGTGCAGGGTGACGCT
>CAMDAQ010000174.1 GCA_945888705.1 Singulisphaera sp. GP187
GGCCTCTTCCGCCGTGGCGCCCATGAGTGTTCCTGCGGCCTCAAGCGAGTTCTTCCAGCCCGGTGGCGTGCGGGATCGCATCGTGGTGCTCGGCCGTCGCGGCTCCGGCAAGACCGTGTTCATCACGCGGTTGTACGAAGTGCTTTGGAAGGGCTGCCAACTGGTCAACGGGCGGTTCGTGCCCGAACGTCGGACTCAGCCCGGCGATGCGGTCCGCACGCTGAGTGCCCGTGCGCGCGAGGGTCGCTTGCACACCGAACTCCGTCGCATGGCCATGGACCTGGATTCGGGGAAGTGGCCCGTGTCCACCCAGAGCAGCACGCTGATCGAGATCGACATCACGCTCGACGGCCGCACGAAGCTGCTGTCGGCCATGGACTATCCCGGCGAAGTCTTCCGGACGGCGTTTGCGCTCGGTGCGCAGGATCCTGCGAGCATCGAGCTGCGCGATGCCGTTGATCGTGCCGCGGCGTTGATCCTGCTCGTCGATCCGGCAGTTGCGCTCAAGCCGGGCATCGATCGCGAGGAAGATGCGTTCGGGCTCGTGGCGGCTGTCGAACGGCTGCGATCGATGCCCAGTGGCGACGATGTCCCGGTGGTGGTCGTGCTCACCAAGTGCGACGCGCATGTGCCGCTCCTGAGCGCCGAGGGCGGTCCGCGCGCGCTCGCCGAACGCTTGTATCCGCAGATCTTCCGTCAGCTCGGCGGCACGCGGACCGTGGCGTTCGCGAGCAGCGCCACCAGCGTGGTGCGTTCGCCGCGCGGGGTGGTCATTCCGCGCAAGCGTCGCGCGCCGCGCGACGTGGTCGAGCCGCTGGTCTTCTGCCTTGATTGGCTCGAGCGTGTCGAGGAGCAGGAGTCGCTGGAGCACGCGCAGATGGAGATAAGCCTTCGCCGGGATGTGCAGCTGCGCGAGGAACAGGCCGAGGACGAACGCGAGGAGCGCGAGGCGCGCGTGAGCCTGGTCACGTTCTGGATCGGGGTCAGTGCGTTGCTCGTGGGTGCAGCGGTGATCACGCTGTGGTGGATGGGCAAGCTCTGACATGCCACGCGCGGACGTCCATGTCCTGGGATCGAAGGCCGGGTACACCACGTTGGCTGCGTCGCGTGGCGTGACGGCGCGGGAACGGCAGGCACTCGAGGAGCTCGGTTTCGGAGGAGTCTCTCGCGAAGAAGACATGGACTCGTTGCGGCGTGAGCCCTGCATGATGGGTCGCCAGCTGCCGACCGGGCGATGGGCGATCTCCCGACTGCTGCCGGGCGGCCGGGATGACTTCGGTCGTGCGACCGTCGAAGTCGTCACGATCATTCTGACGCCGAGCGACTGGGCGAAGGGCTTGCCCGATCTGTCCAAGCTCGCCGCGGACCAGGCGGCGTGGGCCTCGATCAGGTCGCAGTCCGAGCGCGGCGTGGAGCTGCCGGCTGCCGTAGTCGAGCAGCGGGTGATGCAGCGCCCCGAGGCCAGCACCTTGGATGCGCTTGAGTCGGCGCGCGAGGCCGCGGGCCTGGCGTGGATCGCCGGCCAGCCCGCGCTGGTCATGGCCGTGCTGCATGCGCTCACGCCTGCCGATGCCATGGCCGTCAGTTGGGGCATCGGGCTCTTCACGGTGCCGCCTGTCGTGGAACTCTGCTCGATGCGCGCCGGGGCGATGCCCTCGTCGGGGCGAGCCTTGGTGGCGATTCAACCAGCAGCAGCGGGAGCACGCACGGCACTCGGTGCGCGAGCGTTCGCGGCGGTCGCGGCAAGGGATCGCATTGGCCGGTTGGCATCGCTCAGGGAGCTGCACCTTGAGCCATCGGTCGCATCGCGGTCGAGTGAGCGAGCGATGATGCGAGCGTCGCCCTCGGTCGATGCAGCACCGGGTCCGGCGCGCGAGAGCGCGTGGACGGATCGGCGGTTGATGTGGGCGGGTGCAGCGGCCATCGGACTGTCGATGGTGCTGCTCGTCGTGGCGATCGTCCTGCGCGGTCGTGCGGGCTCGGCGAACGGTGCGCCGTCCGGCGGCACGACCGGTGCTGCGTCGCTGGCGACCGTGCTCGACACCGACGGCGATGGGATCGACGATGCGCTCGATCCTGATGACGACGACGATGGGATTCCGGACCGTCTTGAGTTGGCCCAGGGAACGGATCCGCTGGTCCCGAACGCACCGACGGCGGGCACGCCTGCGCCGGCACCGACGGGCGTGGGGCTGAGCGCGCCTGCAATCAAGCGACCGGTGGAGCCTGTGGCTCCGGCGACTGGCCCGCAGCCGGCTCAGCCGGCGACGACTACGCCCGCGCCGTCGCAGCCCGCATCGACAGGCGAGGCTTCGAAGCCTTCGACGGCTCCTGCGAGCGCACCGACCGATGCCGCCGCCTCGAAGCCAGCGGATGCCTCGGCCCAGCCCGCCGGGAAGCTCGGTGATGCAGACGGTGACGGCCTTCCCGACACGCTCGAGCGGATCAAGGGCACGGATCCACAACGCCGTGACTCGGATGGCGACGGTGTTGGCGATTCAACCGATGCGTTCCCACTCGATCCCGCACGCTCGGTCGATACTGACGGCGATGGCGTCGATGATTCGCTGGATCCCGATGACGACAACGATGGACTGGTCGACGCGGCTGAAGTCATCAAGGGATCCGATCCACTGAAGGCGGACACGGATGGCGACGTCATGGATGATCTGCGGGACGCGTACCCGAGCGATCGCGCCAAGCGGCTTGAAGACGCCGACGGGGACGGCATGACCAACGGATCGCCGAGTGAGAACGACCTCGATGGTGATGGCATCACGGATGACAAGGATCCTGATCGTGACAACGATGGCGTCAAGGATGCGGACGAAGCGGTGATCCCGACCGACGAGCGCGACCAGGGGCGACTTCCGTGCACCGACACGCCCGACTGCGATGGGGATGGCGTACGGGATCTCCAAGATCGCTTCCCGCTCGACCCGACCGAGTGGGCCGATGCCGATCTGGACGGTTTCGGTGATCGTGCCCTTGATCCAGCGCCGGACGATGGATCGCGCCCGGACTGCATGGGGTTCGTCCGGCGTGTTGCGCGTGCGCTCGACTCGTGGCGGCTCGATGATGGCCCCGAATCGCTTGAAGAGTTCGGTCGTCGTGAACGCCAAGCCACACAGCCC
The DNA here is from genome assembly GCA_945888705.1 of Singulisphaera sp. GP187. Lineage (GTDB taxonomy): Bacteria > Planctomycetota > Phycisphaerae > Phycisphaerales > SM1A02 > SYIB01. The sequence goes on from CAMDAQ010000174.1 coordinate 3,135, forward strand.
GCGGCCACTGCCGGCGATCGACTGGTTCTCGCGCTGTCGGCCCTGGTCAAGCGATCGGCCTCGTATCCCTTCATCCTTGGGTGCTCGGCATCGGATGAGTCGCCTGTTGCAGCGCTCAAGCGGCTCGAGTCAGGTCTGTCGAATGCGGATGACGCGACGCTCGAAGCGACCGAGCGCGACATGCTTCGTGCGCTCTGCTCCCTCGGCTCGCTCTGGCGCGATGCGCGCGCTGCTGCAAAGAGCGACAACGACGTCACCGAGACCATCGTCGAAGGGGTCCGTGGGCAGTTGATGCTCGACGACAAGCAACTCCCACCGGTGCGCGAGTGCATCCGGCAGCTGAAGCTGATCGACTGCGACGCGCTGTCGAAGGGCAAGGACGACCCCAATCGTCGACTGCTTCGGCAAGAACTCGATCGAGT
>CAMDAQ010000175.1 GCA_945888705.1 Singulisphaera sp. GP187
CGGATGGAGTTCCATTGCAGGCTGCATGTGCAGCCCAAAAACAAATCCCCCCCGGCACAGGGCCGGGGGGGAAGTGATCTCAGGAGACTGGCTTCGGATTACGGGCAGGCCGTACCGAAGACCGCGAGCAGGGCGCCAAGGTCAGCACCGTCGGTCACGCCGTCATCGTTGACGTCGCCACCAGCCGTGCCCCAGCCTGCGAGGAGGGCGCCAAGGTCGGCACCGTCACGCACGCCGTCGGCGTTGAAGTCGCCGGGGCAGTTGCCGCCCGAGCACGCCGCCGCCGCACCGTTCACCACCACCGGCCACTCGTAGGCGTTCGCCCCGACCGGCTGGAAGATGTTCTGCGAGGTGCCCGTGCACAGGGTGTAGCGCAGGAAGGTGTTGGACGGGAACGCGCCCGCTGCCACACCGATACCGCAACGGTAGCCCGCGCCCGAGGGAACGCCCTGGACGGTGCCGTTGAAGAGGTTCGGGGTGTCCATGACGAAGACGAGGTTGGTCTCGTTCTCGACGCAGATCGGCTCATCAGGCTCGAAGTTGGCCATGTAGACGCCCGAGGGGACCAGGACGTTCCACGACTGGATCAGTTCGAGGTCGCCGTTGGCTGCGCCCGAGCTGATGAAGTTGGTGGGAGCGCCGCCGTTGGTGTCGCGGTAGACCGAGAGCACCACCGGGATGAGCAGGTCCGTCGCGCCGTAGCCGCAGGTGCCACCGGTGGGGGTGGTCGAACGGAGGGCAGCGACACCGAAGTTGAAGCAGCTGATTTCCTTCAGCAGGTTCGCACCGGTGATGACCGTGGCGAACGAGTTGTCGGTGCTGCCGCCGGTGCCGTTGCCGCAGCCGGTCGCGCAGCCCTGCACGAAGTTGCCGGTCGGAACCGCGCTCACCGAGAGCTGACGGTCGTCCGGGCCGGGGGCCGAGCAGCTGGTATCGAGCGTGATCGGGCAGGACGCCGGCGTGCCGGTGACCTTGATCGAGTACTCGTTCCGGCTGCCTTGGCCGCACACCAGCGAGCCATCATCGAAGTCGGGGACGACGATGAGGTAGTACGCGCCAGCCTTCACGCAGGTGGTGAAGGACTCGGGGCAACCCGCTGCCGACGTGGCCAGCGTGATGGTGTTGCCGCACTCGCCGCCGAGCAGCAGGGCAGCCGAGAAGGTCTCGCTGCGCAGGTTGACCGTGACGGTCTGGTCGCTGGTCAGGTTGAGGCGGTACCAGTCGGTGTCACGCGTCACGCCACCAGTGGCGGGATCGATGCCCGTGCTGAACGTGCCCTTGAAGGTATCACCAATAGCGATGAACTCGGTCGGCGCGCCGCCGGCGAGGTCATTGCAGCCACCGTTCGAGTTCGAACCGCAGGCTTCGCCTTCGGTCTTGTTGTTCACGTCGAGCGTGCAGGCCGACGGCAGGTCGATCGTGATCGTGCCTGCGCCGGTTTCGCCGTCGGTGTACGAACCCATGCGGATGAGGTAGGTGTTGCCCTGCGAGACCGTTGCGGTCATCGCCGACGCGTACGCATTGACGCCGTCGGTCAGGAAGCACGAGGCGCTGCCGTCATCGTTGCAGCCGACCAGCACCGACGCGAGGTCGTTGTAGTCGAAGCCGACGGGGCTGGCACCGAGGTTGTAGACCGCGAGCTTGTTGTCGTAGCCGACAGCGCCGCAGGTCGAGATCGACACCACGCCGTTGGCCGGAGCCACGAACTTCCACCACACGTCGTTGAAGAACGTGTCGGTGCCGGAAGCGCAGGTATCACCGGCGTGGTCCGGGCCGTCCATCGTCGCACCGGTGGTGTTGAACGCGTAGGCGCCGTCACCGGGGACGTTGGTCGGGTTCGTCGCGCAGTTGTTGGCCGGGCCAACCGGGGTGCACGAGTAGAAACCGCACTCAGGGATCGCGATGTCGACGCACGACTGGTCCCAGCCGGTGTCGCAGCACGACGGGAAGAGGTTGCAGACGATGTTGCAGCAGGTGGTGTCGTCGCAGCCCGGGGTCGCGTGGACCACGTTGCATGCGCCGGCGCTGCCGCAGTTCGCGGCGCCCTGCGTGAAGTTCAGCAGAAGGTTGCCAGCACCCGACGCGGCGCCACTCGTGCCGGTGTAGCCACCGATGCGGACGTAGTACGTGGCGCCAGGCGTGACCGAGTAGCCGAGGATCTCGGAGTAGTACTGCTGGCAGGTGGTGTTGCCGCCAGCCGAGTCACCGTTGCAGGCGACCTGGACGAGCGAACCACAACCACCTTCGTACAGCACGACGGAGGTGTCGAACGACGCGGCATCGCAGGTGCTGATGTCGATCGTGCCGTTCTGCGCGGGGGCGACCCACTTGAACCAGACGTCCTTGTTGGCAGTGCCCCAGCCCAGGTACGTGCCAGCGCACTGCGTTTCAGTGACCGGTTCGGGGCTGGTGGTGGCAGAGGCGGTGTTGAACGCCGAGGCAACGCCGGAGACCAGGGTGGGAGCGCTGGCGCACTCATCCTGGGCAAGGGCCGTGCTCGCGGCACACAGTGCAGCGGTGAGGCTGCCGAAGAGACACAGGCGATTCATGGTTTCAGATCTCCTTCAGATCACGGGGTTCGGACTTCCATCGTGCGGGAACACGCTTCCCCACCACGCTGTCCGTTGGCGTGGTGGGACACGTCGACGAAAGATGGCATCGACGACAGCGAATGGGCGAAAAAGTTTGCGAAAAACTCGCAGTTCTCGGCAATGGCGTCACCCGGACAGAACTTGAGCCTGGGAGCGAGTTTGCACCAGACAACTTGCTCGAGGCGTACTCATCGATGACCAATAACCGCCCCTTCCTGCCGATGACCACGCTTGGTCGTCCCATAGATTCGAGGTATGGGCGCTCTGACGGATCGAGTCGTGGTCGTCACCGGGGCGAGTTCAGGCATCGGAGCCGCCACGGCCCGCGCATGCGCCGCCGCCGGCATGCGACTGGTCTTGGTTGCGCGTCGTGAGGATCGGCTGGCTCAGGTTGCTGCCGCGTGCATCGAGGTCGGTGGTCGTGCGCAGGTGGTGGCGATCGACGTCGCGGCCCCGGGCGCCTCGGAGGAGATCTTGGAGCGGGGGGTTTCGGCGTTTGGCCGCGTGGATGTGGTCTTCGCCAATGCCGGCTACGGCACGCGCGCGGGCCTGCTTGACATGGCCGAGTCCGATCTGCGGACGATGTTCGAGGTGAACTTCTTCGCGGCGCTCGCTCTCTGTCGTGCTGCGGCGCGACAGTGGATCGCGGCTGAGCAACCCGGGCACTTGATCATGTCGTCGAGTTGCATCGGCAAGTTCCCGCTTGCATACCACGGCGCCTACTGCGCGACCAAGGCTTCCCAGTCGATGGCCTGCGCGGCGCTGCGTGCGGAGTTGCAATCGCACCGGATCGCCGTGAGCAGCGTGCATCCGATCACGACGAAGACCGAGTTCTTCGTGGCATCCGATCGTCGCTCGGGCGTGGCCGGCTCGGCAGCCGAGGTGCCGGACCACGCACCGTCCTTCCTCGTCCAGTCGCCGGAGCGGGTCGCGGCGGCCGTGGTGCG
>CAMDAQ010000176.1 GCA_945888705.1 Singulisphaera sp. GP187
TGCCGGCCCACGCCCTGCTCCACGGCCTCGAACACTCGGCCCAGACCACCCTCGCCCAGCGGGCGCACGATGGTGAACTCGCCCAGCACCGTGCCCGGGCCAAGCCCATCTCGCGATGAGCCCGCGCTCGCCTCGATCGGTTGCATGGCATCGTTCAGGCCCAAGAGCGCGCGAGCCTCCGCGACGATGGCCGGTGCGAATCGCGCGCGGGCCTCGGCCTCGTGACCCTCGCAGAGCAGCTCGAAGCAGGCATGGACCTCGATCAGGCCGGTGGGATCGGTCGACTCAGGGTCCATTGACCAAACAGTGTAATTCTCTGCCCTCAATCACCGATAATGCGCTTGAAGAGGTCAGATCCGATGTCCGCCGACGAACCAATCCAACCAGCCGATCATGGCTTTCCCAGTCCGGCCGAGCGGCATCGGATCATCGATGGCCTGCTGCAGCGGCGGCAGCGCGGGGATCTGTCGGCCCTTCGTGAGCTGTGGGACCAGATCTATGCCGAGGTCCATCGCATGGCGCGGCATCGCCTGCGATCCGAGGGCGCGAACCGTCCGATCGACACGACCGTGCTCGTGCACGAGCTGTATCTGAAGGCTGGTGATGTGGCGTTCGAGAATCGGGCGCACCTCTTCGGCTCGCTCGTGCGCATGATGGGGCAGGTCATCATCGATGCCGGTCGGCGCGCACAGCTTGAGCGGCGTGCGGGCACCACCGCCAGTGGCGGCGGCATCCAGCTCGATCTCGTGCAGCTTGGGTTTGAACGCACGGCCTCCCCTGATCTGGGCGCGTCCATCATCGATGCCCTCGACCGGCTCGATGCCCTTGCACCGCGTGCAGCGGGCGTGGCGTGGCTGCGCTTCGTGGGTGGCCTGGAACTCGATGAAGCCGCCACGTGCCTGGGCGTCTCGCGGCGCACGGTCGTCAACGATTGGATGTTCGCTCGCGCCTGGCTCCATCGCGAACTCTCGGCGCAGCGGCCCGACCTTGTACCCCATGATCCAAAGGTGGCACCATGACCATGCACGACACCGCAACCACACCAAGCTCCTCTCCCGAACTAGGTTCTGCTGCCTGGCGCGACTTCGGTGGCGTCCCGGCCGCGACGTGGGGCCGCGTGCAGCAGTGCTTCATTGCGCTGCGGGGCACGCCACGTGATGGCTGGCACGGCGCGATCGAACAGTGGCTCGGCCAAGATCGGCGTGCCGGTTACGAGGTCTTGAGCCTGCTGATCGCCGACGAAGCCACCAGATCGGTCACGCCCGACCGACCCGAGTGAAGATTTCTTGCCCTAGGTCAAGGAGCCGTCCGCTTGACTCTTCGTGGCAGCCTTCCGGGGGGCGCCGGTGCGAACCGGCGCTCACGGCTGCCGCGGTCCATCGAGGAGTCACCATGAAACTTGTTCCGTGCATCGCTGGCCTGAGCCTCACGTTCTGCGCATCTGCGCAATTGGTCCCGCAGGATGCGCTTGCGCTTCCGACGCGCTCGAATGGTGCTCCCGCCAACTCCAATGGGGGCGACCTGCACGTAGAGTCGTCCCGGGTGGTCCTCGCGGTCGGTTCCATCGACGCGGGCGTCAATGGCGAGGGAACCGTCCGCGTCTTCACGATTCGGCCTGGATCGGTTGCGTCGTGGAAAGATATCCACTCACCCATGCCTACTGCGAACGGGCAGTTCGGATGGAACATAGAGATCACCGATCAAGAGATGTTCATCTCGGAGCGTTCGACAGGCAAGGTGCATGTCTTTGAACGGACCAACACGGGGCCGATCCACACGCAGACCATTGCGCTGAATGCGTTCATGCCATCTTCGCTGGTGGCGCACGGCGATCGCCTCTTCATTGGCGATCCATTCGATTCCAACTATCCCGGTCGCGTCCATGTGCTCGAGCGGCTGAGTTCCGGCTGGTCTGTCACGCGGGTGATTGAACCTCCCTTTCCCGCTTCGCAGCAGAACTTTGGGGCCAGTCTTCGCGTCATCGGCAACCAACTTGCCATCGCCGAGGGCGTATCGCCGGTCTCCAGCTGCACCGGTCGGGTCTGGCTCTATGACCTGAATGATCTTGGCGCCAACCCAGCGCAGCTTCCGGCGCCAATCGGAGCGAGTGGATGCTCTCTGTTCGGCACCGGGATCTTCGCTGATGGATCGACTCTGATCGTGCGGGCTCGGGATGACAGTGGAGCCTCTTCCCAAGCGGGCGCTGCATTCTTCTACGAGCGGACCAGCTCGGGAGCATGGCAGCAAGCACTGAAGCTTGGGCCACCGAACAATGAGAGCAACTGGGAGTGGGGCGTCTCGAGTGTTCGCGACGGGGTCGCCATCGTGAGTGGTGATCGCCATGACGCGCCACGAATCCTCCAAGTCGCGCGACGCACGGGCTCAATGTGGGCTTCGCAAGAAACGGTTGCGCTGCCGCTGGGATCGATCAATCGACCATGGGGAAACCAAGTGGTCGATGGAACCGCATTCCTGCCCTACTTTTCTCCGGATGGCAGTGCCGTGGCTGTCGTTGCACTTGATGCCGACTGCGATTCCGATGGGCTGAGTGATGCACTTGAGCTTCGACTTGACCCGAGCCAGGATTGCAACGGAGACGGCACTCCCGACGCATGTGAAGCACAGGCCGGCTGTCCAACCGATCTCGATGGTGATGGCACGACTGATGGAAAGGACCTTGGGGTGCTCGTCAGCACTTGGGAGTCGACAGGGCCATCGCTCGAAGCTGATGTGAATGGTGATGGAAACGTGGACTGCGTAGATCTCGCCGTCATGCTCGCAGCATGGGGCGCTTGCGACTGAGTCACCTCTCCAAGTCCTTGGCTAGCGCGGTCCATCCGCAGCGATGCGGAACACGCGCATCCGGGCATGCACGCGGCCAGCGGTGGCCAGCGCGTCGTCGCCCGCGCCAAGGTAGAGATCGATCCGGCCAGCACCCGTGATCGCGCCACCGCAATCGGCGGCGTAGACGATGCGCGGCGCAGCAAGGTCGGCGGGCAGTCCCGGCTGATCAGGCTCCGGCACCAGCAGCAGCAGGCTCCCGATCGGGATCACGCGCGCATCGACCGCGACCGCCTGACCAGCCAACAACGTGAGCCCGAAGGGTGATTGAGGCCAGCGCTCACAGGGAACCTCGCGCCACCAGACGAAGCGCTCATTGCGGTCGCACGCTGCCCGCACGATGTCCGGAGCACGCTGCCAGAGCGCTCGCAGTCCATCCAGCGTTGCAGCCCGCGGATCGAGCGCACCATCGGCCACGAGCAACTTCGCCAGGCTGGAGTACTCCCGCTCGTTGGTGCCGTCATGGACGAGACAGCGCATCGATCCGTCGGCACGCTCGAGCTGCACACTGCCATTGACGGCTGCGAGGTACACGCTGAACTCATCAGGACCGTGCGCGATCACCGGATGCGCAGCCGGATCCTTCGCCGCTGCCGCCAGCCACTGCGCCCGCGTCGGACC
>CAMDAQ010000177.1 GCA_945888705.1 Singulisphaera sp. GP187
ATGAGCACAGCGGTGCTCGATGTGTTGTGCAGGCGCGACCAGTTTGCCAGCGTCGACACATTGTCGTTGGCGGCAAGCGGGATGGCATCGATGCTCCCATCCGCATTCACGACCTTCTTGAACAGGAAGAGCCGCGTGTTGAAGGACGAACCCTGCGTCGTCACATCGAACAGCGTGGGACTGAAGACGAAGATCTCGTAGAGATCGACGCTGTCCGGCAGTGTGCCGACGAGCGAGGTGGTACCGGTCGAGCCGCTGATGCTCGTGACCGTTCCGCCGGTGGAATCGCTCGCGGCGACGGTCTTGGTTCGCATCGCGGTGGCCGGACTGGCGCCTGCCTTGTCGCCGTCACCTTCATCCCAGATGGGGCCTGCGAGGTCCCCATCGTCGGCGATGGCAATCGGCGCCAGGATGACGGGAATGGCCAGTGTGACGGCAAGGACTCGATGCATCATGGTGGTGCCTCCGAAACTCAACGTGATCAGGTTCCCCACTGCGACAACAGGATCGCGAGGTCGCCGCCGTCGATGACGCCATTGCCATCGAGGTCGGGATCGTTCGGCGGGCATGGTGGCGCAGGTGCGCAAGACTGGTAGGCCTCCTGCACGCAGATCGCATCCCACGCCGTGTTGCAGCAGAATGGATCCACGGCACAAACGGCGCCGCAGCACGACGCCGAGTCGCAATTTGGGGTGCCATGCGTGGTGAAGCACGATCCGGCGCCGGCTTCGCCGCAACTCGGCGCATTGGGTGCGCATGCGATGAAGATGGTGCCCTTGCTGGTGATGACCGCACCCGACGGCGAAGCGGTCCATGGTCCGAAGGCGACGACGTATTCCCTGCACGGGTCGGCGACGAAGGTTGCCGTGGCACCGTTGCCGCCATCCGAGCAGGCCATAGGTTCCCCGCAGGCCACGGGTTCCAGATCGCCGCAGGAGCCTTGATAGACCACGAAGTTGTATTCGGCGGTCTTGGTCGAGGGACAGATGCTCAACTGGACCGTGCCGTCGCATGAATCGAGCCGGAACCAGTTTGGGCTGGCGAGCCACGAGTTGCCGTAGCCGCAGTTGGCACCAAGACCGATGCGTCGCGACTCGGCGTCGCTGGCCACGCCGACGTTGCCAAAGGCGTAGGTACCCGACCCAAGTACGATCGCGCTCGCGCAGGTAGCCGATCGGCTCACGACAGCACCCGTGAGATTGATCTGGTAGTCGCCCCCTTCACCGATGTTCACCCAGTCGCAGAGCGTCCAGCTGGCCTGGCTCGCTGATGGATAGACCACGATCTTCGACTCGGGCGTGTAGGTGTAGAGCGGCGCATACGCCGGTTCACCGCGGCACGCGATGGGCAGGCCACCGGTCTTGGTGATGCCGATGTAGTGGATGCCAGCACTGAGCCCGACGATCGCACCAGTCGAGCCGCCGATCTGCGACCACGTTTCCACGTCACTCACGTTGTCATTCATCACCACCGGCTGTGCCTGGGGCACGCCGTTGTTGTCCAGCACCTTCCGGAACAGGAAGATCGCGGTATCGAAACTGGACCCGCTGGTGCTGGCAGAGAAGTTCGCCGGGTTGGTGATGTTGATCTCGTACAGATCGACTAGGTCGGCCTGCAGCAGCGAGGTCGCCGAGGTCCGCCCGCTGATCCGGGTCAGCGTGCTGCCCGACGAGGGCGCGAGCGGTGAAGCCACCTGCTGCGAGGTCTCGAGCGTTGCACCGGCATCCTTGGTCCCACCTGCGCCATTGCTCTCCGGTCCCTCGTCCCAAATGGGACCGGCGAGCTCGCCGTCGCCTGCAGCGCATGGTGCAGCGATCAGGAGGAGGACGATCAGGCGCAGCAGCGTGTTCATGGTGCGTGTTCCCGGGTTCAGTCAGTCAGGTGCCCCACTGCGACAAGAGGATCGCGAGGTCGCCTCCGTCGATGACGCCGTTGCCGTCGAGGTCAGGATCGCTCGGCGGGCACGCGGGCGGCGGCGCGCAGGAGGTGTAGGCCTGCGTCACGCAGAGGTTGTCCCAGCTTGAGTTGCAGCAGAAGGGATCGATCGCGCACACCACGCTGCAGCATGTAATCGAGTCACAGGTCGGTGCAGCGTGCGGCGTGAAGCACGATCCAGTCCCGGCCACGCCGCACGACGGTCCATCCGGCGTGCAGGTGATGGTGATCGTGCCGGCGCTCGTGGGCGATGCACCCGAGATGCGCCGCGCACCGAAGGCGACGTAATAGGTCTTGCACGGATCTGGATTCAGCGTGACCGTGCTGCCGGTGCCGCCACCACTGCAGGCCCCGAGCGTGCCGCAGGCAACCGGCTCGAGGTCACCGCAGGAGCCCTGGTAGACGACCATCTGGTAGGTCGCGGTTGTCACGCTCGGGCACACCGAGATCTGCACGGCCCCGTCGCAGGCGCCAAGTTCGAACCAGCTCGGATTGGAGATCCACGCACCGTTGTCGCCGCAGGTCGCGTCGAGGCCGATGCGGCTCGACGACGAATCGCTGGCTCCGGCGTTGCCGAAGGAGTAGACCCCGGCACCGAGGATGATGGCGCTCGAGCAGGTGTTCGATCGCGTGACCACCGTTCCGCCGAACTCGATCTGGTAGTTACCGCCATCGCCGAGGTTGCTCCAATCGGCAAGCGTGTAGGTGGCCTGAGTCCCGGTCGGCAACACGACCGCCGTGGATCCTGGGTTGTAGGTGAACAAGGGGAGTGGATCGTTGTCGGCACTCTTGAAGCCGATGGGCAAGGCACCGCTCTTGGCGACGGCGATGTAGTACGTGCCCGCGGTCAGGCCCGGGATGCTGGAGCCGACGAGCTTTGAGCTGCTCACGCCGCCGGATGGCGAATTGTCATTCATGGCGATCGCCCTCGCTTCGGCGACACCGTCGCTGCCGACGACCTTCCGGAAGAGGAAGATGGCGGTGTCGAAGGTCGAGCCCTGGGTTGTGGCGAGGAACGAGGCAGGGGTCGTGATGGAGACCTCGTAGAGATCGATCAGGTCCTGCTGCAGCAGTCCTGCGTAGGTCCTGCCGCTGATGCGCGTGAGGGTGCTGCCCGATGCTGAAGCCAGGGGTGACGACACTTGTTGCGCTGTTCCCGCCGTGGCGCCTGCGTCCTTCGTCCCGCCGGCGCCGTTGTCTTCCGGCCCTTCGTCCCAGATCGGACCGGCGAGCTCGCCGTCCTGCGCGAAGGCAGGCAGGACGCAGAGCAGGGAAACGATGAGTGCAGCACAACGCATGAAGCCTCCGCAGGAATGACATCTCCCGGGGCCACAGGCTTCCGGGTCGGGGAGAGTGTCACCGCGGATTGGTCGGATTCAAACGGACAAGCACTGAATATGCATGGATTTAAACACTTTCAGCCCATAATCACGTTCCCCAGCTGGCCAGGAGCAGGGCCAGGTCATCTCCGCCCACGGCGCCATCACCGTTGATGTCCGCGGTTG
>CAMDAQ010000178.1 GCA_945888705.1 Singulisphaera sp. GP187
GCCTGCGGAGTCGCGAAGGCGGCACGGTGTGCGACCATCGGAGGCGGGTGCCAGCCCCGCCGAGCGACGCAGGAGGAGCGCGCGCGGAGCCGGGTGCAGCGCGCGCGTCCGCGCGGCCGGGACCCGAGGTCGCGGGAGGACGAGCGCGAAGCGCAACGCGAGCGCAATCGCGCAAAAAACTCCTCGTTCACATCACTCCGAAGTCATATTCGGGGGTCAAGATTGCAGAACGTGCATCGCGCGTCCGCGCCGCCCGCCCGCTCAGTCGAGCAGGCGGTCGAAGGCGCCGCTGCGGATCAGCCCGGCAATCGCAGCGATGTCCGGTGCAGGCGAGCGATCGCCGGCGAGCCGCGCGACCTGTCCGCGCACGATCGCATGCGCGCGCTCCACGCCGTCGCCCGAGCGCAGCGGTCGCTGGCAGTCGAGCGCCTCGGCCATCGTCTGGAGTTCGATCGCGACCACGTTCGTGGCCAGTTCGACCGACCGCCGCGCGTGGCGCGCGCTCGTCGCACCCATGCTGTTGTAGTCCTCGATGCCGGCGCTGGTGGGAACGTTGCCGGGGCTCGCCGGGTGGGCGAGCACGCCAAGCTCGTTCACGCAGGCCGCCGCGGTGTACTGCGCGATCATCAGGCCGCTGTCGAAGCCGGCATCCACGGCTAGGTGCGGTCGCACGCGGCTCTCCCGATCATGGCCCGAGAGCGCCCAATACGTCCGTCGCTCGCTGATGCCCGCGACGTGGCAGAGCGCGATCTTGAGCGTGTCGAGCGCGATCGCCAGCGGCATGCCGTGGAAGTTGCCGCCGCTCACGATGGCCGTGCCGCCGAGCGTGAAGACGAGCGGATTGTCCGTGACCGCACCGAGTTCGCGCGTGACCACGCCCTCTGCCCACGCAACGGCATCGAGCGCCGCGCCGAGCACCTGCGGTGCGCATCGCAATCCGTAGGGATCCTGCACGCGCGGATCGCCCTCCTTGTGGCTCGGCAGGACCTGGCTTCCCTTGAGGAGCGCGCGCAAGCGCTGCGCGACGAGTTCCTGGCCGGGTTGGCATCGGGCGTGGTGGATCCGCGCGTCGAGACCGCTGTCGCTGGCGCGGCAGCCATCGATCGCCATGGCCGTGGCAGCGATCGCCGCGCCGGCGAGCCGGCGCGTGTCGTCGAGGGCGAGGGCTGCGGTGGCCGCCATGACGTGCGTGCCATTGAGCAGCGAGAGGCCTTCCTTCATCTCGAGCGCAAGCGGCGCGATCCCGGCCGCAGCTTGCGCCTGCGCCGTCGGCATGGTGCGGCCGTCGACGGTGACGCTGCCTTCTCCGATCAGGGCCAGCGCGATGTGCGACAGAGGTGCCAGGTCGCCGCTGGCGCCCACGCTGCCCACCTCGGGGACCACGGGCACGATCCCTGCATTGAGGTGCGCGACGATCGAATCGATCACGGCCGATCGCACGCCGCTGATCCCGCGAGCGAGGCTCGCCGCGGTCAGCAGCATGGCGCCCCGTACCACTTCGGACGGCAGCGGCTCGCCCACGCCGGCGGCGTGGCTGCGCACGATGTTGCGCTGCAGGTCGGCGAGCTTGTGGTCATCCACCCGGACCTGCGCAAAGTTGCCGAAGCCGGTGTTGATGCCGTAGATCGGCTTCCCGAGGGCGACCTGTGCGAGCACCGCCGCGCGAGCGGCGTCGACGCGCGCGCGGGCGCTGTGGTCAAACCGCACCTGGGCTCCATGGCGGGCCACGGCGGTCACCGAAGCGATCGGAAGTGCGGTTCCATCGAGCACGACGTCCAAGCTGGCCATGCCCGGAGGATAGTGGTGCAGCTCGCACGCTCCCGGGCCGCTTGCGCGGCCAGTCGCCAGCGCGTACCACACGAGCCATGAAGGACGCGGTCATTCGCTTTGGCAGCATCGGCATCGCCGTGGTGTTGGCGGTCGTGGCGGGGCTGGCGTGCGCGTCCCTCGCGTCGGATGCGCGCGGCGTGGTGCCCGTGATCCCGCAGGCTTCGGTGAACCTCGCGAGTTGGGTCGCCGTCGCTGCGCTCTGGCTCGTCGCGTGGTTCGTGGCGCTGGGTGTGGGCAAGGCGGTCAATACGGCCGTTGGCCTCTTCGCCGGTGGCTGCGTGCTCGGCGTCTACGCAATGCGTTCAGGCACCGTGCTCGATGCAGCCTTCGATGCCGCATCGCCCACGAGCATCGCCGTGGTCTCGATCGTCTACGCCGTGCTGGCGGGCGTGCTCTCGTGGTCGACCTTCGTGTTTGCCGGACCGCTGCCGGACATGCCAGCGGACCCCGAAGAACTCCCGGAGTACGGATTCGGCGCGTTCCGTCCACGACAGCTCGTGGCGGCCCTTGCGTCGATTGCAGCGGTCGTGGTCGTCGTCTTCATGGCTCGCACCGATTCGAAAGGCCAGGCGATCGGTGCCATGACCCTGGGCGCGATGCTCGCCGCCATGCTCGCCCGCAGCATCCGGTCCCGCACGCAGCCGGTCGTGGTTTTTGCGGCGCCGGCGCTCGCGCTTGGGTTGGCGCAGCTGGCGCTCTCGTTCTCCTCCAGCGCGGGCTTCGATGACGACATCGTCCGCGGGACCGTCGCCCCGGTCCTTCGCCTGATGCCCATGGATCTTGCCGCGGGAAGCCTGTGCGGCGTGGCGCTCGGCTACGGCATGACCAAGTCCGGCGGTGCCGACGAGGTCGACGACTGAACCCAGTCGCGTGCCGTCCGGCCGTATGCTCGGCCGCATGAGCCTCGCCGTCACCGGAACCATCGGGATCGACACCGTCTACACGCCTCGTGAACGCCGTGAAGGTGTGCTCGGAGGCAGCGCCGCGTACTTCGCCGCCGGCGCGAGCTTCCTCTCGCCCGTGCGACTCGTCGCGGTCGTCGGCGACGACTGGCCGAGCACGCACCGCGATGCGCTCGGTCGCTTCACGGGGATCTGCACGCAGGGCCTTGAGACGCGCACCGGAAGCCGAACGTTCTCCTGGGGCGGCCGCTACTTCGAAGACGTGAACCAGCGCGAGACGCTGTTCACCGAGGTCGGCGTGCTGCAGGAAGCTCCGCCGCGCGTACCCGACGCCTACCGCGACACGCAGTTCGTGTTCTTGGGCAACACGCACCCCGCTGTGCAGGCTGACTTCATCGATCAGTTCCCGCAGCGCAAGCTCGTCGTCTGCGACACCATGGATCTCTGGATCAAGACGGCGCACGGCGAACTGCTGTCGCTCCTCAAGCGCGTCGATGGCGTGGTGCTCAACGACACCGAGGCGCACGAACTCACGGGGATCCGCAATGCCGTGAGCGCAGCGCGTCACATCACGACGCTTGGCCCGACCTTCGCGGTCGTGAAGAAGGGCGAGCACGGCGCCGTGCTGGTCCACCGCGACGGCGTGGCCGTGCTGCCTGCGTTCCCGGCGCCCGAGGATCGCGTGATCGACCCGACCGGTGC
>CAMDAQ010000179.1 GCA_945888705.1 Singulisphaera sp. GP187
GCAGCCACCTGGAAGGTCTTGATCGATGCCCCCGAGAGCATCGTCAGGCCCGGGATGATGACGAGGCCGCCGCCGATGCCGAAGAGTCCTCCGCCGAGGCCGCCGGCCAGTCCGAGCAGCGCGATCTTGGCCGCAAGCGCCGGCTGGTCGGTGATGCTCGTCAGGATGGGCAGCGTGGCGGAAGCGGGATCCACCGCGCGAATGTAGCCGCGCGCGAGGGCGCGGGGTGATCAGTGGAATCTCCGCCGAACTTCCGGCGGCTTTTCGGAGAGCGGTCCTCGACGGCGTCAAGATGGCGCCATGCCTTCAGGGTGCCTCTCGTTCGTCCTGCGCGGCCTCGATGCCCTTGCCGTCGAGGTCGAGGTCACCGTGGCCTCGCGCGGGCTGCCGCACACCACGATCGTGGGCCTGCCCGATGCTGCCGTGCGCGAGAGCATCCAGCGTGTACGCAGCGCGCTGACCGCGATCGGTCGCGACATGCCGCGCAGCCCGCTCACGATCAACCTCGCTCCGGCGCACCTGCGCAAGGAGGGCCCCGTCTTCGACCTGCCCATGGCGCTCGGCCTGCTCGCCGCGGATGGCGCGTTCGCCAAGGCGGCATCCGCCGCACCGGCGCTGCACGAGTGGATGGTCGCGGGCGAACTGGCGCTCGATGGCCGGCTGCGCTCGGTCAGCGGTGCCGTGAGCATGGCCATGGCCGCGCGCTCCATGGGCCTGCGGGGCGTGATCGTGCCTGCCGAGAATGCAGCGCAGGCCGCGGTCGTGCGCGGCATCACGGTGCTGGGCGCCACGCATCTCAAGCAGGTGATCGAGCATGTGCGCACGGGGCAGGCGATCGAACCCTTCGAGCCGGGCGTCGTGAGTGCGCCGGCGTCGTCCACCGCGCCGGACTTCGGCGCCATCCTCGGGCAGGAACTGGCCAAGCGCGCCATGGCCATCGCCGCAGCCGGTGGGCACAATGTCCTCCTCATCGGGCCCGCTGGGTGCGGCAAGACCATGATGGCTCGCGCCCTGCCGGGCATCCTGCCGCCGCTCGATCACGATCAGGCCCTCGAGGTCACGCGCATCCAGAGTGCGGCGGGGCTCCTGCCGGGCGGTGTGTCGCTCGCGGTCGAGCGGCCGGTGCGGTCGCCGCACCATACGGCCAGCTGCGCCGCGATCGTCGGTGGCGGGCGCGGTCCTCGTCCCGGCGAGGTCACGCTCGCGCATCACGGCATCCTCTTCCTCGATGAGCTGCCCGAGTTCATGCGGCCCGCGCTCGAGGCGTTGCGCGAGCCGCTCGAGGATGGCCACGTCACCATCGCACGCAGTGCCGGCACCGTGCGATTCCCGGCGCGGTGCATGCTCGTGGCCGCCATGAATCCGACGGCACGTGGCAACCGTGGTGCCGGCCGCGGGGGTGGGGTCGCCGATGCCGATGCGTACCTCTCGCGGGTCAGCGGTCCGCTGCTCGATCGCATCGACATGCATGTGCAGGTTCGGCCGGTCGATGTCTCGCTCTTCGCCACGCGGCGATCGGGTGCCGATTCGGCGAGCCTGCGTGCGCTCGTCGATCGCGCCCGGGCGCGCCAGGCCGCGCGGCAGGGGAGCGTGCTCAATGCAGCGCTCGCCTCCTCCACGCTCGATCGATGCGGCGGGATCACCGCCCCAGCCGCTGCCGTGCTGTCCGAATCCATGACCGGGCTCGGGCTGTCGGCCCGCGCGTATGACAAGGTTCGGCGCGTGGCACGCACGATCGCCGACCTCGAGCAGAGCGACCGTGTCGAACCCGAGCACGTGCTCGAGGCCGTGCAGTACCGCCAGCTCGATCGCACGAGCGGCGCGCTCGTCGACTACGCCGGGTCGGGCTAGTCGTTCAGGTCACGCGATCACTCAAGCCCGGGCGCGAAGCCGCGGCGCACGATGTCGTCGCGTTCGATCACTCAAGCCCGGGCGCGAAGCCGCGGCGCATCGTGTTCTCGCACACGCACCGCGGTTCCACGAAGTGCAGCAGGTACTCGCGGCCGCCGGCCTTGCTGCCCAGCCCGCTCATGCCGAACCCGCCGAACGGCTGGCGCCCCACGAGCGCGCCGGTGATCCCGCGATTCAAGTACAGGTTGCCCACGCGGAACTCACGCCGTGCGCGCACGAGGTTGGCGGGCTTGCGGCTGTACACGCCGCCAGTGAGCTTGTACTCGCCATGGTTGGCCAGCTCGAGCGCGTGGTCGAAGTCCCGCGCACGCATGACCGCTAGCACCGGCCCGAAGATCTCCTCGCGGGCCAGGCGGTGGTGCGGCTCGATGCCACTGATGATGGCCGGGCCCACGTACGGCTTGCCCACGCGCTCCCCCAGCCCAGCGGGGACTGGCAGCTGGGTTTCGAGCTTGCCTTCCGTGCGGCTGAGTTCAACGTACGACGCGATCTTGCGTGCGGCATCGGCATCGATGACCGGCCCGATGTCGGTTCCGGGAAGGGTTGGATCGCCCACGACCAGCGCCTGCGTCGCGCCGACCAGGCGGTGCAGGAACGCATCGTGCGCTGAGTCGACCACGATCACGCGGCTGCAGGCCGAGCACTTCTGTCCGCAGAAGCCGAAGGCCGACTGCCGCACGCCGAGCACGGCCTCGTCGAGGTCGGCGCTGGCGTCAACGATGATCGCGTTCTTGCCGCCCATCTCGCAGACGACCTTCTTGACGAAGCCGTCGCCGGGCATGCCGCAGGCCGACACGATGTCCAGGCCGACGGCCTTCGATCCCGTGAAGGCCACGAGCGCGGTGCGGGGATGGCGCACGAGTGCGGCGCCGACGGTCTCGCCCCGGCCAGCGATGAAGTGCAGCACCTCACGCGGCGCACCGGCCGACCAGAGGATGTCGCACAGCAGCTTGGCGATCGCCGGGGTCTGTTCGGCAGGCTTCACGATGCACGTGTTGCCCGTGACGAGCGCGGCTACCGCCATGCCGCAGCAGATCGCGAGCGGGAAGTTCCAGGGAGCGATCACGACCGCGACGCCGCGCGGCTGGTGCCACTGCTCATCGAGTTCGCCGACGAACCGCCCAAGGCGCTGCGCCGCGAAGAGCCGGCAGGACTCACGCGCGTAGAACTCGCAGAAGTCGATGGCTTCGCAGACGTCGGCATCGGCCTCGCGCCAGGTCTTGCCGCTCTCGCGGATGATGATGGCGCTCAGCTCATCACGGCGCTCGCGCATGGCCTGTGCGGCACGGACAAGGACCGCGGCCCGTGATCGGTGCTCGGCATCGCGCCAGGCGGGGAAGGCCCGGTGCGCGGCCTCGACCATCGCGGTCGCCTGCTCGATGGTGCCGTCGTTGGTGATCTGCGGCATCGATGCCGAGGCGAGCGCAGCGGCGAACCGCTCACGCACGTCCTTGCGCGA
>CAMDAQ010000180.1 GCA_945888705.1 Singulisphaera sp. GP187
GCCGATGCCGGCCAGCAGCGCCGCGCCGTACGCGCCGCCGTCGGTGACCTGCACGGTGCTCGTACGCACGGCGAAGGCATCGGTCAAGAGCTGCCGCCACCACGCGCTGCGCGCGCCGCCGCCGGAGAGTCGGATTGAGCGCGGCGTGAGCCCGATCGCGCGCATGGCATCGAGGCCGTCGACGAGTCCCATCGTGATGCCCTCGACGACGGCGCGGATCAGGTGGGCGCGTGTGTGGGCCGGCGTGAGTCCGAGGAACGCCCCGCGCGCGTGCGGATCGGCATGCGGCGAGCGCTCGCCGCTCAGGTAGGGCAGGAACACGAGACCATCCGCACCAGGCGCGACCGAGGCCGCGAGCTCGAGCATGCCCGGGTAGGCGTCGAGGCCATCCCGCGCAGCGGCGTTTGCGAGGTCAGGCGTGAGTGCGCCGCGCGCCCACTGCAGGCTGCCGCCCGCGCTGAGCATGACGCCCATCAGGTGCCAGCGACCCGGCATCGCGTGGCAGAACGCATGAAGGTTGCCATCGGGGCTTGCGCGCCAACGATCGCCTGCAGCAAAGACCACGCCGCTGGTCCCGATCGTGCAGCTCACCTGGCCGTCGTCGATGATGCCGGTGCCGAGCGCTTGTGCGGCCTGGTCGCCCGCGCCAGCCACCACCGGCAGGCCAAAGGGAAGACCCGTTGCCGCCGCTGCAGCAGCACTGAGCTGTGCGCACGGTTCGTGCGATTCGTGCAGCGTGCCGAGTCGATCCATGGAGAGCCCCAGATCACGGCACATCGGCTCGCTCCACCGACGGTGCGCGCAGTCAAGGAAGAGCATGCCGCTGGCGTCGCTCACGTCCGTGGCAGCGGTGCCCGTGAGCGCAAAGCGAACGTCATCCTTGGGCAGGAGCACATGGCGCGCCGCACGCGCGATCGACGGCTCATGCTCCATGACCCACGCCCACTTGGGTGCAGTGAACCCCGGGAGCAGGCGATTGCCGGTGCGCGCGAGCAGTTCAGCCGTGCCGATCGAGCGTTCGAGCCGCTCGCACTGCGGCGCGCTGCGCTGGTCGTTCCACATGATCGACGGCGCAAGGGGCTCGCCGTCGTCGCCGACCAGGCACAGGCCGTGCATCTGCCCGGTCAGGCCGATCGCCTGCGCGCCGGCTGCGCGTGGATGGCCCGCGAGTTCACGCAGCACCTCGATGGCCGCCCTGCGCCAGATGCGCGGATCGGTCTGCGCCCAGCCCGCGCGTGGCGTGTCGAAGGCGTACTCGCGCGTGGCCGAGGCGACGACGCCACCATCGGGCGCCACGAGCAGCGCCTTCATCGAGCTGGTGCCGACATCGAGTCCGATCAGCATGCCGCCGCACTCTAGCGGCGCTCAACGCCGGATGACGCTCGCAGGATCGGCGATCAGGTCATGCATTGCCACGACCTTGATCGCCGGGGAGAGCCTGAAGCCGCGGTCGACCGGCGACACCACCGTGATGCCATCGAGTCCAAGTGCTTCGATGGCACTGCGCATGGATGGGGTGATGCGCGGTGCATCGGTCCGCTTGACTTCGACGCCCCAGCGCTTGCCCTTGGCCAGCAGCACGAGGTCGACCTCAGCACCCTGATGCGTCGACCACCATGCGGCTTCTGCATGCGGCACGCGGCCGAGGATCTCCTCGATGGCCAGCGATTCCCAGCTCGGACCGCACACCGGTGAACCCAGCATCTGCTTGGTGGTCTCGATCCCAAGCAAGCTGTGCAGCAACCCGGTGTCGCGGAGGTAGATCCTTGGGCTCTTGACCTGGCGCTTGGCCAGATTCTCGTGCCATGGTTGGAGCAGCCGGATCACCATGAGGCCTGCGAGCAGGTCGATGTGGTGACGCAAGGTGGGAACGGTGATGCCGAGCGACCCGGCCACCGAGCTGAGGTTGATGACCTGGCCGTGGTGATGAGCCAGCATGGTCCAGAGCCGGTGAGCCAGCGGCGACGGCAACCTGCTGTCGTAGGAGCGCAGATCGCGTTCGATGATGGTGGCGATGAAGTCACGGCGCCACGCCGCGCTGTCGGCTTGCGAGCGCGCCAGGAACGAGCGGGGGAAGCCGCCCCGGAGCCAGCGTTGCCCGAGCTTGGCCTGCCCGCACTCTTCGAGCGTCAGCGGACCGAGCTCGATGAGTTCGACTCGTCCGGCCAGGGATTCCGACGACTGCCGGAGCATGTGGGGCGAGGCGCTACCCAGGACGAGGAATCGCGTCCTGAGCGGTCGCCTGTCGGCCAGGACGCGGAGCACGGGAAAGAGGTCCGGTCGGCGCTGCACCTCGTCGATGACGACGGTGCCTCGCAGGTTGCCGAGCGCGGTCATCGGCTCGGCAAGGCGTGCAAGGTCGGCGGGCGACTCAAGATCGAAGTAGGCCTCGCTGCCGACGTCGACGAAGGAGCGGGCAAGCGTGGTCTTGCCGCACTGGCGGGGGCCCAGCAGCAGGGCGACTGGCGATCGCCGCATGGCGCGGGTGATGGCGGCACGGGCTTCGTCGCGGCGGAGCATGCCCAGAATCTACCATGAAATTCAGATGGTACGGTATTCAAAATTCATGGTGTTCAAGATGCCTCACCGGGCCACGATGCGCTCGGCCACGAGCATCGCGGCGCCGTCCGGGCCGACTGTCGCGACGGTGCCCTCGACGACCACGCGTGCGCCGGGCTTGAGCCCCCCCTGACCGAGCAGCGTGTGGGGAATGGGTGCGCCATCGGCTCCGTTCGCCACGACCGCGATCGACATCCTGCGCAGGTTCTCGCGCGGCTCGCAGCAGAAGTCCCACGGAGTGGGGCAGTGGTCATCGGTCGGGTCATCCTCGCCGCAGAGCTTCACGCTCGGATCGACGATCGTGACCATGGCCCGGTCAGCCAGGAAGGGATCCTTGCTGCCGCCGATCCGACCGACCACGATCACGCGGTCGCCTTGCTTGGCCGATGCCTTCATGGCCCCCACGCCGACTGGCTCCGCCGCTGGGTCGCCGGCGAAGAGCGCTGCAGGGAACGTGCCCTCGGGAGCCGCGGGAGCGGTGGGTGCGGCGTGATCATGTCCGTGCCGCGTGTGGCTGTGGTCATGGCCGTCGTTCTGGCCACCGCAGGCGGCAAGGAGGACGGAAGAGGCGAGGATGAGCGAGTTGAGTCGGTGCACGGTGGGTTCCTTCAGTGTGGTCCAAGAGTGGCGAGTCATGTCGTCCGGAGCGCCTCGGGCGTCGGCAGCCCGATCCAGCGCCAGATGCTGAGGCAGGTGGCGACGATGGCGACGACGATGCCCGTCGCGACGGCGAGGAGCGTGGCGCGGGCATCGAACTGCAGCGCGAACGTACCCATGC
>CAMDAQ010000181.1 GCA_945888705.1 Singulisphaera sp. GP187
ACCGCTGGGTCAAGCCATCCATCCCGCAAGGCGCGAAGATCGTGGTGTTCCATGGCCATCCGACGCCACGCGAGGCGATGGACGGCGTGACCACGAAGTTCACGCGCCACGTCCACCCCACCCCATGGGTGGCGCAGCACTGGGGATGACAGAAGTGCTGCGCATCCTCGAGCCGAACCTGTCCGGCAACTCTGGGCACTACGCTGAGTTCGCCCGAGCTTTGGCAGAGCGCTGCGCGCCGCGATTCGAACGACTCGAGGTGCATGGCGGAGCAGGCTTACACCGCGTCGACCTCCTCGACCACGAATCGATCACGGCCATGCCCTCATGCGCCGAGGCTTCAGAGTCGCGCGTGCTCCGGCGTCTCTCCGCCAACTTTCAGACTCCATTGCTCATCCTGACTGCGAAGGCTCGACATGCCCTCGAGCTCGAGTGCTTGCACTGGGGGCTGCGCCACGATCCGGCCCATGTCACGCTCTTCTTCCACTGGCAGGAGGACGGCGCCCCCCAGCGAATCGCCATGTCGTTGGCGCGCGTCGTGAGGCGCAAGGCCACGGCATTGGCGCCGACGTCAACGACCGCTGCGTTCCTACGAGATGCAGGATGGCGCAACGTGATTCAGATTGCCTATCCAGCGCGTGCGCCCACCACGCTGCCTGAACTGCTGTCAGCACCCAACCACCTGCTGGTCGCCGGCGCTGCGAGGCTCAACAAGGGCATCCACTTGATCGCGCAGCTTGCAGATCACTACGCACAGAGCCAACCGGAGATTCCCATGCTGGTTCAGACGACCGGCAAGCGCGCAGGTCGACACGGTGCTGCCGAGCATGCCCCATTGGAGCAGTTGGAGCGATGCACCTGGAGGGGACTGCACCGTGATGCCAGTGCCCCGAACCGCGACGAGTACGCTCGACGATTCAGCGGCGCACTGGTCCTGACGCCTTACGATCCGGTGCAGTTCCGGGACAATGTGAGCGGCATCGCCCTGGATGCCCTTCTGCATGGCGCGCCGATCATCGCTACATCTGGCACCTGGCAGGCGCGCCTCGTGGAACGTTTCGGTTGCGGGGTCTGCATGAAGTCTTGGGATGCAGAGTGCCTCCGGGAGTCGATTGAGCAGGCCCTGCACCGTTGGACGGACATCAGCGACGCGGCATACAACGCAGCTGTCGAGTTGGCTGCAGAGCACGACCCGCGCCACGTCATCGAAGCCATCGCACAGGGCTGACGGAAGATCCCATGCCTGTCCTCCATTCCATTCTTGGCCTCGTCGTCCTCGTCGCCATCGCGTGGGCACTTTCGGAGTCGCGCCGGCACATCCCGTGGCGACTGGTCGGGGTCGGGCTTGTACTGCAGGGGCTGATCGCGTTCCTGTTCCTGCGCTTCCCCCCGGCTGTGGCCGCCGCTGACCTCGTGGCTGCCGGCGTGGCCCGCATCATCGGCTTCGCCGACGAAGGCACACGCTTCGTCTTCGGCAACGTGAGCGATCCCTCCGGCGCCTGGGGCTTCATCTTCATCGTCCGAGTCCTGCCGATCATCATCTTCTTCGCCAGCCTCATGAGCGTGCTCTACCACTTGGGCATCATGCAGCGCGTGGTGGCGGTCTGTGCCTGGGGCCTGCGCCGTGCCATGCAGGTCAGCGGCGTCGAGGCGCTCTGCACCGCCGCGAACATCTTCGTCGGCCAGACCGAGGCCCCGCTCATGATCCGGCCGTTCATCCCCTCGCTCACGCGCTCACAACTGATGACGGTGATGGCGGCGGGCTTCGCCACCATCGCCGGCAGCGTGCTCGGTGCCTACGTGTCGATGCTCGGCGGCGACACCGAGGCCGGCCGCATCACGATGGCCAAGCACCTGCTCACGGCGAGCCTGATGAGCGCGCCGGCGGCGATCGTCTTCGCCAAGATCATGGTCCCCGAGCGCGAGACCGTCCCGCCCGAGACGCTCGCCGCAACCTCGAGCCTGCCACGCACGACGGCCAACGTCATGGATGCCGCCGCCGAGGGCGCCACCGATGGCCTGAAGCTCGCGCTCAACGTCGCCGCAATGCTCGTTGCCTTCGTCTCGCTGATCGCGCTCCTCAACTGGCCGCTCGCAGGGCTCTCGATGCTGCCAAGCATCGAGGCGTTCCGGCTCGAGCATGGCATCCCAGTGCTCACGTTCCAGAACATCCTCGGCGTGGCCTTCACGCCGATCGCCTGGTGCATGGGATTCGAGCGTGGTGACGTCAGCACCGTGGCTGCACTCATGGGCACGCAGCTCGTGGCAACGGAATTCGTGGCGTACCTCGACCTGGCGGCGGCCATCAAGGCAAGATCGATCAGTGCACGCTCGGCGCAGATGGCGGCGTACGCCCTCTGCGGCTTCGCGAACCTGCCCTCGATCGCGATCCAGATTGGCGGGCTCAGCGCGATGGCCCCCAGTCGACGCGCCGATGCCGCATCGCTCGGCCTGCGCGCGATGACCGCGGGCGCCCTCGCCTGTTGGAGCACCGCGACGATCGCCGGCGCCTTCCTCTGACCGAGCCCATCGGGCTGGAGCGAGGCTATCGCGCCCGGTATAGTCCGCACCCCGGATTGCTCCGGCACCGTGCGGGTGTAGCTCAGTTGGTAGAGCGGCAGCTTCCCAAGCTGCATGTCGCGGGTTCGAGTCCCGTCTCCCGCTTTCGCTCCGCCGCAGCGGTCGGCTGCGCCGAGCGCCGCAGCTTCATTCCAAGCCGCACACTGACTGCATTGCGCATCCGCATCCATGCGGATATGGAGCCGATTCCACGCTCGAACCAGCGCGCATCGCCGCAGGACCAATCCCGAACGTTCTGGAACAATCCGCGTTGCAGAATGATGAGCCGGCAACAGCAGGATCTTCCGGATCGTGGTGGATGACCCGCGCACCGCTTCGTAGATTGGCATCGTCAGCACCAAGGAGGACTCCATGCACTCGACATCCCGGGACATCGCCAAGTTCCTTGCCGGCATCGCCTTCAGTGAATCGGTGGGTCACCTGTGGCTCGGCATCTGGGGCCAGGACATGCTGCCTTGGCAGTTCAGTTGGTTCACCTTCACCTCCACGATGAACACGGTGGCGATGGTCGCCTGGCCGATGGTCTTCGCAGGGTTGGTCTGGCTAGCCTGGTTCCGAGCGCCTGGCACACGCCACGCCTGACCGCCAGATCACTCCAATTCTGCGATGCGGGAGCAGCCTCACCGCCCCGTCGTCGTCGGGAACACGACGTTGCCGTTCTTCCCGGTCTCGGCGGTGATCCGAGGCATGCGCTGGCGGTCATTGGTGTCCCACCAGTAGAGCCCAGCCATGCCGTTGGCCTGGGATGCGGC
>CAMDAQ010000182.1 GCA_945888705.1 Singulisphaera sp. GP187
AGGCGCGCCATGCTCCAGTCCTGCGCGAGCGGGTTCGGGCAGGTGGCGCTGCTGGGGCTCCTCGGCGACGAACTGCTGCGACGCGGTGCGTGGGCCGATGGCCGGCCTGAGCTCGTGGATCCGTCGCGTGTCGGCCCCTTGGCGCCTCGCCTGCCGCACAGCCCTGCACGCGCCAAGCGCGTGATCTTCCTTTTCATGCACGGCGGTCCGTCACAGGTCGACACCTTCGACTACAAGCCGCTCCTGCAGCGCGATCACGGCAAGCCGTTCCCGCAGGCCAAGCCGCGCGTGCAGTTCGCCGAGACCGGCAACCTGCTGGGGAGCCCGTGGTCGTTCCGCCAGCATGGCCAGAGCGGCGCGTGGGTCAGCGAGCTCTTCCCCAAGGTCGCGCAGGTCGTGGATGAGCTCTGCTTCGTGAAGAGCCTGCACGGATCGAACCCCGCGCACGGGGCGGCGCTGCTCAAGATCCACACCGGCAGCGAGAACTTCGTGCGCCCGAGCATGGGCTCGTGGATCACCTACGGGCTCGGCAGCGAGAACCAGGACCTGCCCGGCTTCATCACGATCAGCCCCACGCTCGGCCACGGCGGCGTGAACAACTATTCGAGCGCGTTCCTGCCGGCCGCGTACCACGGCACGCCGTTCGGCAAGACCGGAATCCCCTCGAGCCAGGCGCAGTTCGACCACATGATGGCCGGCGTGCCCGGTGATGTGCAGCGTGCGCAGCTCGACTTGCTGCAGCAGCTCAACCGTGAACACATGGAGCGCAGTGGCGGCGGATCGGCACTCGAGGGCCGGATCGAGGCGTTCGAGCTCGCGTTCCGCATGCAGGCCGCTGCACCGTGGGTCACCGACACCAAGGGCGAGTCGGCCGCCACGCTCAAGCTCTACGGGATCGACGAGAAGAACACCGAGGACTTCGGCCGGCAGTGCCTGCTCGCGCGCCGCTTCGCCGAGGCCGGCGTGCGTTTCATCCAGTGCACGCATTCCTACAAGTGGGACCAGCACGGTGACCTGCGCAAGGGCCACACGCAGAACGCGAGCGAGGTCGACCTGCCGATCGCCGGCCTGATCCGCGATCTCAAGAGCCGTGGCATGCTTGAGGAGACGCTGGTGGTGTGGGGCGGTGAGTTCGGCCGCACGCCCGCATCGCAGGGCGGCGAGGATGGCCGCGACCACAATCCGCACGGCTTCACGTGGTTCATGGCCGGTGGCGGCGTGAAGCCGGGCTTCTCCTACGGCGCGACCGACGACTACGGCTGGTACGCCGAGCGCGACAAGGTCCACGTGCACGACATGCACGCCACGATCCTCGCGCTCATGGGCATGGATCACGAGCAGCTGACCTATCGTCACGCGGGCCGCGATTACCGGCTCACCGACGTGCACGGATCGGTCGTCCGCGACATCATGGCGTGATCCGGGGGATCGGTACCGGTGCCCGCACGCGGGACATCCGGTCCGGATCCTCACGGCATCTCGTGCCGAACGGGCACGCGGCATTTCGCTCACCCCTGTTCCGGGTCTATCGTTGACCGATGCCCACGATCCCCGTCTTGCTGCTTGGCCTCGCTGCGCTCACTGACCTGCCGCCTGCGTGCGTGGTGGATGGAGTTGCCTTCGAGGCCGTGGCCGAGCACGCCGAACCGGGCGTGGCGCGTTACCGCTGGGCCAAGCATGCGGAGCGCTCGATCACGCTCACGCTCGTCGAGCGCGATGGTTTGGTCGCGGGTGCCGCGCTCCTGCCCAGTGGCGAGCGGCGCCAGGCCCTCGGTCGTGCGGACGCACCCATCGAGTGGATGCCGATCCCGGAAGATGGATCGCGCTCGTGTGCGGGGTCAGTCGACGGCACCGCGCTTGCCGGTGCCAAACCACAGAATGGCTCGCTCGCCGGTGGATGCCCCGATGGTGATCGCGTGGACGTCCTGATCCTGACCACGCCCGCTGCGCGCACGCAGGCAGGTGGCGCGAACCAGCTCAACGCGCTGTGTGATCTCGCGGTGGCCTCCTCGAACACGGCGTACATCAACTCGGGGCTTGCGGCGCGATTGCGCAACGTGCTGCGCATGGAGATCAACTACGCTGAGCAGGATTTCGGCAGCGATCTCTCGAGCTTGGCGGCGCAGGGCGACGGCATCCTCGATGACGTGCACGACCTGCGCAACGCCTGTGGCGCGGACCTGGTCGCCATGATCCGCACGAGCGGCGAGTACTGCGGCATCGGCTACCTCATGCCGTACAACGACCCGGGTGCATCGGGGACGGGCTTCAGCGTGACGGCGCAGTCGTGCCTGGCGAGCCAGACCTTCGCCCACGAACTCGGTCACAACATGGGGTGCTGCCACGCTTCGGGCGATGGTGGCGGCTGTACGGGCGGCGGCATCTTCTCCTACAGCGTCGGATGGCGATTCGCGGGCACCAACGGCACCACGTACCGCACGGTCATGGCGTATGCGCCGGGTGCGCGCATCGACCACTTCTCGAATCCCAACGTGAGCTTCCAGGGGGCGGCGACGGGCGTGGAGCCTTCGGCATCGACGCAGGGTGCGCACAACGCACGCACCATCGGCGAGACGCTCGCGGCGATCTCGTCCTACCGCTGCGCGGTGCCCGACACGTTGCTCGGCGATTGCGATGGGAACGGCCGGGTCGATGTGCAGGACATCGCGCAGGGCCGGGCAAGCGATTGCGACGGCAACGGCCGGCTCGATTCGTGCGACCTTCCGGCGCAGGGTTCGTGCGCA
Organism: Singulisphaera sp. GP187; assembly: GCA_945888705.1. Lineage (GTDB taxonomy): Bacteria > Planctomycetota > Phycisphaerae > Phycisphaerales > SM1A02 > SYIB01. Next base: position 2,745 of record CAMDAQ010000182.1, read on the forward strand.
GGCGGCGTGGCAGCCTGCTCATCGGGCTTCCTCATGAATGCCCCCGGCGGGCAGAGCACCAGCGGCGATCTCTTTGGTCGCGTCGTGGCGACCGATGGCGTCGGCTTCATCGTCGGCTCGCCTGGCGAGAACTCGCCCACGGTCGATGTCGGCCTGGCCGAGGTCTGGACCATCACCAACGATCGTCCAGCACGGCAGGCCACGTTGCGTCATGGTGCTGCAGTCAGCAACGATCAGTTCGGCAGCGCGGTGGCGCTCGCGGGTGACTGGGCTGTCGTCGGTGCACTTGGCCGCGACGTGAGCGGGCTCAACAGCGCCGGCGCGGCGTATGTCTTCAAGCGCAGCGGCACGACCTGGTCACAGGTGCAGGTGCTGCAGTCGACGGCACTCGTGGCCAGTGGCCGATTCGGCTCGAGCGTGGTGTTGGCAGGTCCATGGCTCGCGATCGGTGCGCCGGGTGAAGGCAGCGATCCCGCAGGTGGTGGTGCCGTGCATGTGTATGAACAGC
>CAMDAQ010000183.1 GCA_945888705.1 Singulisphaera sp. GP187
GGTCGACCGCATCCGGCTCGCGCAGCCGCTCGTCGATTACATCATCGCGCTCGCGTCGGCCACGCGCGAGCACGAGGAACTGCAACTGGGCGTGAGCCCGCGCGGTGCGCTCGCGCTCGCGCAAGTCGCGCGTGCCACGGCCTACATGGACGATCGCGACTTCGTCACGCCGGAGGACATCGTCGGGAACGCCGCCGCGGTGTTTGTGCACCGCATCATGCCGCGCGGCTCGATGGAGTTCGGCGATGCGCAGGCGGCGCGCCGCATCGTGCAGCACGTGCTCGAGACGGTGCCGAGCCCGGCATGACGCGCCCGGCTGGACACCGCGATGGAGCGGGCGCGCGCCGCAGTGCCGTCGTCCTCCTCTCGGGCGGGCTTGACAGCGCCGTGACTGCGGCGTGGCTTCGGCGCGAGGGCTTCGACGTTCATGCATTGAGCTTCGACTACGGGCAGCGCCACAGCGTGGAATTGCAGGCGGCCGCGCGCGTGGCGCGGCAGGTCGGCGTGGTCGAGCACGTCGTGCAGCGCATCGATCTGCGGGCGTTCGGTGGCAGTGCGCTCACGTCGGACATCGCGGTGCCGAAGGATCGCTCGCCGGACCAGATGGCCGCCTCGATCCCGGTCACGTACGTGCCGGCGCGCAACACGATCTTCCTAGCGTTCGCGCTCGCTTTCGCCGAGGTACGCGGCGCCTTCGACATGGGCATCGGCGTGAACGCGATCGACTACTCGGGGTATCCGGACTGCAGGCCCGAGTTCATCGCAGCCTTCGAGCGCGTGGCGAACCTGGCCACGCGTGCGGGCGTCGAGTCGGGGCACATCCGGCTGCACACGCCGTTGCAGCAGTTGAGCAAGGTGCAGATCGTGCGGCTCGGCCGCGAGCTCGGCGTGGACCTGTCGCTCACGATCTCGTGCTACGACCCCTCGGCCGACGGCGTGCCCTGCGGTCGCTGCGATGCCTGCGAGCTGCGCGCCCGCGGGTTCGCCGAGGCGGGGTGAGCCCCGCCCCGGCGGTTCGCGATCATCCGTTCCAGCTGCCGAGCAGGATGGCAAGGTCCTTGCCGTCGACGATGCCGTCATCGTTCACGTCGGCGCCCGGCGCGTTCGAACCCCAGGCGGCGAGCAGCACGGCAAGGTCCTGAGCGTTCACCACGCCGTCGCCATTGAGGTCTGATGGGTTTCCGCCGGCCCCGCCATCGGTCGGCACGGTCAGCTCGATCCGCTTGAAGCAGCAGGGATGGAAGGCGAGCGTGTGCACGCCGACCACCAGCGAGAGCTGGGTTCCTGCAGGCGCGTTGGTGACCACGGAAATGGCACCGCCGGCCGCCTCGGCATCCACGTCGATCGTGCCGCCGAGTCCGACGGCCGGCGCGACATCGATCAGGTCGGGATTGACATCGGCCGCGAAGCCGGCCGGGATCGATGCAGGATCGATCGCCAGCGTGACCCATTCGGCATTCCATGACTCGAGGTTCACAATGTCGAGGTTGAGGCCGAACGTGCCCGCACCCGGGAGGTCCACGAGGTCGAGCTTCTGCACCTCGAAGCATTCGCAGTCAGGCAGCGTGATGCAGACCTCGACCGTGCAGCATGGGTCGGGCGAACCCAGCCGGACGAGCGTTGCCGTGAAGCAGAGCTCGGTGCCGGGCGCACCTTGGATCGGAAGCTGCAGGGACATGACGCCGTTGGGCGGCAAGGGCTGCGGCAGGAAGAACACGTTGTTGGGTGCGAAGGCAGGATCCGACAGGATGAGCATGTCGGCCTGCTGGCCCGATCCATTCACGATCGTGAAGTCCCACAGGTACGAGAATGTCCCGTCCGAGTTGGGGACGCACGAGAGATCGTCGGTCTCGATCGAGCAGGGTTCCTCGGTGGCCCAGCAGGTGATGTCGAGGGAGCCGACCATGCTCTTGCTTACCGAGAGGTCCACCATCGGTCCGCCGGGCAGGTCGTTCTGGCCCGGGTTGGCATCGATCAGCGGGATGCCGGCGATGCCGTAGTGGGCACTTACGATCACCGGGGCGCTGAAGAAGTCCCCTGACACCCAGGCCTGCGGCCCCAGCGCGCCATCGACGAAGTCGATGCCGCCCGTGGAGTTCTGCCAGTTCGTGAAGCCCACGCTGCCCAGGTCGTAGTTGGTCGGCGCCCACGATCCGGACGCCACATCGAAGCAGGCGCGCCATGACCGGCTTTGGTGTGCGCCAGACGAATCGAAGTTCGTCGTCGTGCGCTCGGCCAGCAGCATGCAGCATTCGCTGTCGAAGCTGATGTCAACGACGGGGCAACCCTGACCACTGCCATCCGGCGAGACCACGGGGAGGGTGAACTCAAGACGATCGGTGCCCGCGACGAATACGCCGATGGCATCGACTTCGATCGAGCGGATCGACTGTGGCGTGCCGGCGGCCTGCCAGACCGAGTAGTAGAGCCGGTCCCCGGCCATCTTGACGGCGAAGGGGGCGCTGCCGAAGCCGGCGAATCCCGGCGTCTCGGACGACGTGCCGTTCGGATTCGGCCCCTCGGCAATGGCGTTGCCGTTCCCGGTCGAGGATTCGACCTCGATGGCGCCGCTCTGCACGTCGAAGGCGCTGATGCCGCCGGTGGTGGCGTTGATGGAGTAGATGCGTCCATCCTCGAGATTCGCAGCGAAGAGGCAGTCACGTTGGCAGTCGAAGTCGAGGTTGCCCAGACCGACGGCCGCGCCCGGTCCTGAAGCCTGGGGCAACGTGCGCCACAGCGTCGGTACGCCGGTGGTCCCGTCGATGCGGTAGATGGCACCACGTCCATCACCGGCCGGTGAGACGCCCAGCGAACCCAGGACGTCGTCCTGGTAGAGCTCGGTGTGGGCGACGTAGATGTTGCCCTGGCCGTCGAAGGTCACCCCGAAGAGATTGCCGAGCGTGGCGAGGTCCCATGATGGGTCGGTGAAGTTCTGGGTCGCCCACAGCTGGCCCGAGCCCAGCGTCGGAGCGAGCGACTGGTCACCGGTATCGACCAGGCGCAGCACGCTGATGTTGCCCGCGGGCGCATCCCGGCGACCGAACGTGACGGCCGAGACCTGGCCGGGCGCGAAGGGCTGGGGCAACCCGTCCACGAGCGGCGGGCGTGCACCGCAGCATTCGCGGCACTCCGGTGCGGTGAGGCCTGTGTCCTTCGGGCAGGGCTCTCCCGTGCAGGTGAAGGACACCTGGCCGGATCCGAGCGG
>CAMDAQ010000184.1 GCA_945888705.1 Singulisphaera sp. GP187
TTCAAGGACATGTACATGAAGCCCGGCGCGCGGCTCGACGGCCTGGGCCGGATTGCCGAGCGCTACGGCGTCGAGGACCCTCAGGTGCTGGCCAAGTTCCGCGAGGCGGTCGTGGCGATCGCCAATGGCTTCTTCGAAGTTGGCGGCTACGACATCATGATCGGCCGCGCCATGATGCGCCCCGAGCTCAAGCTCAGCGCATCCTGGAAGGGGCGCGACCTGGTCTGGACGCAGGATGCCGATGGCACGTGGGTCGTGGATGGCAGCGAGAAGGGCTTTGCCGCCTTCGACGCCGACACGGCCGAGGACTTGGGTCTTGCCGATGGCAGCGCGAGCGACCTTGGTGAGCTCATGTTCCTGCGTGGCTATCGCGAGTACCAGGTCGTGCCGAGCGAGCAGGAACCTGGAATCGGCGCAGGGGAGCGCATCAGCGCCGACTGGGCCAAGGCGTGGAACCGCGCCTTCGACGAAGCTGAGCAACTGTGGCAGGACTCCCGCTCGAAGCTCCAGCTCGACGCGGGCAAGTACACCGACCTCGCCAAGCGCAACTACGAGAAGATCGTCGACCTGCTCGAGAAGAACAACGCTGCCTACACCAAGTGGCGCATGACCCGTCACCCCGACCTGAACCAGCTCAAGGACCAGATCGAGCGCTGGAAGCAGGAGCAGATCGCCCGCAACAAGGCGAAGAAGGACAATCAGGGCGGCTCGGGCACCGGCGGCGGTCGTGGAGGCCGCGGCTTCGGCTCGCCCGGCGGCCCAGGCGGCGGCTGAGCCGTTCGCCGCCGCTGGTTGCTGCATCCATCACCGTCCTTCCACGTCCACCCAGACCACGCGAATACCGACCATGACCCCGACGACCACCATCGCCACGCTGCTCGCCTCGCTGATCGCTCTTGCGCCCGCGCAAGCTGCGCTGGCCCAATCGACGAAGCCGTCGACCGCGGCCAAGTCCGGTACCAAGGCCGCGCCGAAGAAGGATGACAAGCCCGCTGCCGCAGCGGACGAGCAGGAGACGAAGCAGATCTTCATCCTCCCGCTCGAGGGAACGGTGGGCATCCAGCTGCGCGCCAAGGACATGCACACGATCAAGGACATGGCCAACGCGGCCGGTCCGGGACAGATCGTGATCATCAAGATCAACTCCAACGGTGGCCTGGTGCTCGAGACCCCTGAGATCCAGGCTGCGCTGATGGGAATCCGTGACGGCGGCCACCGTCTCGTTGCGTGGATTGAGAAGGCGATCTCCGGCGGCGCGTTCACTGCGATGTACGCGCCCGAGATCTACTTCATGAAGACCGGGTCCATGGGCTCGATCACCCGCATCGCCGGCCAGGGCTGGGTCGAGCAGGGTGCTCAGGAATGGGAGGACGCCGTTGCCCGCACCTGCGAAATGGGCGGGCGCAGCGGCTACGTGGGGCGGGCCATGGTGCACGCCGAGGATCTGCTCTCCTACGACGTCGATCCGGACACGGGCAAGGTCACCTTCTTCGACACCCTCGAGGGCGAGCACGAACTCAGCAACGCGAAGGAAAACCTGACCTTCAACGCCTCGAATGCGCTTGCCTGCAAGTTCAGCAGCGGCACCGCCGACACGCTGGACGACCTGCTCGCGGCGATGGGCGTTCCCGAAGGCCAGTACCAGGTGAGCGAGGCCGGCAACAAGGTCTTCGAGAAGTGGAAGCGCACCTGCGAGCAGTGCGAGAAGGAAGTGCCGGAGCTCTTCCGCCAGTACCAGCTCGGGGGCACTGGCACCGGCGACGGCATGGTCGTCCTTGGCAAGCGCATCGACGCGATCAAGAAACTGCTTGAGTGGTGGAAGAAGGCGCCCGAGATGCTCCGCTACGAGCTCCAGGTACCGCCGCCCGAACAGTTGGAACAGCAGCTCGAGCAGCTGAAGTACCAGCAGCAACAGGCCCGCAAGCAGCGCGACGGCGCCGGCAACTGACCGTGCTCGATTCGCCCACGCCCCCGCGCGCGGATCGGCCGCTTGCGGCCGAGGACCTGCCGCCGCCCATCGCGCGATGGGCCATGCCCGTCGGCATCACGCTTCTGGCCTATGCGGCGCTTGGCTCGTTGCTCATGCTGCTCAGCGTCGGCGCGGCCCTTGCCGCCCCCATGCTCATGAAGATGGCCGCGCCCGGCGGGGAGCCGCCGCGCATGCCGATGGTGCTGCTCGTGTTCGTCGTCGTCGGGGGCGCGCTGTCGGTGGGGCTCGGCGTCTTGCTTGGTGTCGGCGGGCTCGGTGTGGTCGCGCAGCGACGCCTCGGCATTGCTCGCGTGCAGCGCTGGGCGGTCCTGCGCCTGATCATCGCCGCCGTCAGCCTGGTGCTCTCGTGGCTGCTCCTGCCCACGCAGGTCGAGTACAACCGCTTGGCGCACGAGTGGCAGATCGCGGCCTCCAACGACCCGCGCATGCGCGAGCTGCTGGGCGAATTCGACCCCGCCGCCAATCGTCGCATGACCATGATCATGCAGGCGGGCGTCACGATCGCCGTCGCCATCGTTCCCTTCGCCACGCTGATCTTCCTGTCGCGTGCCAAGGTGCAGCGGCAGGTCGAGCGTTGGGACTGACTGGGACTCAGCCCACTGGATCGCCGCGAGCGATCCGGACTCAGCCCACTTCGCGGCGCTGGAACAGTGCCACGCCGAGCGCGAGCGCCGCAGCCACGAAGCACGCCGCGTACAGGGCCGTCAGCCCAAGGTAGTTCGCCGGGATCGCCACGCCCTGGTTCACCGCGTCCGTGACCCAGAAGACCTGGAAGTTCGGCACGATGCCCCAGGCGGTCTTGCTTGCCCAGTACGCGGCTTCGCCGGCCTTCTCGGCGCCGGCCGACACCGTGCGGCCGAAGAACCAGTCGCTCAGCAGCCCGATGAGCAGCGTGCCGACCGTCACGGTCACGGTGAGCACCTGACCGAGCCTCGTGCTCACGGCGACCGCCACGGCGCAGAGCACGGCCACGCCGAGAGCCATGAGCAGGCCGGCCTTCCAGACCTCGGGCCGGAAGTCCTTCGCGATCGATTGCGGCGCGAAGCCGGTATCGAAGAGCAGTGTCAGCACGTAGGCCACGAGCAGCAGCGGCGAGACCGACATGATGAAGACCGCAGCGAAGCTCGACGCGTAGAAGTAGTTGCACCACGTCGCCACGCCGAAGGCCAGGATCACGGCCGCGCTGCCGAAGGC
>CAMDAQ010000185.1 GCA_945888705.1 Singulisphaera sp. GP187
CTGCGGCAACGTCACCGTCCATGACCAGCCGAACGCAGCGTGCGGCACCATCCACGCCCAAAGGCGGTCGTCCGCCACGGCCTGCACACAGCACGGACAGGTCATCCAGCAGCGCGCCCGCCCCGCGCAGGCGCTTGAGTTCCACGGCAGTGCGTTCGCGATCAGCCGTTCGATCAAGATCCGCCAGCGCCGACTCGCACGATGTGCGCAGGGATCCCTTGGTGTCCTCGTCGAGCCAGGTCACGGCCTCCAAGGCACGCAGCAGTCGGATCGACCCAAGGGCAGCCTCGGCGATCGACTCGACCTCTGGACGGAACGCAGCGATCATGGCTGTCTGGCGAAGCATCGCCGTCCCGGCCCTTGCCCGGACGACCCATGGCTCCGTGGGCGTGAGCTGTTCAAGCGCGACCATGAGCCGCTCGAGGGCTTTCGTCGAGCCGCCGCCACCCTCGGCCGAAGGCCAAAGATCGGCGTCCAGCCCAAGCGCGCCAGCATCGTCGGCAGCGAAGGGCGCCAAGGCTTCAGCGAGCCCTGCAAGGCACGTGGCGACGGCGGCATCGATGCGAGCGGGATCGTCGGCTGCGAGCGCATGAACGGCCGTGGGGCCCCGCTCCGTGAAGGCCCGCGCCGCCGCAACCAAGCGCACCACCTCCGCGTCGCTGCGGGGGCGCGCGAGCGCGCGAGCCACCGCAGCATCGATGGTGGATCGAGCATCGGCCATGCGCATGCCAGTGACGAACGCAGCCTGCGAGGACCACGGTTCGTTCGCTGCTGCGCGCAGCACCTCGATCGCGACCGCGCGCCAGGTTCGCCGCGCCTCGGTCAGCTCGCGACCGATCTCATCGCCGGGCGCGGTCATGGCCGCAGCTTCCGCACTGAGCGATGCCATCGTGGCTTCGACCACGCTGCCGGGGCCTCGCGGCGGGTCTGCAGCGGTTGCGCCGAATGTGGCGGTGATCACCAGCAGGATCGAGAGCGACCAGTGCAGGAGCATCATGGATGGACCGCGGCCTTCGGATAGAGGATCCACTCCAGGCACAGCCCTTGCGCCGGCATCGTCGGCCCGGCAAGGCTGCGATCGCGCGAGGCAAGGATCGTGCGGACGTGCGCCGGCTCACGGTGCCCGCGGCCCACGTCCAACAGCGTGCCAGCCAGGATCCGGACCATGTTGTGCAGGAATCCCGTGCCACTCACGTCGATCGCCACCGTGCCCCCTGGCATGCGCCGGACCGAGCAACCATGGATCGTGCGCACGGTCGTGGCGCGAGCCTCGATGCTGTGGGCCAAGCCGGCGAAGTCATGCGTTCCCACGAACATGCCAGCGGCGGCCTGCATGCGTGCGACGTCGACGGCATGCGGCGTCGCAGCGACCCACAGCCGCTCGAACACCCCGGCGCGGTGTGCATTGGGACATGCATCGCGGAAGGTGTATCGATAGCCCTTGCTCACGCAGTCGCCGATCGGATCGAAGTCCGCATGAACGGGTTCCGCAGCGACCACCGCAACATCATCAGGCAGCCGCGCACTGATGGCGCGCGCGAGCCGATCGCCATCGATCTCGATCCCGCAGTTGAACGCCGCAATCTGCGCGCGGGCGTGCACGCCTGCATCGGTGCGACTCGCACCGACGACGCGGGCATCGATCGAGAAGGTCGACGTGATCGTTGACTCCAGCACGCCTTGCACGGTGCGCAGCGGCTCGCCGCCCGGAACCTCCTGGCGCTGCCAGCCGTGGAAGTGCGTGCCGTCGTAGGCGACCGTGAGCTTCCAGCGGCGCATGCGCCCTCGGGCTCAGTGGCCGAACAGCGTCGCAGGGGCCATCATGCCCTTGGACTCGAAGTAGGACAGCGCCTCATCGACGCTCCGGAAGATCTTCGTCGCGGTCTCGGTGATGAAGGGCGACGGCGCCTTGCGGGGCTTCCACACCACGTAGACCTCCTTGGTGTGCTCCCACGCGTGGTGCAGCTCGCGCTCCACCCCGCTCGACAGGCCCGGCACGCCGCCCGGCAGCTCGGGCACCAGCGAGACGATCATGTCGCTCTGGTCGATCAACTTGAAGTCGCGCATGTAGATCTGGCCATCCACGTCACCGGCGATGTCCAGGATCTCGCGCACGCTGACCTTCATCGGTGGAGCGCCGGCGCGGCCGCCGAAGGCATGAGCCGCCACCTCGATGAAGTCCTTGCCTTCGCGCGCGGCGGCCAGTCCGCGGTCGAGCAGCAACTTCTCATCCACGTCTGCAGGATCGAACGTGATGAAGAATCGCGCCAGCGCGGCGCGGAACCGCTCGATCTCCTCGAGCACGTCGGGCATGTCGACCACGTGGCTCATGGGGAAGCTCGGGTAGACCTTGCGCATGTCGGGCCGGGTGACCAGGCGCAGGCAGGTCTCGACCGTGTCCTTGTGGCGGCCGCGGCTCAGGATGTAGAACTGGTCCCGGCAATCGAGCGCCTGCGCCATCAGTTCGGTGGCCAGGATCTCCTCCTCGCGCCAGACCATGCAGTCCTTCAGCGTGGCGTCGATGTCATGCTCGGCGTGCAGCCGGTGGTGCACGGTCTCGACGTTGTCGACCAGGCAGATGAACATGTTCGGTTCGAGCCGGCGGAGCTGGTCGAAGTCGAAGGCGCTGAAGAGCCCATGCCGCCAGCGGAAGGTGGCGTGGGTGTTCACCACGATGTTCGGGTGCTCTTCGCGCGGCATGGTGTGCGCGATCACGTCCTTGAAGGCTGCACGGCGCAGGCTGTTGAGCCGGCTGATGGGCAGGTCGAGGATCCGGCCCGGTCGCACGTCGGGGGCCTCGGCATACATCAGGTCGCCGATGTGGAAGACCTGCATGCGGTCACCGCGTTCGCCGGCATGGCGCTCGACGTCCCGCAGGTAGGGCTTCTTGTCCACGCCGATCTGGCCAGTGACGATGGCTCGCATGGCATCAAGGCTACACGATTGTGCAGACCGCCCGACATGGCCGCTGCAACTTCGGTGGCATCAGCGTCGATCAATCGCTCGGTGCGCCGTGCCCGCTCGGCACGAGCGGCGCACTCACGGCACGAGCAAGGCGACGACGTGCACTTCGATGGCTCGCCCTTCGCCGACGGCGTCGACCTTCTCGTGCGTCTTGCCCTTGATGTTGATGGCGCTCACGTGCGCGCCGAGCAGCTCGGCCAGTCGCGCGCGCATCG
>CAMDAQ010000186.1 GCA_945888705.1 Singulisphaera sp. GP187
TCGTCGATGGTCGACCTGACCCCGGCGCAGACCGCGGAACTCCGCGAACGTGCTCGTCGTCGTTCGGGCCGTTGGTCGCGCGATCTCTCGGACTGGATCGCCGTGCAGTGCAAGGGCGACCTGCTCAGCACCGCGAGCTACCTGCAGGGGTTGGCGATGGTCGACCTCGTCGAGATCGAGGCGCGCGTCAATCAGGCCCAGTGCCCGACTCCTCCCGGCGAGTGCAGCGATCTCTTCGACGCCGAGTGCGCCAATGGGCCGATCTTTCCGCCCTACGCGGATGCGGGCTGCGCCAACTGCGGCGGTCTGCAGGGCGGCGACGCGATCGCCGGCTGCATCGATCTGATCAACGAGTGGTACACGCCGTCCGTTGGTGCCGACTCTTGCATCGGTCCGCCAATCTGCGCCGGCGGCGTTGCGGTCTGGGACTGGGGTTGCCTGACGATGTCCAACTTCCTTTGCGGCCCGCCAAACGGTCCGGCGGCGCTGTACGAGGGCTGCGGAAACGTGACGGGTGGCCCTCCAGGTCAGCCCGACCCGTCGACGGGTGGCGGCTCTTGGTCGACCTTCACGGCCGGCCGACTCCAACACCACGCCTTGCAGTCTGCTGGCGCTCTCAATGGTTCCAGGGAACCCAACTGCTGCGCAGTGGTCTGCGCCGTGAACTACTTGTGCTGCTCGATCTCCTGGGACGCCGACTGCGCCGCGAGTGCGCTGACGATCCCGGACTGCTTCATCACCCGCGACTACTTCTCCGACCTTGCGAGCGTTGACACAACCGACGCCGAGACCACCGCTGCGACCGCGGCTCGATCGATTTACGCCATCAATCCAGCGCTAGCGGCTCCCGGCCCGATTCCGGGCCTGTCTGCCTTCGATCAGGGCAACCCGTACGACCCCACCACCCTGGCGACTCCGTACTACGGCGATTCAAACCTGCTGCTTGGCGAAACGTTCGGCAATCCTGCCGACCCGACTCGGTTCCCCCTCGACACCGCCACCACGATCACCCAGCCGGCGGTGAGCCCCGGCCTTGATGGCGTGCAGGGCCAAGTCGCGGTGGGCAGCATGCCGCTCGCCCTCTGGGGCACGCGCCTTCGCCAGTTGCCGCCCCCTAGCGCGCCGACGAACGCGGACTTCTTCCCGTTCATGCGCGCCTCGACCTACCTCGGCGGTGGTCTTGACGTTGGCTACATGGACTTCTTGGCTAACGCGCTGTTCGGCCAGGCGGAGTTGAACGGCTCCGGTATCAAGGTTGGCATCGTCGACCTGAGCATGTTCGTCAACCACGAGGAGTTCCTCGTCAATGGCGAGTCCAAGATCGTCGTCGAGCCAGGACAGGCCCCATTCCTGATCAACCCGACTCCGGTCCCATGCGACTGCGGCGGCTTCGAAGAGACCGCCGAGGATTGCTGCGCGCGCTGCAGCCCGCTGGAGACCAACCCAGCCAATTGCGTTGATGTGAGCAACCCCACCTATCCCCCCGATGGATTCGTGGTGTACCCGCAGCACGGCACAGCCGTCATGTCGGTGCTGGTGGCCAACCGCGACACCAAGGGCGTGACCGGGCTCTGCCATGCTGCCGAGCCATGGTTCTTCCCCGCGCTGTCGTCGACCGGCACCAGCCGCACCTCGGCAGCCATCGCGAGCGCTTCCTACTACCTCACCGCGGATTCGGGGAGCGAATTCCCCGCGTCGAACGTCTGCGTGATTCCGATGGAGACGGCCGCCGGGTTCCAGCCGCTCAATTCGATTAACGATGCGGCTCCTGAGCAGGGCCAGGCCATTCGCGACGCCATCAGCCTGGGCATCGATGCCGGCCTGTGCTTTGTGCTCTCGGCAGGCAATGGGGCTCAGATCGTCGCACCAGCCCAGGTTCGAGATGCAGAAGACCCGACCGCGGCTGACACGCAGAACTGCGTCGTGGTCGGCGCCGTCTGGCCGGGCTTCCAGCTCCAGCTGCCGGTTGCCGCAGCTCCCGCCCCCGAAGAAGGTCCATTCCCCCCGCCTGACAGCATCACGGCCGCGGGCTTCGCCGCCAAGCCGCCGGCTGTCCTTCCCGGCAACGACTACTGCCGTTTGGGCATGAGCAACTACCTGAACCCTGAGCCGGAAGCTGGCACCAACAACCTCGCCATCTCGGGCTGGGGCACGGGAGTCTGTGCCGCCGGCTACGGCGACCTCTTCCTGGGCGATGATGCCAGCGCGGGCTACTCGGGAACTCCGACCGCACCCGAACGAACGAATCTTCGTCGCTACACGGCTGGGTTCGACGGAACCTCGGCAGCCGCGGCGATGATCGGTGGCGCGGCGGTGCTCCTGCAGGAGTTCGCCAAGCTGCAGTTCGAGGGACTCGGTGTGCCGCCTGAGCAGATGCGGAATGTGCTCACGGGTTCGGCCCCCGGCCAAGGCTCGGCCAGCTCGATCTTCCCGCAATGCGGTCAGGTGACTCCACCTACGACCTCGACCGTTCCCAAGTGGGGCGATACGAGCGCGGAGGACACGGGCATCGCCTCCGTCCGTGGATTCCCCAACCTCCGCTTCATGGCCCTCGAGGTCAACACGGGCGAGTGGTTCGATCCATCCAACGATGCCGAAGTCCAGCTCATCACCGGTAAGGAAGTCAATCAGGTCAATCCCTACTCGGTCAGCGCTGCGGATGACTTCTACCTGAAGGCACGCTCGACCCGTGCCCGCGGTTCGAGTGGCGGCTTCGGCCCGAGCGTCCCCTATGTGCTGCCCAACCGCGTAGTGGACGTGCAGGTGGCGCGCAACACCGGCTTCAGCACGCCTGAGGAAGCGTCGAAGATCAACATCGAAGGCAACACAACGATCCTGGGATCGGGGCTCACTCTGGCGATGGTGTTCGTGTACAACGCCATTACGAACCGATGGGAACTCTGGCTGCCGGGAAACAACCAGATCCAGGTGCTGCCCGGCGGCGTCGCCACCCCGTGGGTCGTGCAGAGTCCTGGCTGCGCACCGGCAAGCGCGTACCTCGTGAACGACCAAGGCGCACTGAAGGTGTTCACGCGCGTGGTCACCATGGCAGGCGGCACTGGAGCGAACTACCAGTGCTGGCACGACCAGATCAAGGTCCAGATCAACGCCGTGGGCGAGCTCTACACGGTCGGTGACTGCGGCGGCGCAGCCGGACAGCCCTGATCCAT